>JBFGLJ010000048.1:0-16360 GCA_041576235.1 Gemmatimonadales bacterium | reverse complement strand
CGGGCGCCGGGACTGGGCGGGAAGCAACAGGCGCGAATTCTCGAAACGCCAGATGACGGGCATGTGTCGCTGGAGCTGAACGATGGGCGCACCGTGACCCTGGCCTTGGCGGACATCGATGAAGCAACCTTAGTCGTCGATTGGACGAAATATCAAAAACGGTAGTAGGGAGTCATGACATGACAGGCTCGGCTGAAATGTTGGCCGCGTTCCGTGAGCTCACGGCGACGAAACGACTTGAGCGGGGCGAGCTGCTCGATCTTCTTCGAGACGGCATCCAGGCCGCCCTGGTCCGCGCCTATGGGCCGACGGTCAAGTTCGAACTCAATGTCGATGAAATGCAGGGCATGATTCAGGTCCTGCGGCTCCGACAAGTGGTCGACGAGGTGGAAGACCCGGCCTGGCAGGTCGATCTGGAGGAGGCCCAGTATACCGACCCCGAGTTCCAGATCGGGGATGTGCTCGAGGAAGAGGTCCCCTTTGCCGCCTTCGGGCGCCTGGCTGTCCAAGCCGCCAAGCAGCGCATCATTCAGCGCGTGCGCGAGGGCGAGCGCTCCAGGATTCGGGAGGAGTTCGGCGACAAGGTCGGGCACTTGTTGTCCGGTGAGATCCAACAGATCGAGCGCGGGAAGCTGGTCATCATGCTCAACCAGTTTCGCGAAGCCGAGGCGATCATTCCCTACCGGGAGCAGAACCACCGGGAGCGCTTCCATCAAGGGGACACCATTCGCGCGGTGCTCAAGAAGCTGGAAGAGACGCCCAAGGGACCGCGCCTCATTCTCTCCCGCGGCGATCCGTTGTTTGTGAAGGCGCTGTTCGAACTCGAGGTGCCGGAAATCCAACAGGGCATCGTGGAGATTCGGGCCATTGCGCGAGAAGTCGGCAGCCGGACCAAGGTGGCGGTCATTTCGCGAGATGACGCGATCGACCCCGTTGGCGCGTGCGTGGGCCTCAAGGGCTCCCGTGTCCAAGCGGTGGTCAACGAACTGGGTGGCGAACGCATCGACATCGTCCCGTGGTCCCCCGATCCCGAACGATTCGCCCGGCTGGCGCTGGCCCCGGCCCGAGTGGCCAAGGTCTTCGCCGATTCCATGAACAAGACCATTCAAGCCGTCGTGGACGAAGACCAGTTGTCGCTGGCGATCGGCCGAAACGGGCAGAATGTGCGATTGGCGTCGGAATTGATCGGGTGGAAGATCGACCTCTACTCGAGTCGCGAGTGGTTGGAGCGCGGTGGCGAGGGGCCGTTGTTCGCACCCCTCCCGTCGGAGGAGGACATTGTCCAGGTCCCCCTGAGCGAGCTCCAGGGCCTAGGGCCGCCTATTGTCGCCACGCTCGAACAGGCGGGCTACAAGATGCTAAACGACATTCTCGATCTGGAACGGGAAGACATCGCCGCGATCGCAGGGATGACGCCCGACGCGGCCGATCAATTGATGGCGTTCCTGAGCGAGTTGACCGAAGAGAGTGGAGAGGAGCCGGCGCCGGCCGCGCCCGTTGACGCCGCGGAGGCCGCGGCACCGGCTGCCCCCGAGGCCGCGGTGGAGGCGGCAGCGGAACTGGCGGCCGATGAAGGCGTGCCTCCGGAAGCCGAGCCGGCGGCCGCGGAACCCGCGACCGCCGAGGCCGAGCCCCAGCCGGAACGGACCCCGGCCCAGGAGTAGGGGATGGACCGCATGGGACACCTGATCGGACTGGCCAACCGGGCCGGCCATCTCGTGACCGGTGTCGGCGCTGTGCGAGAGGCGCTTCGCAGCGGGACGGTCCGCTGCATCGTCGCGGCGGAAGACGTGAGTGAACGCGCCCAGGACAAGGTGGTCCGGCTGGCGCAGGCCAAGAACGTCCCGGTGGTCGCGGGGCCCACGGCAGCGCGCCTCGGTGAGCGGCTCGGCCGCCCGCCGGTCATGGTCGTGGGGGTGCGGGACCGCGGTCTCGCGGATGAAGTCGTACGGCTCGATGTTGAGACCGCCCAGCAGTAATGGAGGAGTGAGCGTGGCCAAGACAAGAGTGCATGATCTCGCGGCGGAGTTTGGGATCACCTCAGAGCAGCTGCTGACGCTGCTCCGGGAGATGAACGTCTTCGTGCGCAGCCACTTGTCCGCCTTGGAGACCGATCAGGTCGCGCAGGTGCGGGTACGATGGGAGCGAGAGAAGCGGAAGCGCACGGGCGAGACGAAGGTCAAGAAGGGACGGCGTAAGGCGGCCAAGAAGTCCGCCGCCAAGCCGAAGGCCGCGAAGCCCATTCGTCGTCGCCGCACCGCAGCCGACATGGCCAAGGCGGAAGCCAAGGCCAAGGCCGAGGAAGAGAAGCGGGCGGCGGCCGAGCTGGCGGCGCTGGAGCGCAAGCGCCCGGTCCCGGACGATATCGCGGCCGCCGAGGAGCCCCGGTCGATCGAGGAACGAGCACGGGAGTTGTTCAAGGATCTTCCTCCGCTTCCGGTGGAAGCGGGTACCGAGGCCGCCGAGGAGGCCGCCGCGCCTCCCACGGAAATCGCCGCGTCCGGCGCCCCCGTCGCTCCCGCGGCCCCAGAGACGGCGGAGCCGTCCACGCCCGCACCGGCCGCGCCCCGGCGGGCGCGCCCGACGCCGGTACGGCGGCCCAAGCCCGTGTTCAGCTCGAGCGGGCCGCCGGCCACGCCGTCGACCAGCAGAACGGCCGGACCCGCCAGGGGCGCGCGTGTGGAGCGGGGCGGACGCCGCAAGGGCCGCAAGGGGCGGCGGTCGGCGGTCGACCAGCAAGCCGTGCAGGCCAACATCATGAAGACCCTGCAAGGGATGAAGGCCTCGCGCAGGGGCCGTTCGTCCAAGTCCGGGGAGCCGACCTTCCGCGAACTGCAAGAAGGCAAGCTGGCGGAGGAACGGGAGAAGGAGAGGACGCGGATTCGCGTCAACGAGTTCATCTCGGTCTCCGAGTTGGCCGATATCATGAAGGCCCCGGCGACGCAAATCGTGCAGTTCGCCTTCAAAGAACTCGGTCTAATGGTCACCGTGAACCAACGACTCGACTTCGATCAGATTGAACTCATCGCGTCGGAGTTCGGGTTCGAAGCGGTGCGTGAGGACGAGTACGCAGCCGAGCTCGCCACGGAGGTCGAAGAAGATGCCGAGAAGGACCTGCGTCCGCGGCCGCCGGTGGTCACCATCATGGGCCACGTGGACCACGGAAAGACCTCGCTGCTCGACTACGTCCGCAAGGCCAATATCGTGGCTGGTGAATCCGGAGGCATCACGCAGCACATCGGGGCCTACCACGTTGAGCTCTCGGACGGGCGCGACATGACCTTCGTCGACACGCCTGGCCACGAAGCCTTCACGGCCATGCGCGCCCGCGGCGCACAAGTGACCGACATCGTCGTCCTCGTCGTCGCGGCCGACGACCAGGTGATGCCGCAGACGATCGAAGCGATCAGCCACGCCAAGCACGCCGGCGTGCCGGTGGTGGTGGGGATCAACAAGATCGATCTCCCCAACGCCAACGTACAGAAGACCATGCAGGATCTCCTGCAGCACAGCGTGGTCCTCGAGGAATTCGGCGGTCAGGTCCTCTCGGCCGCCATCTCCGCCAAGACCGGCGACGGCGTAGACCAACTCTTGGAGAAAGTCCTGCTCCAGGCAGAGCTGCTCGAGCTCAAGGCCAACCCGAACCGCAAGGCCACCGGAACGGTCCTCGAAGCCAGTCTCGATCCGGGCAAGGGACCGGTCGCCACCATCCTCGTCCAGCGCGGCACGCTGCGCGTGGGCGACGACTTCATCTGCGGGAGCTTCAGCGGGCGCGTGCGAGCGCTCCTCGACGAGCGTGGCAAGAACGTCGACCAAGCCGGCCCGTCGATCCCGGTGCAGATTCTCGGCTTCGATGGGGTGCCCTCGGCGGGCGACGCCTTCATCGGCGTGGCCGATGCGAGCGAAGCGCGTGAGATCGCCCAAAAGCGGCAGCGGCTCGAGCGGGAAGCCCAGAACCGCCGCACCGGACGCGGCGGAACGCTTGAGGACATCAGCCGTGCCTTGCAAGAGGGCGAGGTGAGCCAGCTCCGGATCATCATCAAGGCCGACCAGGGTGGTCCGGCCGAGGCGCTGGCCGACGCGCTGGCCCAACTCTCCACCGATGAGGTCCGGGTCGATGTCGTGCACCGGGGGGTTGGGGCCATCAGTGAAAGTGATGTGCTCCTGGCCAAGGCCTCTGGCGCGATTGTCCTAGGCTTCCACGTGCGTCCAGACTCCAATGCGCGGGCGTCGGCGGAGCGGGAACACGTCGACGTGCGCACCTATCGCGTCATTTACGAAGCCGTGGAAGACGTCCGCAACGCCCTCGAAGGTCTGCTCAAGCCCGAGGAAAAGGAGATTGTCCTGGGCGAGGCCGAGATCCTCCAGCTGTTCAAAGTGAGCAAGGTGGGCACCATTGCCGGGTGCGCGGTGCGCCAGGGGGTCATCGATCGCACGGCGAAGGTCCGGGTGGTGCGCGATGGGACATCGGTATACGAGGGTCAGATCTCGAGCCTCAAGCGCTTCAAGGAAGATGTGAAGGAAGTCCGTGAGGGGCTCGAATGCGGCATTGCCATCGAGAACTTCAACGACGTCAAGGTCGGCGACCTCATCGAGTCCTATAAGATGGAAGAGGTCCGGCGCACGCTCGAGTCGTCGGCCTCGGCCGGCGTGGTCTAGATGCTCGTGGGGGTGCGCGTGTGGGAACTGCAGCTCCCCGGCTGTCGCTCATTGAAAGAGAAGCGGAGCATGCTGAAACCGCTCAAGGCCGACCTGCGCCGAGCGCTGAACGTCACGGTGGCGGAAACGGATCATCAGGATCGCTGGCAGCGTGCAGAGGTTGCGTGTGCCACGATCGGATCCAGCCGTACGGTGGTCGAGGAAACCCTGCGGAGCGCCGATCGGATGATCGCTTCGCGGGACGGGGTGCGAGTGATCGATACCGCGACGGTGTACCGATGAGGCGCGGCTCCCGGCGCCCAGAGCAGGTGGCCGAAACGATCCGCCAGGTCATCGCCGACGCCATCACCAAGGACGTTCGCGATCCCCGGATCGGCTTTGCCACGGTCACCGCGGTCCGCGTCAGCAACGATCTCTCGCACGCGACCATCCTGGTGGCCGTCCCAGGCGATGAGGCCGCCAAGGATCGCGCCCTCGCAGGCCTCACCAGCGCCTCAGGGTTCCTCCGCAGTCGGCTCGCCCGCGCCCTGTCGATCCGCACGGTTCCCGAGCTGCACATGCAGATCGATCGCGGGCTGGAACATGCAGCCCGGATCGACGCATTGCTTCAAGACCTGCACACGGAGGATGCAGGCTGACGGGCGCGGAAGCGGCAGCCAGGGCGGGGGCGGGGGCGGGGGCCCTGCTCTTGGACAAGCCGGCCGGACCGACATCACACGACGTCGTGGCACGGGTTCGGCGCGTCTACGGCGTGCGATCGGTCGGACACACGGGCACACTCGATCCCTTCGCCACCGGGCTGTTGGTGATCCTCCTTGGGCGTGCGACCCGGTTGGCGCGGTTCGTCTCGTCTCAGGCCAAGACCTACGTGGCGACGGCGCGGCTGGGGGTGCGGACCACAACCGATGACCGAACGGGTGACCCGCTGGGGGAGACGATCGATACCGCCGGCCTGGATGAGGAGCTGGTCGGTGCGGCACTGGCCGCGTTCACGGGCGCCGGACGGCAACGCCCGCCCGTGTATTCGGCCAAGTCCGTCGGCGGGGAGCGAAGCCATCGCAAGGCTCGTCGCGGTGAGGCGGTCGCCCTGGCGGAGACCGACGTCACGGTCCACGAGATGACGCTGGTGACGTTCGACCCCCCGGCGGTCACGTTCCGGACGACCGTGAGCGCCGGCACCTACATCCGGGCGCTGGCGCGGGACCTGGGTGAGCGGCTCGGTGTGGGGGCACACCTGACGGCGCTCAGGCGCGAGGCCATCGGCGCGCTCCGGGTGGAGCGCGCCGTGTCGGTCGAGGACCTCACGGGGGAAACGCCGCTTCTCCCGCCCCGGGCCGTGCTCGGCCACCTGCCGGCCGTCGAGCTCGACCGGGCCGCCCGGGCCAAGGTGGTGCACGGGCAGCCGGTGGCCGCCCCCGCCCCCGCCCCCGCCCCGCCGGCGCCGCTCGAGGGCCCGGTCCTGCTGATGGAGGGCGATCTGGTGGTGGCCGTGGCAACGGCCGAGCAGGGATGGCTCAAACCCAAGGTGGTCCTGGACGCGCCATGAGTCCGATTCTTCCTCCGCTGCCCAACGGGACGGTGGTCACCGTCGGCTCGTTCGACGGGATGCACTTGGGACACCAGGCGGTGCTCCATGAGATTGCCCGCCGTGCCGAGGCGAGTGGCCGCCCGAGCGTCCTGGTGACCTTCGAGCCCCACCCGCTGGAGGTCGTGAACCCGCATGCTGCACCGCTGTTGTTGACGACGGGCCCGGAGCGGCGCGAGATCTTGGCGCAAACCGACCTGGGGTATGCGGTGTTCCTCCGGTTCGACCGTCGGCTGGCCGAGATGACGCCGGCGGAATTCGTCCGCGAGGTCCTCGTCGGCCGGTGCCAAATGCGGGAGCTGGTCATTGGGCACGACCACGGGTTCGGGAAGGCACGAAGCGGCGACGTCGAAACCCTGCGCCGACTCGGCGCGTCGGACGGATTCGAGGTCGACGTCATCGGCCCGGTCGAGACCGGCGGCCACCCGGTTTCGAGCACCCAGGTCCGGCGGGCCGTGGCCGGCGGGGACCTCATGACGGCGGCGCTCCTGCTGGGGCGCCGCTACCACGTGACCGGGCGAGTCGTCACGGGTGCGGGCCGGGGCCGAGCCATCGGAGTGCCGACCGCCAACTTGGGGGCGGTGCCGGAGCGCAAGTTGCTGCCTCCTGACGGCGTCTACGCCGCCTGGGTCGAGTGGCGGGGAGGACGGCTCGGCGCCATGATGAACCAAGGCACGCGCCCGACCTTTGCGGATCACCATCGCCTGCTCGAGGTGCACCTGTTCGACTTCGACGGTGATCTCTACGACGAGTGGGTCAAAGTGGAGTGGGTCGAGCGGCTCCGCGACGTGAAACGGTTCGCCTCCCCCGCCGACCTCAAAGCACAATTGGGCCTGGATCGCCAGCAGGCCACGGCGGTGCTGGCCCGGTCCGAATCCGACGCCCTGGCGTCTCAACCTCTCGAGTTCTAACGATGTTCGCTTCGCTCAGAAATCGCCTCATCGTGATCGGCATCATGGTCGCCGTCAGCGCGTACAACCTGTTGCCGCGCACCACCGTCATTCGGGTACGGACCGAGACCGGTGCCGTCATCAGCGACACCGTGCGCCGGGTGCCGCCCAAGAAAGGCCTCGACCTCCAGGGAGGGATGCACCTCGGCTTGGAGTTGGACGAGTCGAATCGGGTCTCCACCGACCCGGCGCGAGACCTGGAACTGGCCCTGACCGTTCTCCGAAAGCGGATCGACGAGTTCGGCGTCGAGGAGCCGGTGATTCAGAAGGTGGGAGATGAGCGGATCGTGGTCGAGTTGGCGGGCATCGACAACCCCGCCCGGGCCAAGGCCGTGGTGCAAAAAGCGGCCTTCCTGGAGTTCAAGATCACCGACGAGACCAGTGCCCTCGAGAAGGCACTCCCCTCCATGGACCGGACCCTCCAGACGCTCGGGGTCTCCGGCGGCGAGGACGCCCCGGCGGCGCCATCGGCGGTGCAGCAGCTCCTGGGCGCCGACACCGCCGGCGGGCAGCAAGACACCACCACCGCGGTGGTGGGCGGGGTGCTGAGCTCGCTGATTCTCCCAGCGATCGGCGCCGGCGTGTCTCCCATGCCCGGCGAGTACATGGTCATCGAGACCGCCTATGCCCGAGTCGACAGTCTGTTGCGGCTCCCTGAGATTGCCCGGCTCTTCCCGCGAGGCCTGGAGTACCGGTGGGCCGCCGAGCCGACCAGCGTCGGGGTCCAGGCATACCGGTTCCTCTACGTGTTGGACGATGACCCGATCATCACCGGCGAGCGGCTGGTGGATGCCCAGGCGGGGCTCGACCCGCTGACCCAAGGCGCCATCGTCACCTTCGACCTCGACCGTCGTGGGGCACGGCAGTTCGGCCGGCAGACGCAAGCCCACATCGGCGACTACATGGCCATCCTCTTGGATGGGCGCGTGCAGGGACGCCCGCCGGTTATCCAAAGCCGGATCGACCGGCGGGGGCAAATCACCCTGGGGAACAAGACGATCCAGGAGGCCCGCGACCTGGCGCTGACCCTCAAGGCCGGTGCCCTGCCGGTGCCGCTCAAGATCGTCGAGGAACGTCAGGTGGGCGCCAGCCTCGGGCAGGACGCGATCCGGGCGGGCATCCTCGCCGGAATCATCGGCACCCTGTTTGTCATCGTGATCATGGTGGCGTATTACCACCTGGCCGGGATCCTGGCCATCGTTGCGCTGGCCTTCTACATCCTGTTCACCCTGGGCGGGCTCTCGATGATCGACGCCACCCTCACCCTCCCGGGACTCGCCGGCCTCGTCTTGAGCATCGGCATCGCGGTCGATGCCAACGTGCTCATCTTCGAGCGGATCCGGGAAGAGCTCGCCGCCGAAAAGACCGTGAGTCTCGCGGTCCAGGAGGGCTTCAACCACGCGATGAGCGCCATCATCGACTCGAACGTCAGTACGGTGCTCACGGCCATGTTCCTCTTCCAGTTCGGGACCGGGCCGGTGCGCGGGTTCGCCGTGACCCTCATCATTGGGGTCATCGCCTCGATGGTCACCGCCATCTTCGTCACTCGTACCTTCTTCATGATCTGGCTCCAGCGGAAGCCGGCCATGACCACCCTGAGCATCTAGCCATGAGACTCTTCGCCAACGCGAACTACGACTTTCTTGGTCGCCGCCGGTTCGCATTTCTGATATCAGGCACCATTATCATCCCCGGTTTGATCATCATGCTCTTCCGGGGGGTGAACTACAGCATCGAGTTTACCGGCGGGACACTGGTCCAGATCGAGACGGTTGAACCAGTCGACGTGGGGGTCCTGCGTTCACAACTCGAGCTCAATGGGATCACCGGAGCGGAGATCCAGTCGTTCGGGTCGAACCGGGAGTTCAACATCCGTGCCCGGGTCGCCAAGGCCGGGACCGACGCCGACGATACCCAAGCCACGACGGTTGCGGTGTCCCAAGCGCTCGACGTCGCGGTGGGGGCGGGCGAGTACACCATCCAGTCGACCGGGGCCGTGAGCCCCAAGGTGGGCGGCGAGCTCCGCCACAAGGCGGTCTTGGCCATCCTGTTGTCGTTCGTTGCGGTGCTGGTGTACCTCTGGTATCGCTTCGAGTGGCGGTTCGGGGCGGCCGCCGTCGCCGCGACCGCCCACGACATCATCGCTACCATCGCCTTCATGGGAGCCTTCCGGATCGAGGTCAGCCTCTTCGTCGTGGCGGCGATCCTGAGCACCGTCGGGTACTCGCTGAACGACACCATCGTCATCTTCGACCGGGTTCGCGAAAACCTGCGCAAATCAAAGCGCGAGAACTTCATCAACATCCTCAATCGATCCATCAACGAAACCCTCCCCCGAACCGTCTTGACGGGGGGGACCTCGATCGGTGCGCTAGGCGCGCTCGTGGCCTTCGGGGGTGGGGTAGTCCGCCCGTTCGCCCTCGTCATGACGTTTGGCGTGATCGTCGGGACCTATTCCTCGATCTTCGTCGCGTCGCCCATCCTCCTGGCCATCGAACGCCGCTGGCCCGGCGCCGATGTCCGCGGCGTCAAGGGCACCGGCAAGAAGAAACGCGCCGCCAGACCCCAAGCCGTGGCCTAACGGGTGCTGGTCGACAGCCACTGCCACTTGGGCGATCCGGCCTTCGAGGACGATCGCCGGGCCGTGCTCGAGCGCGCCTGGGCGAGCGGCGTCGGCCACATCGTCATCATCGGCGAGTCCACGGAGGCCGTGACACTGGCCCTCGAATTGGCGGCCGCCGACGCGGCGGAGCGGCTCTCGGTCACCGTCGGCGTCCACCCCCACGACGCGGCCTCCTGGAAGCCCGGCTCCGGCCCGTGGTTGCGTGAGCGTGCCGCCGATGACCGGGTGGTCGCGGTGGGCGAAATCGGGTTGGACTATCACTACGATCATTCGCCCCGCGACATGCAACGCCGGGTCTTCGATGCCCAGATGGCGCTTGCCGGCGAGGTCGGCCTCCCCGCCGTGATTCACGCCCGCGAGGCCGACGCCGACGTGGCGGCGATCCTCGGGAATTACCCGACCGTGCCGGCGATCCTCCATTCCTTCTCCAGCGGCGACACGCTCTTGCGAGCGGGCCTCGATCTCGATCACTATGTGTCGTTCAGCGGAATGGTGACGTTCCGAAACTGGCAGCTCGATCACGCGGTTCGCGAAACACCGCTCGACCGCGTCCTGGTCGAGACCGACGCGCCGTACCTGGCGCCGGTGCCCCACCGCGGTAAACGGAACGAGCCCGCCTTCGTGGTGCGCGTGGCGGAGCGGGTGGCCGCCGTCCGCGATATGGCGCCAACCGAGCTGATCGCCGCCACCGGATCCAACGCCCGGCGGATATTCGGGAAGCGGGTCGCACCCGCGCTCGCCGACCAAGCCTGACACGCACCAACGAATCACGCCCACCCCCGAGCGGAGGACGATCACCCCGGTGAGCACTGTCCCGTCTGATATCGACATCGCCCAAGCCGCAACACTCCGTCCCATCGCCGACGTCGCGGCCGAACTCGGCCTCACAGCCGATGAGATCCTGCCCTACGGCCGCCACAAGGCCAAGATCACGCCCACGGCCATCGCCAAGCGGACCCCGCGCGGCCGTCTGGTGCTGGTGACCGGCATCAGTCCCACGCCTGCCGGCGAGGGGAAGTCGACCGTCACGGTTGGGGTGAGCCAGGCCCTGAGACGCTTGGGAGCCAAGGTGGTCGTGTGTTTGCGCGAGCCGTCCTTGGGCCCCGTGTTCGGGATCAAGGGCGGGGCCGCCGGCGGGGGGTACGCCCAGGTCGTCCCCATGGACGAGATCAACCTGCACTTCACCGGGGACTTCCACGCCATCGGGTCGGCCAACAACCTGCTGTCGGCCATGCTGGACAACCACATCCACCAGGGCAACGCCCTGGAGATCGATCCCCGACGCATCACCTGGCCCCGAACCATGGACATGAATGACCGCGCCCTCCGGCACATCGTGGTCGGGTTGGGCGGGCTGAACGGCGGGATTGCGCGGGAAGACCGGTTTGTCATCGTCCCGGCGAGCGAGGTGATGGCCATCCTCTGTCTGGCCACGGACCTGGCCGATCTCGAGAGCCGGCTGGGACGCGTGATCGTCGGCTTCACCCGGGGCCGCCAGCCGATAACCGCCGGCGATCTCAAGGCGGCCGGCGCCATGACCCTGCTCCTCAAGGACGCCATCCTGCCCAATCTGGTGCAGACCCTCGAGGGCGGAGCCGCCCTGGTTCACGGCGGCCCGTTCGCCAACATCGCCCACGGATGCAATTCGATCGCGGCCACACGCCTGGGTCTGTCCCTCGCCGATGTGGTCCTCACCGAGGCCGGCTTTGGGGCAGATCTTGGGGCGGAGAAGTTCTTCGACATCAAGTGCCGGGCCGGAGGGCTCGAGCCAGAGGCCGCGGTGCTGGTGGCAACGGTGCGGGCGCTCAAGATGCACGGCGGTGTCTCGAAGGACGCGCTCAAGACCCCCGACGTCCAGGCGCTCCGCCGGGGCCTGGTCAACCTCGAGGCCCACATCGCCAATGTCCAACAGTTTGGGGTACCGGTCATCGTGGCCGTCAATCGGTTCTTGACCGACAGCCCCGAGGAGCTGGACACGGTCATGGACGCCGCCAAGAAGGCGGGCGCCCGGGCGGCGCTCAGCGATGTTTGGGAAAAGGGCGGGGAAGGCGGCGAGGCGGTTGCGCAAGAGATCCTGGCCACCCTCGAGGAAAACAAGGCCCAGTTTCGCCCCCTGTACGACGCCGATCGCCCTATCCGAGAGAAGATCGAGACCATCGCGCGCCGCGTCTATGGCGCGGATGGCGTCGAGTTCATTGCCAAGGCGGACAAGGCCATCACGCAGCTCGAAGGGATCGGGATGGGCAATACCCCCGTGTGCATCGCGAAGACCCAATACTCCTTTACCGATGACCCGGCCAAGCTGGGGCGGCCCAGCGGCTTCCGCATCACCATCCGCGATGTCTATCCTTCGTCTGGTGCCGGCTTCGTGGTTGCGCTCGCGGGCGACATCATGACCATGCCCGGTCTCAGCAAGGTGCCGTCGGCGGAGGCCATCCGCATTCATCGAGACGGCAAGATCGAAGGACTCTTCTAGGAAGGGACCCCATGCCGATTGAGTACGTTGAGACCGCCCATGCCCCGGGCGCCATCGGGCCATACAGCCAGGCGACCCTCTCGGGAGACTACATCTTCACCGCCGGCCAGATCGCGCTCGATCCCGGAACCGGGCGGGTGGTGAGCGGTGGCGTGGCCGCCGAAACCGCCCGCGTCCTGACGAACCTCGAAGCCGTGCTCAGGGCGGCGGGCTCAGACCTCACCCAGGTTGTGAAGACAACGGTGTATCTTGTGGATATGGGAGACTTTCCGGCGATGAACGAAGCCTACGCCCGGGCCTTCGGCAGCCACCGGCCGGCCCGCTCCACCGTGGCAGTGGCCGGCTTGCCCAAGGGGGTGCGGGTGGAGATCGACGCGGTGGCCGCCCGGGCACGGAGCGGGTAGCGATGTCCCTGGGGGCGGATCGGGCCTGGTGGCTCGGCCGGTCTTCAAAACCGCGACGGAGACGTCCTCGACGGCTCTGGTGGGTTCGATTCCCACACGCTCCCGCCACCCGCCCCCGCCCCTCCGGGCACCCCAGCGTGCGCGCCCGTCTTGCGGCAGGCCTCCTCTCGACCATGTTGGTCTCATCGGCGCTGGCGGCCCAAGAGGGCGAGGCCGCCGTCCCGTCCGATCGCGTCCCGCCGGCGGCTCAGCAGGACACGACCGGACCCAAGAGACCCGTCTCGCCCATGGGGGCGTTCTTCCGCTCCCTCCTGGTACCGGGGTGGGGCCAGGCCAAGCTCGATCGCAAGCTCACCGGCGGGATCTTCATTCTGTGGGAGGGAGTGACCCTGGGCATGAGCATCAAAGCGAGCCACGAGCTGGGCTATCTCGAACGCACCAACTCCAGCAGGGTTGAATCGAAGAAGCAGGAACTTGAAGATTGGCTCACCCTGCTGGTGTTCAACCACCTCTTCGCCGGCCTCGAAGCCTACGTGTCGGCCCACCTCTGGGACTTCCCGGGCGACATCAAGCTGAGGGCGCTCCCCGATGGCATCGGCGGCCACGTCTCCATCCCGTTGCCGCGACCGTGAACGCAGCCCCAATCGGGATCTTCGATTCCGGCATCGGCGGGCTGACCGTCGCCCGGGCCTTGTTTCACTGCCTCCCTCACGAATCGACGGTGTACTTCGGCGACACCGCGAGGGTGCCCTATGGGCCCAAGTCCCCAGCCACGGTCCGGCGGTACAGCCTCGAGATCCTCGACTGGCTCCTCGCCCAAGAGGTCAAGGCGGTCGTGGTGGCGTGCAACACCAGCTCGGCGCACGCGCTCGGGGTCCTGCAGGAGCGCACCGAGATCCCGGTCATTGGGGTCATCGAGCCGGGTGCCAGAGCCGCCGCCGCGGTCACGAGGGGCGGCATGATCGGCGTGATCGGCACCGCTGGGACCATCGAGAGCGGCGCCTATCAGCGGGCCCTCTCGGCCCTGGCGCCAGGGGTCACGGTCAAGCCGGCGGCCTGCCCGCTGTTTGCGCCGATCGTCGAAGAGGGATGGTTCGAGCATCCCGCGACCGAACTCATCGCCCGCGAATACCTGGGCCCCCTCATGAGCGACGGTCTCGACACGCTGGTCTTGGGGTGTACCCACTACCCCTTGCTCAAGCCGCTCCTCGGCCGGGTCTTGGGAGACGCGGTCGTCTTGATCGATAGCGCGGACGAGACCGCCAAGGCGGTGCGCCAGGCCTTGAACGCCGCCGGGATCGAAGCGGCGTCCGACGGGCTGGGCAGCCACCGCTTCGCCGTCAGCGACGACGAGCGCCGCTTCCTGGAGGTGGGTTCGCGTTTCGTTGGCGAGCGGCTGGCGAAGGTCGAAGTGGTCCCGCTGGGCTAGGACCGGGCTAAGAGGCCGGGGCGTACTCGCACAGCGTGGCGCCGGCCTCGGTGGCGATGGCGTAGCGATACCCGTCCATCCAGGCCCCCGGATTGAGGTAATAGCGGTCGGCGAAGGGCTCGGTCAATGCGGCTCGATGGGTGTGACCCATCACCACCATTCCCGTTTCTCGGTCCTCCCCGAGCTTCTTCTCCGCCCAGGCGCGCTGTTCCCGCGCCGCCTTGTCCAAGACCTTGCCGTCACGGGTGGCATAGCCGAGACCCCGGCTCATCTTGTCGACCAACCAGAATCCGATGTCCGGATGCATGGCCTTCCACAGCCCGATCGTGAGCCGGTTGCGGGTCAGATGATACATGAACTCGGCCGACCAGCGCTGCTCGGTCAGGCCGTCCCCGTGGACCGCCAAGACCCGCCGGCTGCCAACCGAAAACCTCGCCTCCAAGGGGTGGAAGGCGATGCCGAGGTCCTTCTGCCAGAAGTCCTCGCCCCAGCGATCGTGGTTGCCGCCGATCAGAACCACGGGCATTTGCTTGGCGAGCCGAGCCAAGGCCGCCGCCACATGAAACCCCCTCCGGGGGATGACCCGCCGGTAGGAGAACCAGAAATCGAAGAGGTCCCCGTTGATGAGGCAACAATCCCCGAGGGTGGGGACGGAATCGAGAAACGAGAGGAGGGCGCCCTCGACCTCGGGCGGGGCCGAGCCGAGGTGTGCGTCCGCGACAACGACCAGCTGGTGACCAAGCACGAGCCGAAGATACCGGACTGGAGGTGCGCGTTGCAAGCGCTTGCCCCGTTTGACTTTCCATTGGCATGCGACGAGACTTCGCCCATGACGAACGCCACGGACATCACCGTCCGCGTAAACTATTCCGAAACCGATCGTATGGGGGTGGCCTATCACGCACGCCATGTGGTCTGGCTCGACATGGCGCGCACCGAGTATCTCCGAACCCGCGGCATGCGGTATCGGGACATCGAAGATATGGGCTACCGCCTCGTCGTGGCCGAACTCAAGGTCCGGTATCTGAAACCCGCTGGCTACGACGATCTCGTGCGGATTCGGTGCTGGGTCCGGGACCTCGGGTCGCGGCGGGTCCTCTTCGCATACGCCATCGAGAACGCGGACACCGATACACTCCTGGCCAAGGCGGAAACCAACATGGTCTGTCTCAACCAGGACATGAGTCCGACGCGCATGCCGGCCACCGTGATGGCGGCCCTCTCGGCCGCACCTTCCCCCGTTCCCCTCTAGAGGCCGTCGGGTGCGCCTCGACCCCTTCCGTGCGTTCGCGCGCCTGCGGCGTGCGGCGGGCTTCATGGTGCTGGGCTCGGGCCACCTTGCGGGGGCGGCGGGGGGGGGGCCTGGCCCGCGCGCCTCGCGGCGCAAGACAACGCCCTGGTCGAGGCCGTCGCACCCATCCTTGCGGCTGAGGACGCCCGTCATTGGGCGCATGGCACCCTGCGCGCGGGGATGCATTCGCCCGAACCACTGGTCCGGCGCTCCGCTGCACTCGCCATCGGCCGCATTGGACACCCGGCCGGACTCGACTTGCTCGTCCACGCCCTCACCGATCCCGACAGCCTGGTCCAGGCGTCGGTGTTCTTTGCGCTCGGGCTGATGCGCGACTCCACGGCCTCACCACTGATTGTCGAACGGTTCCAGGCCCAGCCACCCCTGGCCTCCAACGCCGCCACCGAGGCCGTCACCGCCCTGGCGAAGATCGGTGGACCCGTAGCAGCCGATTTCATCGCGGCCCTCATTCGAGGCACGGCCACCATCACCACCGAACCGGATCAGCCGCTCCGCCAAGCCGCGCTCGAGGCGTGGAGGCTGGGCGACCACGCGCCCAGCAATGACCTCATCGCGCTTCACTCCACCGACGACGACCTCCGGTGGCGAATCCTCTATAGCCTCGGACGGCTCCGACCCGCTGGCGCCTCCGCGCGGTTTCTGGATGCCCTTCGAGACCCCTATGCACCCGTGAGGCACGCGGCGGCGCGCTCGCTCACGCAGTCCTACATCGCCTCGGAAGGATTGGCCGAGGACGGGGTGATCGAACTCTTGAAGCAAGCGGCCGACGACGAGGATGCCGGCGTGCGCATCCAGGCCATCCGTTCCCTGGCGAGCTATGACGACGCTTCTCCCCCCCTCGGCGCCTTTCTCCGGCTCCACGTCGACGACGCACACGCCGGGGTCCGGATGCAGGCGCTGTCGGCGTTGGGGCTCGTCGGCG
>JBFGLJ010000047.1:0-15000 GCA_041576235.1 Gemmatimonadales bacterium | reverse complement strand
ACGTCGATCACTGGGTTCGGGAAGCGCATGGCCTCGAGGATGATCGGCTTCTCCTGGTCGCACAGCGTGTCGCCCGTGCCGGTGTCCTTCAGGCCGATCGCAGCGGCGATGTCGCCCGCCATGACCTCCTCGATCTCTTCCCGCTTGTTGGCATGCATTTGGAGGAGCCTGGCGACGCGCTCCCGTTTGTCCTTGGTGCTGTTGTAGACGTAGCTCCCCGACTTGAGGGAGCCCGAATACACCCGGAAAAACGTCAGCCGCCCGACGAACGGATCGGTCGCCACCTTGAAGGCCAGGCCGGCGAACGGCTCGTCGTCTGAGGTGACCCGCTCTGCGATGGTCTCGTCGTGCTGCGGCAGGTGACCCTTGATGGCGGGGACATCCTCGGGATTCGGGAGATAGTCCACGACGGCATCGAGCAGCGCCTGCACGCCCTTGTTCTTGAAGGCGGCGCCGCAGAGCACCGGCACCAGCCCGCCCGCCAAGGTGGCCTTGCGGACGGCGCTTCGGATCTCCTGCTCGCTCAACTCCTCGCCCGCGAAGTAGCGTTCCAGCAGGGCGTCGTCGTGCTCGAGCGCGGTCTCGACCAATTCGTGACGGAGCTCCTCCACCTTCTCGATGAGGGCGTCCGGCACCGGGCCCTCGACGAATTTGGCACCCAGTGATTCGGCGTCGAACACCACCTCCACCCGGCGAATGACATCGATGTGTCCGGTGTGTAGCTCCCCCGCGCCGAGCGGGTACTGAATGGGGAAGGCCCTGGCCCCCAACCGATCGCGCACCATGCCCAGGCACCGGTCGAAATCCGCGCCGACCCGGTCCATCTTGTTGACGAACACGATCCGCGGGACGCCGTACCGGTCGGCCTGCCGCCACACCGTCTCGGTCTGGGGCTCGACCCCGCCGACCGCATCCAGAATGGCCACCGCCCCATCCAACACCCGAAGCGACCGCTCGACTTCGGCGGTGAAGTCGACGTGGCCCGGGGTGTCGATGATGTTGATGCGGTGCTGGATGCCGAGTCGGGTCCAGAAGCAGGTCGTGGCAGCGCTGGTGATGGTGATACCCCGCTCCTGTTCCTGCTCCATCCAGTCCATGGTGGCAGCGCCCTCATGGACCTCACCCATCTTGTAGCTCTTCCCGCTGTAATACAGGATCCGCTCAGTCGTAGTCGTCTTCCCGGCATCGATGTGCGCCATGATGCCGATATTCCTATAGTGCGTGAGCGGTGTCGTACGTGGCATATCTCGTCTCTAAGCAGCGAAAAAGCGGGGCGACCAGGCCCCGGCATGCCGGGCGGTCTCGCTCCGCGCCTCATCCGGGCCGTGGCCCAGGATGCGGGGCCAGCCGTGGCCCCACGCGTTGTGCCGTTGAGGACCAGAGGTGAACGCGGCCTTCGCGTCACGTGGTCCGATGTCTCATGGCCGCCGGAGCACGCTCCGGGCCGGCCGGTTCAGGGTTGTGTTACCAACGGTAATGGGCAAATGCACGGTTGGCTTCGGCCATCCGGTGCGTGTCTTCCTTCTTCTTGATCGTGTTCCCGTCGCCCTTGGAGGCCAGAATCAATTCGGCCGCGAGGCGTTCCGCCATCGTGCGCTCGGTGCGCTGGCGGGTGAACCCGATGATCCACCGCATGGCCAACGCCGTCCGGCGATCGGGCCGGACTTCCACCGGCACCTGCAGCGACGCACCGCCTACCCGGCGGCTCTTCACTTCCACGGCGGGCTTGGCATTGTTGAGCGCCTGCTTGAACACGGCGACCCCCGCTTGCCCGGTCCGCTCCTCGATGATGTCCATCGCCCCGTAGAAGACCCGCTCGGCCGTACTCTTCTTGCCCCGGGTCATCAGGTTGTTGATGAACTTCGACACGGTTTGGCTGTCGAAGCGAGGATCGGCGGGCACCGGCCGCCGGCTCGACCGGCTCCGCCGGCTCACGCGACGCCTCCCGCCTTGGGCCGCTTGGCCCCGTACTTCGAACGCCCCTGGCGACGATCTCCGACCCCCGCCGAATCGAGCGTCCCGCGAATGATGTGATACCGGACCCCGGGTAGGTCCTTCACCCGCCCGCCTCGGATCAACACGATCGAGTGTTCCTGGAGGTTATGTCCCTCCCCGGGGATGTACGCCGTCACTTCGAAACCGTTGGTCAGCCGGACGCGAGCCACCTTCCGGAGCGCGGAGTTGGGCTTCTTGGGGGTCGTGGTGTAGACCCGCGTGCAGACGCCGCGCTTCTGCGGATTGGACTTGAGCGCCGGGGCCTTGTCCTTGGCCCGAAGCGGCTTCCGGCCGTGCCGGATCAGCTGGTTGATGGTCGGCATACCCTCTCGGTCACACGCAAGAGTCACCCAAAAATTGACAGACCCAAAACTTAGAGACCCAGCCTCCCGGGGTCAAGGGAAGTGCACGCCCCACAGGAGTTTCCGGGTCAGGAGCACCCGGCGGAGACGACCGAGGAATGACGGCCTCCCCTCCCCGCGGCGGGCCCGGGCCCGGGGTTCGACGGCCGCCGGGCCCCTGCCTGACCGCCACTCCAATTCCAGCATCCTCAGGGGACCCCGGTTAGTCCTCAGATATCAGACTATTTTCGGGTGCGGTTCGGGCTAAAAACGCTCAAAATCAGCCGAAATCACCGTCTACGAGAATGAAGATTTCTTCAGGAAATCTTCTCGGGAGATTCCGCCCCCTTTCCTTAATCTCCTTCAGGCTTATCCGACTCGCTGGGGGATCAAGCCCACCACTCTGACCCCGCCACCCCGCCGCCGTGTGGGGTGGCGGCCACCACTGCCGATGGGATCCGCGCCGGGCTCCGGCGTGGTCCATCGCAAGGACGGGCTATGAGCTCGATACCCACTCCGCGTGTCGGCACCTCGCTCGACACCTCCATTCCCACCCCGACCGTGGTCACGGTTCCCGAACTCACCGTCGAAGTCGTGAGCGATTCCGGTGAGGGGGCCCAGAAATGCGGCCAGCTCCTCGGTCGGGTGTCGGCCCGGATGGGCAACGGGGTGTGGACGGTCGAGATCATTCCCGCAGAAATCCAACCGCCAGCCCGGACCCCGGGCAGCGCCAGCGGCAACCGGGTCCGCATCGGCACGGCGCCGGTCACGAACTGGGGCGACGCGGCCAACCTGGTCATCGCCTTCAACGAACAGGTGCTGCTCGCCCGCCACCGCCTCGATGCGCTGGCGGAGGACGCGATCATCCTGATCGAGTCCATGTGGGAGACCCATGAGGACCCCGCCATTCGCGACGCCTGGCATGCCGCCATGGAGGAGCTGGGCACCCGGTCGTACCGGTTCATCCCGGTGCCCATGGAGGAACAGTGCCTCACCTTGGTCGACAACCCGCGCCTGGGCAAGAACATGTTCGCGCTGGGCGTGCTGGCCACGATCTTCGGCCGCGATCTCGAGAAACTCGGCGAGCTCATCGCGCACGAGTTCCGGCACAAGCCGCCGGTGGTCACGGAAACCAACCTGGCCCTGCTCGAGTTGGGCAATCGGTGGGCGGAGGAGCATGTAGACTTCCGGATCGATGTGCCGATCTCGAAGCCCGACCGGGCCATGGTGGTCATGAACGGCAACCAAGCCATCGCCCTGGGCGCGATCGCTGCCGGCATGGAGCTGTGTTCCATGTACCCCATCACCCCAGCGACGTCGGCCTCGCACTTCTTGAGCGAAATCTTCGAGGACTACGGCGGCATGGTGCATCAAGCCGAGGACGAGATCGCCGCCGCGGGCGTCGCCATTGGGGCGTCCTTCGCCGGAAAGGTGGCCTTCACCATCACTTCGGGGCCCGGCCTGGCGCTCAAGACCGAGTTCTTGGGCCTGGCGGTCATGACCGAGATTCCACTGGTGGTGGTGGACGTGCAGCGCGGCGGGCCCAGTACCGGGCTGCCCACCAAGGTGGAACAATCGGATCTGCTCGCGGCGCTCTTCGGACAACCCGGTGACACACCCAAGGTGGTGTTAGCTCCGGCCACCATCGAAGAGTGCTTCGCCTCGATGATCACGGCCCGCAGGATCGCCGAGGCGTTTCGCGCGGTGGTCATCGTGCTCTCCGACGCGAACCTGGCCACGGGAGTCCAACCCTTCCCCCGACCCGAGGTTGCGCCGCAGTGGCTTGCGGCCCCTCCCGACTTGGGCCCGGTGGCCGAGGATCTCCGGCCCTACGAGTGGGATCCTACGGCCGGCCTCTCCCGGCGCGTCATCCCTGGGCAGCCGGGGGGGATGTTTACCGCCACCGGACTGGCCCACGACGAGGCCAGCAAGGTGGCATACAGTCCGGACGTGCACCAACGCGGCTGTGCCATGCGGAGCCGCAAGCTGGCGGTCCTGCAGCAGACCCTGAGCCCGCCCACGGTCCACGGCGACGACTCGGGAGACCTGCTCGTCGTGGGCTGGGGCAGCACCATGGGCGCCATTGAAGAAGCGATCGACCGGGTCCGGGCGGAGGGGCGGGGGCACGCCGTGTCGTCGGTGCACCTGCGTTTCCTCTCTCCGCTCGAGCCGGGTTTGCGCGATCTGTTTCGACGATTCAAGCGTGTGATGACCGTGGAGATCAACTACAGCGATGAGCCGGGCGATCCCTTCATCGGACCGGAGAGCCGCCGGCTCGGCCAGTTGGCATGGCTGCTCCGGGCCCAGACGCTCGTGGACGTGGACTGCTGGACCCGGGTGCCCGGCGAGCCGCTCCGGCCGGGCCTGATCTGCGAGGCGATCACCGCCCAACTCGAGAAGGGGTCCCGCGATGAGTGACGCCGGGTGCTCGCTCCTGGGCGCGGTCCTCGATGACGACCGTTCCTGGACCATGGATGACTACGCCGGGGCCACGGCCCGCTGGTGCCCTGGGTGCGGCGATCACGCCGTGCTGACCGCGGTCGAACGGGTGCTCACCGACGAACAGCTGGCGCCGGAGCGTACCGTCTTCGTTTCGGGCATCGGCTGTTCCAGTCGGTTCCCGCATTACCTCAAGACGTATGGGTTCCACGGGCTCCATGGCCGCGCCTTGCCGGTTGCTACCGGCATCAAACTCCGCCGGCCGGACCTCGACGTGTTCGTGGTGATGGGCGACGGGGATTGTTGTTCGATCGGTGCCGGCCATTGGGTCCACACCACCCGCTACAATCCCAACTTCGTGGCCCTCATGCTGGACAACGGGGTCTACGGGCTCACCAAGAACCAGACCTCGCCCACGAGCCCCCAGGGGTTGCCGAGCAACACCCAGCCCCACGGCGCCTACTTGCCCGCCTTGAACCCGCTCTCGGCCACCCTGGGCGTGACCAATGCGTCCTTCGTGGCCCAGACCGGCGACTGGATTCCCGATCATCTCTTCGAGACGATCAAGGCCGCGTACCATCACCATGGATTCGCCTTCGTGCGCATCCTGCAACGCTGCCCGAAGTTCACCGAGACGCTGTTTCTCGATGCGGTCCGCGATCCCAAGCAGGTCGAACTGTTGAGCCACCCGGCCGGCATTCCCTTTGCCGAGGTGGCGGAGATCTACCCCAACCACACCCCGCACGATCCCTCAGACCTCGATGCGGCACGACGGCTGGCGGAATTCGACGGTCGGATCCGCCTCGGGTTGTTCTACCGCAACGAGGCCCTGCCGGTCTACGAGGAGGTCCGGGGAGACCACGGACTCACCGCCGACCAAAAGGTCGCCAAGCTCAATGAGGAGCTGGATCGCTATGCCGTCTGACGAGCGGTTGGCTCTGGTGCTCGAGGCGCTCGACGCCCCGCATGCGGCGTTCCGGGCGGCCCTCGGAACCACCGCCGACCAACTGGCCCACTACCTCACGGAGCACCGGCGCGGCGGCGACGGTCCCGATCGCGTGACCCAGATGGCCCAGGAGTTGGGACCGTTCGCCTCCGAGCGCATCGATGCGCGCAAGTTTTCGTCGCTCTTTGCCCCCCCCTCCCCCGCCGCCTCGGTGAATGGGCGCGCGCTCGACGCGATCGAACACGCCCGGGCCACGCTGGCCGACATGGCGGCGCGGGGCCAGAGCCTGGTGCACGTGGATGTTCCCGCCGGAGGGGACCTCATCAGCGGCGTGGCCCGGGGGCTCGAAGGCATTGGACGCGCCTTCTCCGCGGTGCGCGCGTTCGAAGCCGCTCGCCACGGAGGGCAAGGGAGCGACGGAGGGCAGGGGAGGACCACCCGCACGGCGGTCGAGACTCCTCCCTCCCCCTCCCCCTCCCCCTCGCCGCTCGACGTGTTCCCCTTCTCGCGCTGGGGCCAGGCCGAGCGCCGCCGGTGCCCTCCGCTCGTGGTGACGCTCGGTGGCGCCGACCTCGGGGCCGGGGCCGCGGGTCTCGCGCCGTTCCTCGATGGCGCGGTCAAGCTGGTGCTGCTGGTCGAGGGCGAGGCGCCGCCTGCCCCGCTGGTGCGCGCGATCACACCCGGCACCTTTGTGCTCCAGTCGCCGGACATCGAACCGGAACGGCTTGCGCGCATGATCGCGTGGGACGGGCCCGGCATCGCCGCCTTCCTGTCCGCCACGGCGGCACAATTCATCCACGACCCCAGCGGCGGGCCCGCCCTGGGGCACCGGCTCACCGTGAGCCACTTGCCGGAGGAGGCACCGAGCCGTGCCCTCGGCGGAGTGAGCGCCCGCCAACAGGCCGACGAACTTCGCCAACTGGCCGAGCTGGCCGCCCTAGCCACGGCGCCGTCCCCGGCTGTTGAGAGCGGAGAGCCCGCCTTGGCGGGACCCGCGCCGGCTCTGTCGTCATCCCCCCTCCCCCCCGTCGATCCCGTCGACAAGCTGGCCGCGTGGCTCTTGAGCCAGGCCGACTTGGGCGACCTGGGCTGAGGGCTCAGGGGCCATGATGGAACCCGCGACCATTCTCCTGCCGGTGCTGATCCTGGGCGGGGTGGGAGTGACGTTTGCCGCGCTCATCGCGGTGACGCACTCGCGGTTCCGCGTATGGGAGGACCCCCGCATCGACGGCGTGGCCGCCATGCTGCCGGGGTCCAACTGCGGAGCCTGCGGTCGGCCGGGCTGCCGGGTCTTCGCGGAGGAGCTGGTCGCCGGGCGGATCCAACCGGCGGGGTGCACCGTGATGGGCCCTGGCGATGTCGAGGCGGTGGCCCAGTACCTCGGCGTCGACGCGGGGCAAGTCGACCGCCGGGTGGCGCGGCTCCTCTGCGCCGGCGGGTGCGACGTGGCCCCGCAACAGGCCGAGTACCGCGGCTTGGCCACCTGCAAGGCGGCGGCTGCCATTGCCGGTGGCGGCAAGCACTGCGTGTGGGGCTGTCTCGGCTTGGCGGACTGCGAGGTGTCGTGCGATTTCGACGCTATCTTCATGAATGCCACGGGGCTGCCCGTCGTCGTCCCGGAGCGGTGCACCGCGTGCGGCGACTGTGTGGAGGCCTGTCCCAAGGATCTCTTCACCCTCATGCCCGTCGACCACAGGCTCATCGTTCAGTGCAGGAGCGCGCTCGAGGGTGACGCGGCCGAGGCGCAGTGTCGGGTGGCCTGCACGGCGTGCGGGAAGTGCGCGCTGGACGCGGCACCCGGACTAATCGCGATGCAGAACGGGCTGGCCGTGGTGGACTATTCCAAGAACGAACTGGCGGCGCCGGACGCGACGGGTCGTTGTCCGACCGGCGCCATTGTCTGGGTCGAGGGCGCGCAGACCTTCGAGCGTGTCCAACCTGCCGAGAGGGTAGTCGCTTGATCTTCAAGAAACGCGTGTCCCCTGCCGGGGTTCCGACGCCCAAGTATCCGGGCGAGCCGACCGCCGTCGATGGCACCACCGCGGTGGTCCACACCGAAACCGCCGCCAGCGAGGCCGCGGGCGCCTACCCGATCACGCCGTCGACCCAAATGGGCGAGGGCTGGGCCGCGGCGGTCGCGGCGGGTCAGACCAACGTGCACGGGCGGCGGCTCCTGTTCTTCGAGCCCGAGGGCGAGCACGCCGCGGCCGCAGTGACCGCGGGGATGAGCATGGTTGGGCTCCGCGCCACCAACTTCTCGAGCGGGCAGGGCATCGCCTACATGCACGAGTCGCTGTACGCCGCCGCCGGCAAGCGACTGACCTACGTGCTCAATGTCGCGGCGCGCGCTATGACCAAGCACGCGCTCAATGTCCATGCCGGGCACGACGACTATCACGCCGTGGACGATACCGGTTTCTTCCAAGTGTTCGCCAAGGACGCGCAGGAGGCCGCCGATCTCAACCTCATCGCCCATCGCATAGCCGAGTTGTCGCTCACCCCGGGCATCTGCGCGCAGGATGGCTTTCTCACCAGCCACGTGATCGAATCGGTCCGCCTGCCGGAAGCGGACCTGGTCCGGGAGTACTTGGGCGACCCGGCCGATATCATCGAATCGCCAACGCCGGCGCAGCGCATGGTGTTCGGCGAGCGGCGGCGGCGCATCCCCGCCGTGTTCGACCTCGATTACCCGGCCATGCTCGGCGTGGTCCAGAACCAGGACAGCTACCAGCAAGGGGTTGCCGCCCAGCGGCCCTTCTACTTCGACCACGTGGCGGCGCTCACCGACCGGGCCATGCAGGAGTTCGAAGCCCTGACGGGCCGGGCGTACCAGCGGGCCAGCGGCTATCGCCTCGAGGACGCCGACTATGTCATCGCCGGCCAAGGCTCGGTCGTCTCAAACGCCGAGGCGGTCGCGGATCATCTCCGAGCCACCCGGAAGCTCAAGGTCGGGGTGCTCAACGTCACCATGTTCCGGCCGTTTCCGGCCGATCATATCACGGCGCTGCTGCGCGGCAAGCGGGGCGTCGTCGTGTTGGAGCGGGTTGATCAACCCTTGGCGGTCGATGCGCCGCTCCTTCGGGAGATCCGCGCGGCCATGCACAAGGCCACGGAGAACGCCCGGTCGGGAGGGACGGCCGCCATTCCCCACCCGGGTGTGGCCCCGTGCGACCCGTCTGCGATGCCCGATTTCTACTCAGGGTGCTTCGGCCTGGGCAGCCGCGATCTCCAGCCCGGTGATCTCGTCGCCGCGGTCGAGAACATGCTCGAGGGGGGGGCCGGTCAGCGGCGGCGGCAGTTCTATCTGGGAATCGACTTCATCCGCCCCGGCACCCGACTGCCCAAACTCGAGATCTGGCAACAGCAGCTTCTCGACAGTTATCCCGATCTCCCCAACTTGGCGCTCGCGCCGACGGAGTCTGTGAACCTCCTCCCGGAAGGATCGACCTCGATCCGGATCCACTCGGTTGGCGGCTGGGGCGCGATCACCATGGGGAAGAACCTGGCGATGACGGGATCCGAACTGCTCGGGCTCTTCATCAAGGCTAATCCCAAGTACGGCTCCGAAAAGAAGGGCCAGCCCACCACGTTCTACGCCACACTGGCGAAGGAGCCCATCAGGCTCAACTGCGAGCTCAAACACGTGAACGTGGTCCTTGCGCCAGACCCCAACGTGTTTCGGCACTCCGACCCCCTGGCGGGACTGGCGCCTGGCGGTGTGTTCATCATCCAAAGCGACCGCACGGCGGACGACCTCTGGGACAGCCTCCCCGCTCGGGCGCAACAATCCATCAAGGACCGGGACCTCCGGGTCCATTTTCTCGATGCCTTCGCCATCGCGAAGGACGAGGCATCGGACGCCGAACTTCGGTACCGGATGCAGGGCGCGGCCTTCATGGGCGCATTCTTCCGGGCTTCCGGGCTGATGGAACGCGAGGGCCTCGACGAAACGCGACTCTTCGAGGGTATCACCGCGCAACTCGAGAAGAAGTTCGGCCACCTCGGGGCCCGCGTTGTCGAGGACAACCTCCGCGTCATTCGTCGCGGCTACGCGGAGGTCGAGGCGCTCGCCACGGCCGAACGCGCGGTCTCGGAGGCCGAACCCGGGGTGGTGCCCGTCATGCCCGAGATCCTCGACGGTACCCACGTCGCGCCCGGCATCGGCAACCCCGGACGGTTTTGGGAGCAGGTCTGTTTCCTTTACCGCACGGGCGAGGACGGGGACGGGATCGCCGATCCGTTTGCGGCCCTGAGCGCCATCCCAGCCGCCACGAGCACCATCCGCGACATGACGGACATCCGGTTCGAGGTACCGGAGTTTGTGCCGGACAAGTGCACCGGGTGCGCGCAGTGTTGGACCCAGTGTCCCGATGCGGCGATTCCGGGCGTGGTCACGTCCATCGACGGCGTCATCCGCGCCGCGATACGGAACCTCTCCAACGGACAGACGTTTGACCGGCTGGGCCAGATCGTGCGACCGCTTGCGACAGAGGCTCGCCGCATCATGAAGGGCGTGCCCTTCACCACCTTCGGCGATGTGCTCTCGACCGCCTACGGGACGGTGGCACCGAAGCTCAATCTGCCGCCCGAGCGCAAGCGTGACTTGGACGCTGAGTTCGCCCAAGTCTACTCCGCGCTGGCGGACTTCCCGTTGGCCAAGACCGGGCCGTTCTTCGACGTGCCCGAACGCAAGGAGAAGGACACGGGTGGCCTGCTCTCGATCACCGTGAACCCTGAGGCATGCAAGGGCTGCAATCTGTGCGTGGAGGTGTGCCCCGAGCAGGCCCTGATCAGCGTCAAGCAGACGGACGACGTGGTGGAGCACCTACGCCGCAACTGGAAGCTCTGGCAGCACCTGCCCGAGACCGACGACCGCTACGTCAATATCGCGAGCCTCGAAGAAGGCATCGGTGTGTTGTCATCGTTGTTGCTCAAGAAGGAGAACTATCGCTCGATGGTGGGGGGAGACGGCGCCTGCATGGGCTGCGGCGAGAAGACCGTGGTGCACCTGGTGCTCTCCGCCATCAACGCGCTCATGTTGCCCCGTGTCCAACAGCATGTCGAGCGGCTGAAAGACCTGAGCGCCCGTCTGGACGCCAAGGCGCGCGAGCTGCTCGCCTCGGATGTGAACGTGGAGCAGATCGGTGCCGGCACCGAGGGGACGATCGACATTCCGATCGAGGCCGACAAGAAGGCGGCCGTGGATCGCATCTCGCGGATGATCAGGGATCTCAAGGATCTCATCTGGCGCTACACCGAAGGACCCAGCGGCAAGGGGCGCTCGACGGTCGGCATGGCCAACGCGACGGGCTGCTCATCGGTGTGGGGCAGCACCTACCCCTACAACCCGTATCCGTTCCCCTGGGTCAATCATCTTTTCCAGGACGCCCCGTCCATCGCCATCGGCCTGTTCGAAGGCCACATGCGCAAGATGGCCGATGGCTTTGTCGCCGTCCGCCGCGCCGAGCTGGAGCTGGAGGACGAATACGATGCCTCGGTCCACGAGCCCATTTTCACGGCGTTTGACTGGCGGAAGTTCACCCACGAGGAGTTCATGCTCTGCCCGCCGATTGTCGCGATGGGCGGCGACGGCGCCATGCTGGACATCGGCTTCCAGAACCTGTCCCGCCTCTTGGCCAGCGGAAAGCCGATCCGGGTGGTCGTGCTCGACACCCAGGTCTACTCGAATACCGGGGGCCAGGCCTGTACCAGCGGATTCCTGGGGCAGGTGAGCGACATGGCGGCCTACGGCAAGAGCCAGCACGGCAAGGAGGAAACCCGGAAGGAGCTGGCGCTCATTGCCATGGCCCACCGCAACGTGTTTGTGGTCCAGTCGTCGCAGGCATCGCCGTCGCATTTGCTCGGCGGCGTGCTCAAGGGCTTGCAATCGCATCTACCGGCGGTGTTCGTGTTGCACTCGCCGTGTCCTCCCGAGCACGGCCTGGGCGATGACGCCTCCGCCGACGCGGCGAAACTGGCGGTGGAAAGCCGTGCCTATCCGCTCTTGGTCTACGACCCAGCCGAGGGTGACACCCTCGCCGAGCGACTGAGCCTCGATGGCAACCCATCCCTGGACGAGCTGTGGCCGGAGTATGAGCTGCATCACGTGGACGACGACGGCAAGCCGGCCACCATGACCCTGCCGCTCACCGTGGCCGATTGGGCCGCCACCGAGGCGCGGTTCAAGAAACACTTCCGGCCCCTGGCCCCCCCCTCGGCGGAGGACGCGCCTGAGGAAGACGCCGTCCCATTCCACGCCTACCTGACCCTGAGCCCCGAGGAGCGGGAGGGAAAGACGCCGTTTATTTATGTCTTGGGCGGGGGCGGGCGTGAAGACAAGCGCCTCGGCCGGCTCACGGTGGCTCCCGAGATGGTCGCCCTGGCGGAAGATCGGCTCGCGGTGTGGACCGAACTCCGGGGCCTGGCGGGCCTCATTGAAAGCGATGCCGAGTCGGCCTACGCCGGAGAACTGGATCAGCTCCGCCGCGAATACGAGGGCAAGCTTGCCGATCTGCGGGCGCGTTATCCCCGGGCCATTGCCCGGCGGCTCGCGGAGGGCCTGATCAAGGCCGGCAACGGGCAGCGGACCATCGCCGACCTGCTCGAACAGGTCACGTCGATGCCCCTCGCCCCGAGTGGAATCGCCCCCGTCTCGGTGGACGAGACTGCCCCCCTGGTGGCGGACGGGAGGGTCGGGGCGGTGGCCGTGGAGGCTCCCGCGCCCGCCGTCGATGCCCCCGCCGAAGGCGAGGACGACGCACTGGCGCTCGAGCCCTGGATCGAGACCGCCCGCTGCACCACATGCGACGAGTGCACCAAGCTCAACAGCCGCATGTTCGCTTACAACGAGAAGAAGCAGGCGTACATCAAGGACGCCGCGGCCGGATCGTTTAAGGACTTGGTTCTGGCCGCCGAGCGGTGTCCGGTGGAAATCATTCACCCCGGCACCCCGCGTAACCCGAAGGAGAAGAATCTCGAGAAATGGCTCAAGCGGGCCGAGCGGTTCCGGTGAGCCCGTCATGCGCCATCGCTCGAGGTTTCGCCACGGAGTTCATCCACCCGATCTTAAAGGGCTAACGGCGGCTGTCCGGATCCGGCGGATGCCGTTCCCCAGCGAGATCGTTCTGCCGCTCAGGCAGCACGCCGGGACGCCCGCCCGGGCCATAGTTGCCCCGGGTGATCGGGTGGAACGTGGCGACAAAGTGGCGGTGGCTGTTGGCCACATCTCGGCTCCGGTCCACGCCTCGGCCTCCGGACGGGTCACGGAGGTGGGGCTTTGGCCTCACCCTGACGGCACCTATGCGCCCGCCGTCCGCATTCAGGTCGAGCCTTACTCCGCCCAGATTCTCCGGCCGCGAATCATCCCCAAGTGGGAGGGGCTCTCCCCCGAGGCGTTGGTCCAAGCGGTAAAAGACGCCGGGGTGGTGGGACTCGGCGGCGCGGCCTTTCCAACCCACGTCAAGCTGGCCCCGCCCAAGGAGCGCCCCAT
Organism: Gemmatimonadales bacterium; assembly: GCA_041576235.1. GTDB lineage: Bacteria > Gemmatimonadota > Gemmatimonadetes > Gemmatimonadales > GWC2-71-9 > JABDII01. The sequence continues at coordinate 1,790 of JBFGLJ010000047.1, read as the reverse complement.
CGAGGTGCTGGTGATCAACGGCTGTGAGTGCGAGCCCTACCTCACGACCGATCACCGCACGATGGCCGAGTACCCCGAACGCGTGCACCTCGGCATCCGAATCATGATGCGGTGTCTGGGAGTGAGCCGCACGATGATCGGAATCGAGAAGAACAAACCGGACGCCATCGCCGCGATCCGGAACTCGCTCCCCGCCGACCTGGATGTGACCGTCCACCCACTCACGGTCAAGTATCCGCAGGGCGCGGAGAAGATGCTCATCAAGGCCCTCCTGGACCGGGAGGTCCCTTCCGGCAAGTTGCCGCTCGACGTGGGGGTGGTCGTGCAGAACGTTGCCTCCGTCGCCACCATTGCCGAGGTCTTCGAGACCGGCCTCCCCCTGATCGAGCGGATCGTCACCGTGACCGGCTTGGGGGTGCGGCAGCCCGCTAACTTGATCGTTCCGGTGGGCACCAAGACGCGTGATCTGCTCGACGCCTGCGGGGGGCTCACCGGCGACGCCCGCGAGGTCGTGTTCGGCGGGCCAATGATGGGCACGGCCGTGGCCAACTTGGAGGCCCCGGTGCTCAAGGGCACCACCGGGGTGGTGGTGCTGACCGAGGCCGAGTGCAAGCCGGAGGCCACCTATCCCTGCATCCGTTGTGGCCACTGTCTGGACGCGTGCCCCGTATTCATCAATCCGCAGCTGCTGGGTCAACTGGCCTTGGCGGAGCGCTGGGACGAAATGGCGGCCCACCACTTGGCCGATTGCATGTTGTGCGGCTGTTGCGGGTACACCTGTCCATCCAACATTCCCTTGCCGCAGTTGTTCCGGGCCGCCAAGGACGCGCTCAAGAAGCGAAAGGCCGTGGCATGAGCCGATCCCCGCTCATTGTCACCGCCTCACCCCACCTCGACGCGCGAGATTCCACCCCAGAGATCATGTGGGCGGTGGTGTGGACGCTGCTGCCCATCATCGCCGCGGCGATCTATTTCTTCGGACCGAGCGCGCTGGTCGTGATTGGGGCAAGCACCGCCGGCGCCGTGGTCACGGAACGCCTGCTCGCCCGGAGAGGATCGGGCTCGCTCAGCGACGGGACCGCCACGATCACCGGCGTGCTCTTGGGACTGACGCTTCCGGCAACATGTCCCGCCTGGATGGCTTTCGCGGGCGGCGCCTTCGGGATCGGCTTCGGCAAGCTGGTCTTCGGCGGCCTGGGCCAGAACGTCTTCAATCCCGCCCTCCTGGGCCGGGCCTTTCTCCAGGCCGCTTTTCCGGTGGCCATGACCACGTGGCCCTCGCCCGAGCGCGCCTGGTGGGCACTCCGCGGCGACAACTTCGCGCTGCCGTTCACCTCGCCGGTGCTCGATACGGTCACCGGGGCCACGCCGCTCGGGCTCTTCAAGTTCGAGCAGACGCCGACCGGCCTCTGGGACCTCGTGCTGGGCACCACCAGTGGCTCGCTGGGCGAAACGTCGGGGCTTCTCATTCTGCTCTGCGGCGGGTACCTGGCGCTACGGAACTTTCTCAACTGGCGCATCCCAGCCGCGATTTTCCTGACCGTGGCGCTCATGGCCTTGCCGCTCAGTCTGCTCGATCCGGTCCGCTTCCCCGGGCCGATGGCCATGCTCTTCTCGGGTGGGCTGATCCTGGGGGCCATGTACATGGCCACCGACCCCGTGACCTCCCCGGTGACGGCGGCGGGGTGTTGGGTGTTCGGAATCGGCATTGGCCTCCTGGTGATGATCATCCGGCTGTGGGGCGGACTGGCCGAGGGTGTCATGTACGCGATTCTGCTGATGAACGCGCT
>JBFGLJ010000046.1:0-16870 GCA_041576235.1 Gemmatimonadales bacterium | reverse complement strand
GGTCGAGCGGGTGGGGCGGCAGGGCGTGCAAGTGCCCACGGCGTCGGGCTCGTTCGATTACTTCGCCGGCGGGGGCGTACGACTCCTGTGCCGCAACACCGGTGTCTCGATGGATAGCGACAGCGTCGCCTACTTCAACGGCGGCGACAGCACCCGGTTCATCGGGAACGTGCGGTACGTGGACTCGACCGTCACCATGACCGCGAAGGAGGGGACCTATTACAAGGCCAACGAGCGCTGGGAGGGTCGCCAGGACGTGGTGCTCAGAAACCTGAGCAACGGGTCGACTCTGTCGGGTCCCAATCTCACCTACTACCGGAAGGTGAGGAATTTCCGCGACGTCGAGGAGTTGGTGGCCACCGGCCGGCCCGATATCCTGTACGTCACCTCCGATTCGGCGGGCCGGCGCCTGGAGCCGTACCGGATTGTGGCCGACCGGGTGCGCATGCGCGGCAATGATCTCATGTGGGCGGGCGGGACCGTCACCATCGACCGAAGCGACTTCGCCGGCCGGAGCGACTCGCTTTGGCTCAACACCGGGAACGGGAATACGGGAGGGGGGAGTTTGATCGGTGGACCGCCCCAGGTCCGTGGGCTGGGCGAGGACGCGTACACGCTCACCGGCGAACGCATCGATCTGACGCTCGAGGACGATGTGCTCACCTACGTGGTGGCGACGGGAGACGCCAAGGCGGTCAACGCCGAGTGGACCATGGTGGCCGACACGATCGGACTCGACATCGAAGACGACGAGCTGGAGCAGACCCTCGCGTGGGGCCAAGAGATCCGCCCCCGGGCGGTCTCACCCGACTACGACATCACCGCCGATTCGTTAGCGCTGGACACCCCGGGCCAGGTGCTTCGCGAACTCCGGAGTTTCGGCAACGCGTGGTTGGCGTCCGCCCCCGACTCGGTCACCAACCAGCGCGACTGGATCGCGGGCGACACGGTGGCGGCTCGCTTTGTCGAGCGCGATTCCACGGGCACCACCAAGGCCGTGCTCGAGCGGCTCGAAGCCCGCGGCGCCGCCCGATCGTTTCGCCAGGTGTATGACGATGCGGGAACCTGTCCCGAACCGTCGCTCAACTACGTGCGCGGATTGATCATCACGGTGTACATGAAGCCGCCGCCCGAGGACGCCGTCGACCGGGTCGAGGTGCACGGCGAGGTCGACGGTGTGCAACTCGAGGCCTGCGCCGCGCCGCCGCCCGCCGACACGACCGCCACGCTGAGCGCCGTGGCTGCCGACACGGCCGCGGTGGCCGACACCGTAGAGCTGGTGCGTCCGCGCCCTCAGAGCGTTCGATGACCGCGCCCCCGCCCCCGCCCCCTCATTGGCTCGAGACGCTGGGTGAGCGTGACCCGTCCATTTCCCTCGCGCTCGCGGCCCTGGTGCGGGAAGCCGACCCGGCAGGGCGCATGGAATTCCGTGACCTGGTTCACGCATATCGCAAGATCTTCCTCGCGTCCTACCGTGGCGCGAGCGAGACTTCACCCCCTGAATTGTCGGGTGACGAGGTGCGGGAGAACTTGGCGCGGTCGGTGCTTCCTCGGTTGGTGACCGAGGGGTGGGTCGAGGACACGGCGGCGGAGGAGTGGGCGCAGGTGCGGGCCAAAGGCCCGTGGTGGCCGGAATCGGCCCAGGATCGGGACCGCTACGTGGCGCTCTTGCTCGACCGGGCTGCCGAGGGGCTGGCCCGCAGGCAGGCGCCGGGCATCGCCGTTCCGGCCCACGAGGGCAGCGTCCTCGAAGGGCAAGGATTGTGCAAATCCTTCAAGCGGCGGCGGGTGGTGGACAATGTGTCGCTCAGCGTGCGGCAAGGCGAGATCGTGGGCCTCCTGGGCCCCAATGGGGCGGGGAAGACCACAACGTTCTACGTGTTGACCGGGCTCATCCGGCCCGACGCCGGCCGGGTCCTCATCGATGGGGAGGATTGCACCGACAAGCCGATGTACCGTCGCGCCCGGCAAGGGTTGGGTTATCTTGCGCAGGAGCCATCGGTGTTTCGCCGGCTCACGGTGGAGCAGAACATCGTCGCCATTCTCGAGACGCTCACTCTGTCCCGGGCCGAGCGGGCTGAGCGACTCGAAACCCTGCTCGACGAATTGTCGATCAAGCACTTACGCACGAGCAAGGCATATGCCTTGAGCGGCGGCGAGCGGCGCCGGTTGGAAATCACCCGCGCGCTCGTGACGGACCCGAAGTTTATGCTGTTGGATGAGCCGTTTGCCGGGATCGACCCGATCGCCGTCCATGACATTCAGACGATCGTGGCCAGCCTCCGGCATCGCGGCATCGGCGTCCTGATCACCGATCACAACGTCGAGCAAACTCTGGATATTGTGGATCGAGCCTACATCATGTTCGAGGGCAGACTCCAGGCGAAGGGAACGGTACGCGACCTGGTCTTCAACGACCAGGTGGCGCAAGTGTACCTCGGTCCCACTCTCACTACCCGGCTACGTGAGCGGTTGGAGGCGGTCGCATGAAGCAGGGGCTTTCCCAGCACACCGCCCTCCGGCAAGAACTTCGAGTCAATCCACGCCTGTACCAGGCGATGGATATGCTCTACATGCCCATGATGGAGCTGCAGCAGCACCTGAAGCAGGAGTTGCTGGTGAATCCGTTCCTCGAGCTGCTCGAGCCTGAAGAGGAAGCCCCCGAAAACGATACCGAGAAGGAAAAGGAAGAAGCGCAGCGGCAAGACGAGATGGACTGGGAGGAGATCCTGCTCAACGGCTTCGACGCCGGCGGGACCCGGGCCCAGTACGAGGCCATCGAATACACCGAGCCGGTTACCGTCGAGCAGCGCGACCTGATCGACCACCTCCGCGACCAGCTCAACCTGATGGACCTCGATCCTCGCCAGAAGCTCCTGAGTGAGGAGTTCCTCGGCAACATCGGCGACGATGGGCGGCTGGTGGCATCCCTCGAAGAAATCGTCCTGTCAGTGAACCGGCTTCTGGCGGTCCACGCCAACAACACCGCGGCCGCAACCGATGACGAGATGGACGAGGCCGAGGAGGGCGGGGCGCCCCCGCCTCCGTCCGTGCCACCACTCGCCCTGGTGGAAGACGCCGACGCTGAGACGTCAGAGGAAGAGCGGCCGTCGCTGGTGCCGCCGATGGCCGTGCCGCCGCCCGGGGTGGAGTTCTACACCCTGGAGGAGGCGGAGGAGATGCTGGGTATCCTCCAGCGGCTCGACCCGCCCGGGATCGCCGCCCGCGATATCCAGGAGTGCTTGCTGATCCAGCTCCGCGAACAGGGAGAGCTCGAGACATTGGCGTATCATCTCGTGGCCGACGCCTTCGATGACCTCAAGGCGCACCGTTGGAACGAGCTGGCCAAGCGCTTCGGGGTCGAGCCAATCGACGTCCAGGACGCCGCCGATTCCCTGGCCCGCCTGGATCCCAAGCCCGGCCTCAAGTTCTCGTCGGGGAGCGACGGCTACGTGACCCCGGACCTGGTGGTGGAAAAGATCGACGACCGCTATCATGTGTTCTTGAACGATACCGGCATGCCGCGGCTCCGGCTCAGCCGCTCGTATCAGGAAATCGCCCGCGACCGGAAGAAGATGACGGCTGAGAACCGGGAGTTCATCGCCAGCAAGATGAACAGCGCGTCCTGGATGATCCAGGCGATCGAACAGCGCCGTCAGACCATGCTCAAGGTGATGAATTTCATCGTCGACCGGCAGCGAGAGTTCTTCGAGAAGGGCATCGAATACCTGAAGCCGCTCACCCTCCGGGAAGTGGCCGAAGTCATCAACATGCACGAATCGACGGTGAGCCGGGTGACCAACGAGAAGTACGTGCAAACCCCGCGCGGGGTCCTGCCACTCAAGTTCTTCTTCTCGAGCGCGCTGTCCACCGCGTCGGGCGAGGACGCGAGCGCCCGCTCCATTCGGGCCAAACTCGAGAAACTGATCGCCGAAGAAGACACGGCCAAGCCCCTGACCGACCAACAGATCGTCCACCTCTTCCAAGAACAAGGCATCAAGATCGCCCGGCGCACCGTCGCCAAGTACCGAGACCAACTCGGCATCCTGCCGGCCCGGATGCGCAAGCGCGTATGACCGTGCCCGCGCCCGTGGAGCAGGTCGACGTCAGTGTCCTGGTCCCGGCGAAGGACGAAGCCCCGAATCTCCCCACATTCATCGATCTCTGCCGCCAGGCCTTGGAGCCCCAGGCCTGGAGCTTCGAAGTCGTGGTGGTGAATGACGGCTCCCGCGACGAGACGGCGCAGGTGCTCGAGACCCTGAAGCGGGGACACCCCTTCCTCAGGGTGGTGACCCACCGCCGGCAGCGGGGCATCGCCGATGCGCTGCGCTCCGCCGGCGACGCCGCCCGCGGCGACGTATTCGTGTTCTACCCGGCCGATCTCCAATACCTGCCAGAAGACATCCCCACCCTGGTGGCACCCATCCTCGACGGCGAGGCCGACATGGTCACCGGGACCAAACAGGGGAAGTACGAGAAGGCCTTCGTGTCAGGGGTGTACAACGGGCTCTGCCGGGCCATGTTCGGGGTGCCGGTGACCGATCTCAACTCGGTCAAGGCCTACCGCCGCGACGTGATGCGCGGCGTTCCGCTCAGGCCAGACTGGCATCGCTTCATGGTGGTCATCGCCGCGGCCGACGGCTTTCGACTCACCTCGCGGCCGGTGCCGCTCTATCCCCGCCACGCGGGGGTGTCCAAATTCAACTGGAAACGGATCCCGGTGGGCGTCCTCGACCTCTTGTCGGTATGGTTCCAGCTGCGCTTTGGCCGCAAGCCGCTTCTCTTCTTCGGGGTCGCCGGGGCGACGCTCTTCTTCGTGGGCTTCCTGGGCGGCCTCACGGCGCTGGTGATGCGCTTCGGGTTCGGCATCGGCTTTCGGCCCCTCCTGAACCTGGTCGAGACCATGGTCATCAGCGGCATCGCGCTCTTTGGCTTCGGGTTCGTCGGCGAGATGATCGCCGGCATGCGCGAAGACCTCGAAGGCGTGCGCAGCGAGCTCGCCCGGCTCGACAATCGACCGCACGACTCCGAGGCGGACTGACCGGACGGCGAGCGGCGCCGGTCCACGCGTGATGCGGATTCTCCTCATCGCCCACGGCTTCCCGCGCTCGCCCGACGACATGGCGGGAAGCTTCCTCCTGACCCTGGCCCGGGGGCAGCAGGCGCTGGGCCACGCGGTCGGTGCCGTCGTGCCCCACGCGCCCGGTCTCCCGCTCGAAGACCGGATCGATGGCGTGCGGGTCTGGCGCTACCGCTACGGGACCGACGACCAGGAAACGCTGGCCTACGCCGGCACCATGCACGAACAGGCGCTCCGCTCATGGCCCGCCCGGTGGCGGCTGCTCCAGTTCATCCGCGCCTCGCGCGGAGCCGTGGCGCGGATCACCGCCAACTGGCGCCCCCACGTGCTCCACGTCCACTGGTGGGTCCCGGGGGGGCTGGCCGTGTGGCCCCCTCCCATGCTCGGCCCTGCCTTCCCACCGGTCGTCCTCACGTCTCATGGCACCGACCTCTTCCTCCTTGATCGCTTTCCACTGGCCCGCCTGGCCGCCAGGCCCATCTTTCACGCGGCGAGCCAGGTGACGGTGATCTCCACCCCGCTGGTGCGGCGGGTCCAGGAGTTGGGCGTGCCCGATCAAAAAGTGAGCGTCATCCCCATGCCGGTCGACGCCGCCCGGTTCACGCCCGAGGAGCACGGGGGCGGGGGCGGGGGCGGGGGCGAGGACTCCGTCATGCAGTTGCTCTTCGTAGGCCGGCTCATCGAACGGAAGGGCGCGGCCTACGCCATCGAGGCCCTGGCTCATCTCGCGAACCAGGGCAGGCAGGCGCGCCTCACCGTGGTGGGCGACGGGCCGCTCGGCGGCCAGCTCGAGAAGCTGGCAAGCGCCCGCGGCGTCACGGAGTTGGTGGACTTCCGGGGCCGGCTCCCCGCAGCCCGGGTCGCCGAGGCGTTCGCCGGAGCGGATGTGTTCCTGATGCCGGCCGTGACCGATTGGAAGGGCGAGCAAGAAGGGTTCGGATTGGTGGTGATCGAGGCGATGCTGAGCGGGCTCCCGGTGGTGGCATCCCGAAGCGGCGGGATTCCGGACATCATCCAGGACGGCGAGACCGGACTCCTCGCCCCGGAGCGCGATGCCGCCGCGCTGGCCCGGGCGATATGCCGTCTCCAGGACGATCCCGCCCTCGGAGCCCGGCTCGCCCAGGCCGCCGCCCGAAGGGTCGAGGCGGTCTTCTCACCCGAGGCCATCGCGCGGGGGTTCGATGGGGTGTACCAGCGGGCCACCGGCGCGGGCGCCCGGCCGTGACCGCTCGGATGATCGGCCGGGTGCTCCAGCTGGCCGGGCTGGTCGCGGCCGTCTGGTACCTGATCGACACCGCTCTCGATCACTGGGAGGGCTTCGCCGGTGCCGGCGTCTCGCTCGAGGCGATGCCCCTGGTGCTGGCATCGGTCGTGACGGTTGCGACGTACGGCTTCCTGGTCTGGGTCTGGTCGCGGAGCCTCAGGTGGTGGAAGCAAGAGGTCCCATACCGAACCGCGCTTCGGCTCTGGTTCGTCACCAATCTCGCGCGCTTCATTCCCGGAACGGTGTGGCAGTTCGCGAGCCTCACCACCGAGGCCATGGCGCACTCGGTGTCGGCAGTGGCGGCCACCGCCGGCATGCTGCTCCAGCAGCTGGTGCTCCTCGCCACCGGGCTCATCCTGACCCTGGCACTCGCACCGGGGCTCCTGGGCCACGGCATCCTCGCGTGGCCGCCAGGAGTGGTGTTGGGCGTCGCCTCGCTCGCCGTGGCCGGTGCGATTATTCTCCTACCCGTCGTTACCCCGGTCCTGGAACGGTGGACCAGCCGGCTCATTCGGCGCGAGGTGGCCTGGCCGGCCCCGACCCGGCCCGCCATGGCCGCCTATGTGGCCGCCTTGGCGGTCCCATGGCTCGTGTACGGCGTGGCCTTCTGGCTCTTCGGCGTCGGGACGCTCGGCGACGGCGCCCCGCCGCTCGCACTCGCCCTGGCCGCGTTCACGGCCAGCTACGTGGCCGGCATCCTGTTCGTCATCGCGCCCGGCGGCATCGGCGTGAGAGAAGCGGCTCTGGTAGCGGCGCTCGCACCCACGACCGGAAACGGGGCCGCCCTCTTCCTCGCGATCGGATCACGGCTATGGCTCGTCCTCCTCGAAGTCACGACCGCCGTCATCGTCGTCGCCCTCACCCGCCATACGCGGAGAGGTGCCCCGGCCGGGTCCCCGTCGTCTTCATCATCCGAACCCCCGCCCGCGCCTGAATGATCCGACGCGTCGTCGGGCGATATCCGACCCTCGCCGCCGCGGTGATCTACGCCGTGTCGGTGGCGGCGGCGTTCCACCGGTTCTTCGGCGGCGGGTTCCTGGTGAACGAGATGAGCGACGCCAGGACCGGCTTCGCTCCGCGGCTGTTCGCGGCCCGGTACTTCGAGGCCCTGGGCGACGTGCCCGGGTGGAGCCCCGGCCTCTTCGGCGGCATGCCCTTCCTGGCCAATACCGCCCACGGCGACACGTTTTACCCGACCTTCCTGTTGCGGCTCATCTTCCCGGTCGATGTGGGCATCACGCTCGGATTCCTCATCCACATCGTCCTGGCCGGCGTCTTCGCGTTCATGTTCCTGAGGGCGCTCAAGCTCGACTGGGGGCCGGCATTCATCGGCGGGGCGGCCTACATGTGGAGCGGACAGATCGTCTCGCTGGTGAGCCCGGGGCACGACGGCAAGCTGTTCGTGAGCGCGCTCCTGCCGCTGGCGCTCATGTTCCTCTACCAAGCCGTCACCCGGTCCTCGTGGCAACGCTATCTGGCGTTCGGAGCCACGGTGGGGTTCGCCCTCATCTCGCCCCACTTCCAGATGACCTACTACCTGCTCATGGCGGCGGGGTTCTTCTGGGTGTTCCTGGTGTTCCTGAGCGGCGAGCGGCCCGCTGCGACACCATGGTGGCGTGCGACGGCCCTCTTCGTCGTTGCCTTGGCCGTCGGCTTCGCCCTGGCGGCGGTACAGCTCATGCCCTTCGCCGAGTACATCGCCTTCTCGCCGCGCGGGGCCGCCGAGGGGGCGAGCCGCGGGTGGGACTACGCCACCGGGTGGTCCATGCCGCCCGAGGAGCTGATCAACGCCGTCTGGCCGGCGTTCTCGGGTATCCTGCGCGACTATTGGGGCCGGAACCCGTTCAAGCTCCACAGCGAGTACGTCGGGATCGTCACCCTCATGCTCGCCACCTTTGCATTCAGCCTGAAGGACCGACGGCGGCTGAGCTGGTTCTTCGTGTTCCTGGCCGTCTACGGCGTCCTCTTCGCCTTCGGCGGCTACACCCCCTTCTACCGGCTGCCCTACCACCTGCTGCCCGGCATCAAGCTCACCCGCGCCGCGTCGATGATCTTCTTCTTGGCCTCGTTCGGCGCGGCGGTGCTGGCGGCCCTTGGAGCCCAGGCCCTGCTGGCGGGTGACGACCACGCGAAGCGTCGACGGGTGGCGCTCATCTGGGTGGGCGTGGCCGCGGGCGCCGTGCTGCTGGCGTTCGCCGGCGTGTGGCGCGGCGTGATGGATGCGGTGGCGGCCCCTGAGCGGTTTGGCGGCGTCGCGGCCAACTACCAGAGCTTCCAACTGGACGCCGCGCGGGTGGCGGTCTTCGCCGCGCTGGCCGCGGGGCTCCTCTGGAAGCGGCTGCCGCAACCGGTCTGGACGCTGGCGCTCGGTCTGGTGGTCATGCTCGAGCTCTGGAGCGTGGAGCGGCACTACATCCAATGGAGCCCGCCGGCCAGCCAGCTGTTCGCGGCCGATCCCGTGGTCGAGAACGTTCGCGCGAACGGCCGGCCCTCCCGCATCCTGGCCCTGAGCGGCGCCTATCAGGGCAAGAACTACTTCATGATCCACGGCGTGCGCGAGGTGCTGGGCTACAGCGGCCAGGAACTGCACCGCTACGACGAGCTGCTCGGCGGCAAGAACATCTGGAGCAACCTGTTCGCCTTCAACGAGAACCTGCTCAAGATCCTGGCCGTGGAGTACATCGCGCTGGACCAGCCGCTCGAGGATCCCCGGCTGAGCCCGGTGGACGGGGCGGGGGCAGGGCAGGGGACGGGCGAGCCGCTCACCGCCCTGGGCGGGCAGCCGGTGTACCTCTACCGGTACGCCAACGCGGCGCCATTTGCCTTCCCGGTGGGCGGCGCCATCAAGGTCCCCGACCCCCAGATCATCCCGGCCCTGCTCGACCCCCGCTTCGACCCGACCCGGCTGCTCTTGGTCCCGGATGACGCCCAGGTGGGCTCCACCGCGCTCGATAGCCTCCCGCCGCCCGTTCCGGCGAGCGTGACCGTGGAGGAGCGCCATCCGGGGGCCTTCTCGCTGACCCTGGACCCCGCGCCTCGCGATTCGGCCTATGTGTTCATCGCCGAGAACTACTTTCCCGACTGGCGCGCCAGGGTCGATGACCAGGAGGCCCCCGTCCTGCGAGCCCAGTACACCATGATGGCGGTCCCGGTTCCGGCGGGTGCCAAGCGGGTGGACCTCGAGTTTCGCTCCGCGGCCTATCGGAAGGGCAGGGTGGTGACCCTGGTGGTCCTGCTTGGGCTCGGCGGCATCGGGCTCTGGCAGGCGGCGCTCTCGAGGAGACGGAATGGGGGTGCCCCAGATGGCTGAGCGAGCCCTGGTCATCATCCCCACCTACAACGAGGCCCAGAACCTGCCCGTCATCGTGCCCCAGGTCTTGGAGCAGGACCCGCGCATCGAGGTGCTGGTGGTGGACGACAACTCGCCCGACGGCACCGGCGAGCTGGCCGACCAACTGGCCCGCGACACTCGGCGAATCCACGTGCTGCATCGCGAGGCCAAGCAGGGGTTGGGCAAGGCCTACTTGGCGGGCTTCGCCTGGGCTCTGGAGCACACCTTCGATTATGTGTTCGAGATGGACTGCGACCGATCGCACGATCCCACGTTCCTGCCCGAGTTCTTGAAGGCCATCCAGGACGCCGATATCGTGATAGGCAGCCGGTACAAGCGGGGTGTGAACGTCATCAATTGGCCCATGAGCCGGCTCCTGCTCTCGTACGGTGCCAATGTCTACGCCCGCTGGATCACCGGCGTGCCCCTCCGCGACTCGACCGGCGGGTTCAAGTGCTTTCGCCGAGCGGTGCTCGAAGCCATTCCCCTGGAACGGGTTCAGTCGAACGGCTACGCCTTCCAGATCGAGATGAGCTTTCGGGCATGGAAGATGGGGTTCCGGCTGGTCGAGATCCCCATCGTGTTCGTGGACCGGGTGGAAGGCCACAGCAAGATGAGCAGGAAGATCATCCGCGAGGCCGTCTGGATGGTGTGGTGGCTTCGGCTCAAGTCGCTCTTCGGACGGCTGTGACATCGACTCCTTTCTATAAGATGACCGGGTCGGGGAACGACTTTGTTTTCCTCGACGCGAGAGAACCCGCCGGGGCCCCCGAGCGCTGGCCCCCGGCGCGCATCCGCCAGGTCTGCTCCCGCCGGACCGGTGTCGGGGCCGACGGGCTGGTGATCCTCGCGCCGGCAGGTCCCCCGGGGCAGGTCTCGATGCTGTTCTTCAATTCCGACGGGTCCCGCGGGGCCATGTGCGGGAATGCCGCCCTCTGCGCCACCCGGCTGGCGCATCGGCTGGGCATGAGCCCGGGCGAGATGGAGCTGGTTACCGACGCGGGGACCTTCGCCGCCCGCCTACTCGGAGACCCGTCCGGGCACCGGGCCGAGCTCAACCTGCCCGATTTCGAGGCGCCTGTGCGGGTCGATGCGGACGACATGGCCCCCGGGGAAGAAGGACCATGGGCCGCGACCGTGGGAGTGCCCCACGCCGTGGTCCTGGTCGAGGCCGTGGGCCGCGTCGCTCTCGAGCGCCGGGGTCCGGCGCTGCGGGCTCACCCGGCCCTCGGGCTGGACGGAGCCAACGCCAACTTCGCGAGCCCGCTCGAAGCAGCGGGACCCGGCCAGCCAGCGTGGGCCATGCGCACCTGGGAGCGTGGGGTGGAAGGGGAGACCCTGGCCTGCGGGACCGGCGCCGTGGCGGTCGCGGCGGTGCTGGCCATGACCAACAGGGCCGCGCTCCCCATCGGGATCCAGACGCGAAGCGGGCTGGTGCTGAGCGTGGACCTCACCCAGGACGGACCCACGGCCACCAACGTCTGGCTCGGCGGCGAAGGGCGGCTGGTCTACCAGGGCCACCTCGCTGGGTCTTGAAAAGCGGAAAAGTCGGTCGAAAACGGGTGGACGGGCTGTGGAAGGGGGTGGATGAAGGCCCGGGCACGTGGGAGACTCAGAGAGTTTCCCACACTTTTACACATGCGAACTTAACATAACATATCTTATACGACACTTATCTGAACGCCAGAGACAATGGCTGTTTGGACCCCCGCTCCGGGGGGTTTCCCCGCCGAAACCGAGTTGATGGGGCTCGATCGGAGCCTCAGACAGGACCTAGGAGCCGCCTCTCAGACTCTGGGGGGCGCTCGAAAGGTCGCCGCCCAACACCTCCGCCAACCGCACCTGGGCCTCGGTCATGCTCGGCGTCTCGGCGTAGTCGGTCACGATCTGCTCATAGGCCTCCTTGGCTTTCTGGTCCTGGCCGGCGGCGACATAGGCGCGGCCGGCTTCCAAGAGGTACTCCGCCTTCAGGTAGTCCACCCGCGCCAGCTCGGATGCCCGGCGAAAGGCCTCCCCTGCCTCAGCGGGCCGGTTCACGTTTTCGAGCGCCGCGCCCAGGAGTCCCTGGGCCGGCACCGCGAACACGGGGTCGGGGTTGGCGGCCACGAGTTCGCGGAGACTGACAATGGCGAGTTCGTTCTGGCCGTTGATCATGCGCACCTGGTTGAGGGCGATCTGGGCCTCGTTGGCGGCCCTGGTGCCTGCGTAGGTCTGGGCCACCCGCTGGAACTCGCTGGCCGCGCCCGGCAGGTTGTTGGCATCGAACGCGTTCCGGGCCACTTCCAGTGCCTGCTGGGCCGCCGTTTCCTTCCGCTGGGCCGTGGTGACCGAGAGCCAGGCTCCCCCCGCCACGACGGCCAGGGCCACGGCCGCGCCGGTGACCAGCCGCCTGTGGGCCTTGATCCAGTCCATCGGGTCCTGGGCTTGCTCGGTGACGTCGACCGGAGCGGCCTCAGTCTTGGTGGCCATATCTCTCGCAATACTTGAGGTTGATAACTGTAAGCCGTTCTGATGTATTCAGTTCCTTGGTCCCCGTTGAGTCCGGGACAGGGGCACACCCCACCTGGTCCCCCCTCGCAAGGCGTTGCAACACTAATAGGCCGCCGGCCTGAGTGCCAGCGATGGCGGCACGGACTTCGTCATGTGGTCCGGGGGCTGAGTGGCGCCGGACCAGCTCGAGGAGTCGACTGCGGCTCGGACGGCGTTCGCGGCTTTGATATGGATCGACGGGTGAGGCGGTCGGAAGGTCGTTCCGTGATGCCGTGGGTCGAGGGGGGAGTCGCCTCGGTGCCCCCCCGAGGGCGAGGGGCGTTCCTACTAGGTGATTTGCTCGGCCGAGCTCTCCATCTCGGCTCGACCGCGAGGCCGCTTGCGGATGTCCAAGTACTCGGCTCTGAGGGAGGTGTGTCCCCACGGGGTCTTCAACCTGGCGACCCGCTTATCCGCCATATCGAGCCGGCGGGTGGTACTTCCGGTCCACAACGGCTCGATGTCGTACCAGACGTCGGGCTGAAGGTCCTCATAGAGGTGCCAGAACTCCGGCCGGATACGGCCTTGGAAGTTCACCATCGCCTCTCCCCTTCTCCGGTCTCGGTGGAAAGCAGGGCCGCATCCTGAGCGGGTCGTCTCACCGCTATCGGCCTATTTGGCGGCTATTTGGGCCGCCAGGCGGTCTCCCGGGTCGTTGAGGCAATTATCGGGCCGGGGGGTGGGAGCGCTTGTCGACCAAGGCTCGGTAGCTCTCGGCAGAGTGGATCGCGAAGCCGCCGAACGCGGGCGAGGAGCCAAACGCTCGAGCCGTTTCTTCCATCACCGAGCGCAACCGGCGGGCGTCGTGGCGGGCGAAGGTGATCTTCGCGGCCGGCACCTCGACCCGCCGCGTCACCGGCCACCACAACAGATGCTTGAAGCTCATCCCCCGGCCGGTGAACCACTCCCCCACGGCCGCGAAATCGGCGGTGTCCGCTTCGGTGGGCTCTCCGACATAGAACACCCGGGCGGAATCACCGGCTGCGGAGAACACGATCATCGACCGAGCCGGTCGGATGGCGGGGAGTCCGCGGTTGGGTTCCCCACGGAACTCGAACAGTTCTTCATCGGGCAGGTCGAACGTCTCGAGTCCGATGAACACCGTCTTGTTCTGTCCAGCGGCGTAGGCAAGCTCGGCACCGGCGTGGCGGATGGTGCCGTCGGCCCCGTAGCCCGTGGTGCGGTAGTCCATGATGGACACGTCATCGACCAGTTCGATCACGTGCTCGCTCAGGAGCTTTCGCGCGCCGCGGTAGACCGCCGTGACCGGCTCTCCGGTGACGTCATTCGGGGCGTCGTACCAAAACGGGATGTCGGCTCCGTACAGGAGATTCCCGGCGCGGGCCCGCTCGGCCGACCGGGCGGTGATGTCGAGGAGCCCGTGGATGAGGCTGTCGCGGCCTGGCCCGTGGAACGCCGGCAGGATGTAGGGCTCGATGTCGTAGCGGACCCCGATGAATCGTTCCCCTGCTCCGACTGTCCGGTTGTATTGCACCACGTGATCGATGGTCTTGAGGACCCCGGCGTGGTACTCGGGAAGCGCGTAGCGGGCGAATCCGTCCAACGCATAGACCTTGATTCCATGGCTCGTGAATCGGGCGATGAGCGGCGCCATGGCGGCGGCATCGACGGCCAGCTCGCCTGGGAGCGACTGCCGGTCGGGCACGCCGGGGAGTTGGAGGAACACCCGGTCGATGCCCTGGCCCGACAGGAACTCGATGAGCCGGGTGCTGTGCGCGCTGTCCGCCAGGAGGTCGCGGGTGGTCCAGACCCAGGTGGCCTTGTGGGCGACGGCCGTGGGCTCGCTGGCCGGCTGGGGTTCGGGGAGTGACGGCAGCCGGCCGGGAGCGATCGAGAACGCGGCCGGCCCGAGGTGAACGGTGCTGGTACCGGGGGGGGTGGTGAGCGCCTCGAACACCAACAGGGCCAGACTGCCAGGGTTGATTCGCGCCGGAAGACGCGTCATCGGGATGACCGCCTGCTGCCAGGCGGTATCGATACGACCGGTGGGCAGGAAGGCCGCGACCTCGCCCAGGGCGAGCGCGTCTTCCGATCGCTCCCATTCGGCGTCCGCCAGCTTGAGGAGCACCCTCTCCCCTCCCTTGCCTCCGCGTATCCAAAAACTCAGGGTCGAAAACGGACGGGCATCGAGATAGCGCCGCTCGGCCGGCGGGCGGTCGAAGTCGTAGAGTTGGATCCAGAGCCCGCAGAATCCGGCCTCCTGACGCTGGCAGGTGAGTGTGAGGGCCCGGCGCCCGTCCGAGGTCCCTTGCACGGTGGCGGTGCCGTGTGACGGCGCGCGGCTGAAGGTGCTGAAGTACCCGCCCAGGGCGGTGCGGTTGCTCTGGGCGAAGTCGGCCACGATGAGGTTGTTCCCGGCAAATGCCGGCGTGGCACTGTGTGTGCCGAGGGGTTGGACCGGCGGTGCGGTGGGACTCAGGCGGCGCACATTGAGTCGCTGGCCCTCGGCGGCGCTGACCACGGCGACCCGGCCGAAGCGAATCAGGGCGGGGTCGGCCACGCCCCAGTCCGCGGGAGCGATGGTCTGGCTCAGGATCACGGGGGCCGGTCCTCGCAGGGCCGGCGCGCCGGTCGATTGCGCCGACGTGGCGCAGGCGGGCGTGAGGGCCACGACAGCGATCGATGCAGCGAATCGCGCCCGCATCACTCCTCTGGTGGCACGAATTCCGCCGGGGGCAACGGCGGGTCGTGCGGCTCGCCCACGATGTCGTTGCAGGACAGATAGTACCTGACCGTGGTGATGTTGCCCGCGTAGACCGGGGCCTGGATCACGGTTATCCGAACCCGCCGGTTCACCTGCTGCTCGGATCCAAAGGCGCCGACGCTCACGATGACGGAGTCCGGAGGACTGCAATTTTGGGCGGCGCCATCCAGGGTCACGTCGTACCCCGGCTCGAGCGGTGCGACGTCCTTGAAGGTCACCGAGCCATTGACGTCGAGGTGTTGGCTCACCTGGAGCACCCGCACCGTGTACCCGTTGGGGTCCAAGTCTTCGCCGGTTGAATGGTCCTCTACGGTGATCCAGCCCGGATCGCCGCCGCAGGCCAACAGCACCAGAAGCGCCGCACCAAGGCTGACGCCGAGCGCCGGAGACCGAGTGAGGGGTCCAGAGGCTAAGGAGAGCACGGGTACCTCCCAGGGCCGGAGGTCTGGAGAAGATGCGAGTCGGCACGGGTCGCCGTGCCGGACTTGGCTCGGGTCCGCGGAACATAACACGACCGCGGGACCCATCGACTCCCCCGCGTCCGACTGATGGGTGCCGTCGCTGCGGACTAGGTTGGCGGGGGCTCGGGGGCTCGACCCGCGGTCGCGGCTTCCCCGGCCGGCACGGCTGGTGCCGTCGGGGCCTCGGCTCCCTGTCCGAACAGGCGTTCATACTCGAGCGGATGCTCCTCGCGCAGCCGCTCGAGGCTGATCTTGCCGGTGAAGATCGAGGTGTCGAGGGGAAAGATCTCGGGTCGCAGCATGACCCCGTACGAGTGCCAGAGGACGACGACCAAGACGGCGAAGGTGGCTTCGAGCCCATGCACGACCCTGGCGGCGGCGATCATCACGCCCGGCAAGAGCTGCGAGGCGCCCTCGGGAAACAGCAGGACGAACCCGGTCACCGACATCACGGTGCCGCCCAGGAAGAGCCCCCAGTACTCGAACTTCTCGCGGAAGTCGAATTTCCCGACCCGCGGCAAGGGGCCCGAGCCCAGATAGTGGCGGACCGTCTGCCACGCGTCGGCAAAGTCCTTCCTGGTCGGGAACATCTGGGGCACATGGAACTTCTGGAACGCGCGGACGATGGCGCGCCCGACATGGAGCACCAGCAGTCCAACGAACAACACGCCCACGATCCGGTGGACGAGCCGTGTCGATGCGATGCCGCCCCAGAGTTGCACGAACCAGTTGGCCAGGGCCGAGTCGGGAAAACTCTGCGGCAGTCCGGTGAGCACCAGGAGCGTAAACAACACCATAGAGAGGAGATGTTCGATCCGCTCCATGAGGTTGAAGCGCGGGACCATGACGCGCGCCTCGATGCGGGCGGCTCCGGGGGGGTGCGTGCTCTCCGCACGCCGCCGGTGGTGGTGGCGGAGGTCGAGCAGGATATGGAGGAGGAGCCCGCCCAGGACCAGCGGAATGAAGACGTAGTACGCGATACGGACCGCCCAGACGGCCACGCCGTGGTCCGGGCCGACCGGCTCGTGGCCGAGCCACGCCCCGGCGATCTTGGGATCGGCTTCCTCGTGGCAGTCCAGGCAGACCGCGGCTACCTCGCCGTCGTCCAGCCATCCCACCTTGTGGGCGCCGTGGCAATCCGAGCAGACCATCACCGCGGGCTGGTTCTTCCCTGCCGGGTGCCGCCACAGAAAGCGCAGGGTGGCCCCGTGGAAATCCGCGGCGTAGGTCTTCCCGGCGCCGGCCGGAAGCCCGTAGCGGGTGATCAAGAGGTCCCGCGAATGGCAGTCGATGCAGAGGGCCGTGAGCTCGAGCCGCCGCGAGCCGGCGGGCGTCTCGGCGGCGCGGTGACCCGCCTCTTGATGGCAGGTGACGCAGGTCGGCAGATCGGGGTTGGGTTTCTCGCTGGCGAGGGCGGCCGCATGGCCTCCGGCCTCGAAGTCGGCGAGCGCTTGGGCGTGGCATTGGCCGCACCGCCGGG
>JBFGLJ010000045.1:0-17022 GCA_041576235.1 Gemmatimonadales bacterium | reverse complement strand
TCGGCCGACGGCCGGGTGGAGAATGCTCGCCGGCAGCTGGCCGAGCAGGGGGGCGGGGCGGGCGGGTTCATGGCGGACGCACCCGCTAAGTCGCGGGGCGCGGTCACGTCGATCGGCCTCGAGCAAGCGGTCGATCTCTTGAACGGCGCCATTCGACTGATGGAGGGCGCGTCGCCCGAGCGGATCGAGGCCACTGGGGCGCCGAGCGTCCCCTGGGCGGCGGTGAGGAGTCCCATGGTGCGCGTGGTGTACCGGATCGACACCAGCGAAGTGGTGGTGAGTCAGATGCTGTTGGATCGCGAGCCGCGGCCGCTCGAGCAGGCGGAGGCCGACGCCGTGGTTCCGTCGGGTGCCGACGCCTATCAGGTTCCCGAACTCGCCGCGGGCGACACCCTGTTCTCGGCCGGTCCCGCGGGCCGACCGGCAGTGTGGTGGCTCGACGGCCCGGGCCGGCTCATGTCGCTCTCGGGTGGCATCGGCGGATCGCTCAGCCAGGGCGATCTCTTGGGGCTGCTCCGCCGCATCCGCTAGCGCCTAGGGAGCCATTCTCCAGGGAAGTCCGGGGTGGTATCTTGCACCCACCCTACGCTTGGGGCGCGTTCCCCACCCCAAGGCGGACAGATCGTGGAAGCGATGGATCATCTCAACGAAGACATTCTCAGGAGCCTGCTCGAACAGCGGCTCAGTCCTGTGGCGCAGGCCCAGGTGCGGCATCATCTCAAGACCTGCTACCGGTGCGAACAGCGGTTCGATCGGTGGCGGGCCTCGATCGATGCGCTCCGGATCGACCAGCCCAACCAGGCCAAGACCAACAACGTTCGGCCCGGGCAGCAGCACACCGTGTTGGTGCCTCCCGGTCCCGAGGCGGACGGGGCGGGGGTATGGTCCAAGCGGATTACCCGCACCGTGTTGGCCGTCGCGTTGGTGCTGGTGGCGGCACTGGCCATCGATACCATTCTGCAGGTCCGTGGTGCGGCCGAGCAGGGGGCAGGGGCCAAGGGCGAAACGGTTCTCGCCACGACCGAAGCGGCTCTCCAGGCCGGGCTGGACCCGGATGGCGAGGCGACTGCGGCCGTCGAGCCGGAATCAGCCGGCACGGTCGACGAGGCGGCCGCACCCGAGCAGGAGGAGTCGTCTCTCGGCTCGGGCGCGACCGTCGACGCGGCCCCTGCCCCCCCCAGCGTTCCCGCTGCCGAGCCTGCCGTCACGGAACCGCTGCCCACCTCGCCGGGGTTCCGCCGGATCAGCGTCGCCGAGGCCATCGCCGAGACCGGCGGTCCGATCAAGCTGATCGGGGGGCTCTATCCGGATCACGTGGAGATCGCCGAGGGAGCCGCCGCGCCTCCGGGTGCGTTGCCGGGCACCCCAGTCATCCGGGTGGTGTATCGCGAGCCCCCTCCCGATAGCCGGGTGCTGCATTTGGACCAGCAGCAGATCCCCGAGGGCTATCGCGCAGGCTTCTCAACCGACACGCTGATCGACGCCGAACCTGGTGGTCCCGCCATGGCCGTCTGGGTGAGCGGCACCACGCGACTCAGCTTGAGCGGCCAAGTGGCGCCCGACATCCTCCGCATTCTCCTCCGCCGGGTGCAGTAGCACCGGGGAGAGGCCGAAAAGACCGGGTTTCCGCCCCGGCGTGAGCCAGATCACGGCTCCGACCCCGTCGAACCAACATGGTTGGCGCATGGGCGAGGGGTCAGCGGGTGCTGCACATCGACATGTGGATCAAACCGAACTCACGGCCGCCCGCGAGGGCCGGCTCGACGATGCCGGTTTCGAGCGGCTTTCCCGGCACCTACGCCTCTGCAATGCGTGTGTGACTGAGGCGTACGCCTGGGGGGTTTCTGTTGATGAGGCAGGACGGGTGATGACTGACAGGGTACTCCTACCTCGCGGCCATACCGGCGAGTCAGACCGCCGGGGACGCCTCAGCCCCCGGGGCAGGCTGCTGGTTGGCGCGGTCGGTCTCATCGCGGCCGGCAGCGCCCTCTTGTTCGGTTTGAACCGCGTGTCCAGCGCCGGCCAGCCACCGGATCTCCAGATTCTCGCCGCACGGGCGGAGGGCGGAGGGGAAGACACCGCGATGGCCGGCATGGAGCGTCCATCGGCCCCTACTGCCCCGTTCACCACACCCGCCGCCGGTCTCGCGTCCGAGGCCTCGGCGAGGGACGAAGCCCTCACGTCCGCCTCCGCCTTCACGGCCCCCGCCGCGCCTCTTACGCCCGCCACCACTGCCGATTTCAGGGTGATCTCACTCGAGCAGGCGCTCACCGAGGTGACCGGTGGTCTCAGCTCCATAGAAGGCATGACCGTCACCAGGATCGAGGTCGGGCCCGGCGCGAGCGTCCCCTATGCCCTGCCGGACGCTCCGGTGGTGCGGTTCGTCTATACCGCCCCGGACGGGGGCCTGTTGCTGCTCGATCAGCAGCACCTTCCCGACACCGCTAACCTGGGAAGGGTTGGGATGGCACCTGGAGATACCTTGATCAGCACGGCGGAGAACGGAGTGACCGTGGCCATGTGGCTGGCCAACCGCAACCTCCGCCTGTCGCTGGCGGGTAGGCTGAGCCAGGATTCTATTCGCCAGCTCCTGACCCGGCTGCGTTGATCGACGCTCCCGATTAGTCGCCACGTGGGAGCGTTGTCAGTCCAATCCCAAACACGAAGGGCGATGTCCCGGGATCGACTCCGTGGATGAACCGACGCTCGGCGTCGAGCCGGAATCCGAGCCCCGCTGTCAGCCGCAGGATCAGTCCCCCGCCCAGGTACCCGCCGAACGTCCCACCGCTGCCGGAGCCTGAACCGACAGTCCTTTGGACCAACCGGGACCGATGGGGACCTGTTCGTGGCCGGCGAGGACCGGAACTTCCCTTACCAAATCATCCTCTCTGGGCCACACTTGAGGCTCCTGATTCGAGGCAGCGAGACATGACGACTGCATACGACGCGATTGTCATCGGCACCGGTCAATCGGGGCCCTCGATCGCGGCCCGGTTCGCCGCTGAGGGGCTCAAGACGGCGATTCTCGAGCGAAAGCTCTTTGGCGGCACGTGCGTCAATGTTGGGTGCATCCCGACCAAGACGTTGGTCGCAAGCGCGCGCGCCGCCTACGTTGCCCGCCGCGGCGGAGACTTCGGGGTCGTGATCGACGGTCCGATCACGGTGGACATGAAGCGGGTCAAGGCCCGGAAGGACGAGGTGGTCCGGGCCTCGAACGAGGGCGTCGCGCGTTGGCTCAAGGGCACGGCAAACCTCACCGTCTACCAGGGACATGGGCGCTTCGAGGGCCCCCACGCGATTCGGGTCGACGGCGAGGTCCTCGAGGGCGCTAGAATCGTCATCAATGTGGGGGCACGGGCCTTCGTTCCTGAGATGCCCGGTCTCGCGGAGGTGGACTATCTCACCAATTCGAGCATGATGGAGCTTGATCTTCTCCCGGAGCATCTCGTCGTCATTGGTGGCAGTTATATCGGCCTCGAGTTCGCCCAGATGTACCGCCGGTTCGGCAGCCGGGTCACCGTGGTCGAGATGAAGGACCGGTTGATTGCGCGGGATGACGACGACGTATCCGAGGCCGTCAAGGACATCCTCGTGAGAGAGGGGGTGGAGGTGCGGCTCGACGCCGAATGCCTCAGCGTCGAGCGACGGGGCGATGGGATTGCCGTGGGTCTCGACTGCGTGGATGGTGCCGAGGAGGTTCTTGGCTCCCACCTGCTTCTCGCCGTTGGTCGTCGTCCCAACACCGACGACTTAGGTCTCGACAGGGCCGGCATCGCCGCGAACGAACGCGGATTCATCATGGTGGATGACCAGTTACGAACTTCCCAACCTCACATCTGGGCGACGGGAGATGTGAACGGGCGCGGGGCCTTCACCCACACCTCGTATAACGATTACGAGATTCTCGTCGCGAATTTGTTCGACAACGATTCGCGGAAGGTCTCAGACCGGATTACGACCTACGGGCTCTACATCGACCCCCCACTCGGACGCGCAGGCATGACCGAGCGCGAGGTCCGCGCCTCGGGCCGGCCGGCGCTGATCGGCAAGCGGCCGATGAGCCGGGTCGGCCGCGCCAAGGAGCGAGGCGAAACCCAAGGCTTCATGAAGGTGCTCGTGGATGCGGAGTCGAAACGGATTCTCGGCGCTGCCGTTCTGGGGATCGGCGGCGACGAGATCATTCATTCCATTCTGGACATCATGTATGCCGATGCGCCGTACACGGTGATCCAGCGGGCCGTGCACGTGCATCCAACCGTCACGGAACTCATCCCCACCATGCTCGGCGAACTCGAGCCGCTGACCTAGCGGGTGCTCGGGCGGGCAGCCGCCCTTGGACAAGAGAGACGCTTAGGATTCGGGGCCGGAGTCCGGAGCTTCACGCACCGAGTCCGTGGCCGGCGCGACGATGACGGCTTCCTCGTCCCGGCCCGACACGGGACCGTTGGGCCCCATCAGCACGATCTGCCCATCCATCCTTCGCATGAAGGCGACGAACGTGCTGGCGACCCCGGCGTCGAAGATGGTGCCCGCCCCCTGCTCGACGTACCGGAGGGCGTCGGCCGGCTCCCACGCCGGCCGGTAGCTCCGCGGGGTGCGCAGCGCGTCGTAGGCATCGCACACCGAGATCACCTTGCTCACGTAGTGGAAGTCTCTTGCGTACCGCATGTTCGGATAGCCCAGTCCGTCGGGGCGTGCGTGGTGCTCATACGCGGCGATGGCCGCCAGTTCGAAATCCACATTGCGACGCAGCAACATCCGGGCGCCTTCTTCGGGATGCCCCTGCACGATCTTACGGTCGTTGTTCGAGAGCTTCTGCTTCGCCAACACCTCGGCCGGCACCCGGCTCATGCCAATGTCGTGCAGCAAGCCGGCTGTCCCGAACGCCCGCACATCTTTGGACCCCATCCCCAAGGACTCCACGAGCGACATGGCGAGGACCGCGACATTGACCGCGTGCATGACGGAGTACTCGTCGTGCGACTGGAGATCGAGGAGCGGAATGAGGATTTCGCCCTCGGACCGCATGGCGACCGCCAGCGAACGCACCACCGCTTCCACCTCGTCGAGCGGAACAACGTCGTTGAGGGACGCCCGCTCGAACAGCCACTGCACCGCCGCGAGCTCTTCTCCCAACTGATACGGAAGGGTGGCCGTCGGCAGCAGCTCCGTCGATAGCTCGAGGTTGCCGTCGCCGGTGACCCGAAGTGAGCCGCACCGGATGCCGGGCTGCGGGGCGGGCAGCCCCGCCTCGGCCGGGCTCGTGGCGGCGAGCAGGCCGAAGACGTCGTCCAAGAAGGCGCCGAAGCCTTCACGCGCAACGGACGATTCGAACTCGACGCGCTGAACGCCCATGGCACTGAGGCGTTCGGCCCAAGGCCACCGATGCATGTCGTGTAGCGTACGGTGCCCATGAATGACGGAACCATCGATGAACGAGAAAATAGCCGGGGCATGCTCCGCCAAGAGGTCGTCCAGCTTGGCGAATGCCCGGTCCACCACCCGAGCCCTGGCCGGGTGATCCTGGTCATAGAGCTGCATCGCCGAGAGGGCGTGCGCCATGGAATGAAGAAACAGGACCGGTCGCTCGCTCATGGCTACACGATCACCTTGAGGCGCGGATCGTCCGTCACCTGGTGGAGCCGCAGGTGGGCGCCGGCGGCATCGCGGACCTGCTTGTCCTTGTGGCGCTCGGCGCGACGGAGCACCGGCTGCGCCTTGGCGTGCCACCGCCAGTGGATGGTGAGCCCCGTGATGGCGGCGAGCATGGCCGGCGACCTGGGGGCAATGCGCCGCAACAGGTACCAGGCCCGTTGCCCCGAGGCAACGTCGAGGAGGCAATCGAGCACGCTCGGGTCTTCAACGGGCGCAATGGCCCGGACCGCGATGGGCACAAGGTCCTTGTTCAACTCGTGCTTCTTCAGGCGTTCGACAATCACCTGCGCCGCCTCGGTCGGGCAGTCTTCAGTGGCCGCGACGAGACCCAGGCGGATGGTCGGCGGGTCCGGTGCCTTGATGGCTTCGCGGATGGCGCGCTCGCGGTTGGCCGGATCGTGGAGCAGCAGCTTGAAGCCCTCGTGCCGGACCCGAGCGTCGGAGTGGGCCAGACACGCCGCCGGGGAGAACGCCTCCGGCAGCGACGGCAACATGTCCAAGAGCTTGATCAGGTTCCGTTGCACGTACCACGGGGCACCCTTGATGCGCTCCGCGGCCTCCGGCCCCACATCAGCTCCGAATCGCGCCAGGAGCTCCAGGAGTGTGGCGCGCACCTTCCGGTCCTCCGAGGTGGACAATGCGTCGAACATGACACCCGCCGCCTCCACCCCACACTCGGGCACCAACCGCCCCAGGGTGTCGAGGTCGACGTGGTCCTCGGCCAGGAGCACACCCACCGTGTAGGGGTGGACCACGCGGGCACGAAGCTCCCTGGCTACCGAGTCTCCCTCGGGTGCCTCATTGATCAGATCGAGCAGCGAGGCCACCTCACCACGGGCAATCATGAAATCCGCGGCTCGCAAAGTCCCGACCTCGCAGGCTCCCGCCTCGAGACTCATTTGGATGATCCGGTCCGCTTCGGGCACATAGGCGGTGACGGCGTCGAATTCTTCGGGGAGAATACGCGGCAACCGCTCCAGCGTTCGCTCATAGAGCGCCGGGAGCGCGGTCGACAATTGCTCATCGTCCCAGCGCTCCAGCAGCTTGCGAATGAGTTCGCGCAGGGAGTCGTCGGCTTGGCGCCGGCGTGGACCCGTCTCGTCGTCGGCGTGCGATGCCATTTTGCCCAACAACTGCAAGAGGGCCGGCGAGAGGCTGCGGTTCTGTGCCCCCGCCGCGGCCTCGACCAGGCGAAGCACGAGCTTCGCGGTCAAGACGTGGGTGCTCTCGAGCAGGAACCGGCGCCGGTCTTCCCCGTTCTCTCGCATCACCAGCAACTGGTTCAAGGCATTGTCCGAGAGCCCGGCAATCAACCTGGCGAGATGGCGCTGCACGGTGACCGATTCGCTCCGGCCCCGTTCGCGGCAGGATTCGGCAAACGAACTCAAGGCCGTGAGGAGTTGGTCGCCGTAGACCGGGTCCTCGCACTGTTCATCGATGGCCTTGGCGAGTTCCTCGGGATCGAGCGCCGATCCCTCATCGTCGGTCAGGTCCTCGGAAACCGCCGCCCGCGCCAGGCCGAGCCACAAGAGCTTGGCCCAGGCCTCGGTGGCGGTGACTTCCTGTTCCTCCTCGCCCGAGTCGTCGAAGAGCGCCAGGTGATCGTACGACGGAGGGTAGAGCCGAATGTGGTTCCAATGAGGCCGAGGGGCGGTGCCGGGAGGGCCGCCGTTCTGCTTCTCAGCGGGGTGGGCCGCTCCCGCTCCCGCTCCCCCTCCCCGGAGACTGCTGAACAGCGAGGCCAGCTCGGCGCGTTTCACGCCGCGGAGAATCTTGACCCCGCCGACATCGTGGCGATGGAGGTGCTCGGCGAGATCGCGTAGGAGCACCTGCTTGGGATCGGTTGGGACGCCGGCTACCAGGAGCTGGCTCGGGGAGACGCCGATGGCGACTGACGGGCGATCGAGAAAGATCTCGTCCAGTCGCTTGGCCAGGTTCCTGATGGCGGTCTCCAGGGCGGGGTGGCCGTCCGGGTACATGGAGAACCGCTGGTATGCGCCCGAGAAGGCGACCACGAACTCGGCCAGTTCCCGTGCCAGGACCAGCCGGTCCCCGGTTCCGGTGAGGGCGTCGGTCACGGTCTCGGTGCCGGCAGGGGCCGCATGGGCATCCTCGGGCAGGTCGGACCGCTGGAGATGTGGCGTCACGGCAACATCTCCCGGCGGCGGCTCACAATTCGGCTGAAGGCAACCAAGGGGAATTCCCCCTAGAATAGCGGAAATATGCGACGCACGCGAGATAGCTGAGCTGCAAAGGCCGGCAGCCGGTCCCGCTACCCGTCGACAAGGGCGACAACGCCCAAGTATCCTCATGCCGGAGCAGGAGTTATGCCGGATTCGCTTGGACCCGCCACTCGGTGATCCAGGATGCATGAACGGGGGTTCAGACTCCCCGTTTGGAGCCGGGCTATATTGAGACGCTTTCGCCGTATCCGGCCTCGGGCTCAAACCCAAACGAGAATTGTCATGCCGACATCAACCAGCGCGCGCCCCGATTACGACCACTTGACACCGCCCACGACTGGAGAGGCGGTGACCATGGTGGAGGGCCGAGTCACCGTCCCCAACCGGCCGATCATCCCGTTCATCGAGGGCGACGGCACGGGCCCGGACATTTGGCGCGCGGCCCGGCGGGTGCTCGAGGTCGCCGTAGCGAAGGCGTATGGTGGCCGACGCGAGATCGTGTGGTTCGAGGTGCTCGCGGGGGAGAAAGCCAAGCAGCAGGTGGACGATTGGCTCCCGCAAGACACCTTACGCGCCATCTCACAGTATCTGGTGGCCATCAAAGGGCCGCTGACCACCCCGGTGGGCGGCGGCTTTCGCTCGCTCAATGTGACCCTTCGCCAGCAGTTGGATCTCTACGCGTGCGTGCGCCCGGTGCGCTACTTCACGGGTGTGCCGTCGCCGGTCAGGACGCCGGAAAAGGTCAACATGATCATTTTTCGGGAGAACACCGAGGACATCTACGCCGGCATCGAGTTCGAGGCCCAGAGCGACCACGCACGCCGGCTCATCAGTTTCCTCCAAGACGAACTCGGCGCCACCTCGATCCGCTTTCCGCGTACCAGCGGCGTGGGCATCAAGCCGGTGTCCGAAGAGGGCAGCAAGCGGCTGATCCGTGCCGCGATCGATCATGCCGTCAAGCGCGGGCGTAAGAGCGTCACCCTCGTCCATAAAGGCAACATCATGAAGTACACCGAGGGCGCCTTTCGGGACTGGGGGTACGAGTTGGCGCGTGAGGAATACGGCGCCGTTCCACTCGATGGCGGGCCGTGGTGCAAGTTGCCGAACGGGCTCGTGATCAAGGACGTGATCGCGGATGCGTTCCTGCAACAAGTGCTCACTCGTCCGGCGGAGTACGATGTCATTGCGACCATGAATCTGAATGGCGATTACGTGTCCGATGCACTCGCGGCCCAGGTCGGCGGGATCGGGATCGCACCGGGCGCCAACATCAATTACCAGTCCGGACACGCCATTTTCGAAGCCACCCACGGGACCGCCCCCAAGTATGCCGGCCAGGACAAGGTGAACCCCGGATCGGTCATCCTCTCGGGCGAGATGATGCTGCGTTATCTCGGCTGGGACGAGGCCGCGGAGCTGATCGTGTCATCCTTGGGCGCGACTATCGGCCAGAAACGCGTGACCTACGACTTCGAGCGGTTGATGACCGGCGCCACCCTGCTCAAGACCAGCGAATTCGCCCAAGCCATGGTCGAGAATATGTAGCGACACCACCACCCCGGCCCCACACCGCTATCGGCAATCGGTCCGGAGTCGTGAATCGTCAGTCTTTGGTCCTTACCGCCCAACCACCTGACCCCCTACCAGCCTATCCGCGCCTCCCCGCCGACCCGCCTGACCAGATTCGCCCGCTTGGCCGGCCCCCTCGCGTTCGGCGCCGGGGTGGCGCTGGCGCCCTCCTCCCTCCCCCCCGGCGCAGAGTACGTGCTGGGCGTGGCACTCTGGATGGTGGTGTGGTGGATCACCGAAGCGGTGCCGCTCGCCGCCACGTCCTTGCTGCCGCTGGTGCTGTTTCCGTTCCTGGGCGTCGCCTCCCCGCAGGACGCGGCCACGCCCTACGCCCACCAGCTCATCTTTCTCTTCCTCGCCGGCTTCCTCTTGGCGGCCGCACTCCAATCCTGGAACGCCCACACCCGCATCGCCTACGGCATCGTCACCCGCATCGGCCTCGAGGGCCGCCGGGTGGTGCTCGGGATCATGGTGGCCACGGCATTCCTCTCGATGTGGATTTCGAATACGGCGACGGCCGCCATGATGTACCCCATCGCCCTGGCCATTGCCACGCTGATTGGCACCGATGATGCGGCCCGCCCGACCCGCACCGCGCTCATGCTCGGGGTCGCGTATGCGGCCTCCATCGGGGGAATGGCCACCCTCATCGGCACACCGCCCAACCTGATCTTCTCCGCCTACACCGAGCAGTCCCTCGGCCGGAGCGTTGGGTTCGGCGAGTTCATGCTGGTGGGACTCCCCATCGTCCTGGTGCTGTTGCCGCTCGCCTGGTTTCTCCTCGTCTACGTGGTGTTCCGCCAGCACCCGGCCGTCCCACCCGACAGCGCGCGCCAACTGCGCCAGCGCCACGCGGCACTAGGCCGGGTGCGGGGCGGCGAGAAGGCCACGCTGTGGGTGTTCGCCCTCACCGCCGCAGGCTGGCTGTTTCGGAGCCCGAAGACGCTGGGCGGGCTCCGCATCCCCGGACTCGAAGACCTGGCGCCGGGCATCAGCGACGCGACGATCGGCGTCGCGGGAGCGGTGCTGTTGTTCCTCATTCACGCCCGCGCTCGAGACGGGGGGGATACCAGCCGCCGACCTCTGCTCACGTGGCCGGAGGCGCGTGACATCCCCTGGGACGTGCTGATCTTGTTCGGCGGGGGACTCTCGCTGGCGGCCGCCATGGAGTCGAGCGGGCTCACCGCCTGGTTCGCCGAGCGGATGGAGATCCTGAAGCCCCTGCCGACGCCGCTCCTCTTCGCCGGGCTGTCGATCATGGTGCTCGGGTTGGGTGAGCTGGCTTCCAACACGGCACTCGCGGCGATGGCGATGCCGCTGGTCGGGTCGCTGGCCGTTGGTGTCGGTCAGCCGCCGTTGGCCCTGCTCTTGGTGACAACGCTCGCGGCGTCGACCGGGTTTGCCCTCCCGATCGCCACCCCGCCCAATGCCATCGTCTTCGGCTCCGGCCAGGTCACCGTGCGCGAGATGGTGAAGGCGGGCCTCCTGTTGGATGCGGTGGCCATCGTTGTCGTGGTGATCGGCGCGTCCGTGTTGTACCCGGTGGTGTTTGGGTGAGACCTGAGACTTGAGACTCGAGTCGTCAGTCATCAGTCGTGAGTCGCCAGTTCGACATGGTAGGCACGCCACCGCCATCTACCGCTGAAGGACTAAAGACTAAAGACTCTCGACTCGCGCCTAACTACCCCCAGGCGCCACCCGACGCTCGGCCAGGCCTAGGCCCCCGTCCACAGCCAGGGCTAACGCGGCGGCCGGCAATGCCCCCGAGAGAATCATGCGGGTGTCGGAGAGCGCGAGCCCGGCGACGATCGGATCGCCCAGACCGCCGGCGCCGATAAAGGCCGCGAGGGTGGCAGTGCCCACATTGATCACCGCAGCGGTCCGGATGCCGGCCATGATGACCGGCATGGCGAGCGGCAAGCGCACGTGGAGCAGCACCTGTGCCGGGGTCATGCCCAGCGCCGTTGCGGCCGCCACCGCTTCCGGATCGGCTCCGCACACGCCGGTGTAGGTGTTGCGGAGGATGGGAAAGATGGAATAAAGGAACAGGGCGACCAGCGCCGGGCCGACCCCGATGCCGAGGAGCGGGATCATGAAGGCGAGCA
The DNA here is from genome assembly GCA_041576235.1 of Gemmatimonadales bacterium. GTDB lineage: Bacteria > Gemmatimonadota > Gemmatimonadetes > Gemmatimonadales > GWC2-71-9 > JABDII01. Next base: position 5,510 of record JBFGLJ010000045.1, on the reverse strand, counting down.
ATGCGATGCTGGGCAGGGTCTGGAGGAGTCCGGTGCCGCGGATGACCGCCTCCGCGCTCCGGCGGCGGCGTTCGAGCGCGAGGCCGAGCGGCACGGCCAGGGCGATGGCGGCGCCGAGCGACACCGCGACCAGAAACAGATGCCGGAGGGTCAGTGCGGCCATGGCGGCCCGCTCACCCCAGAGATACCCGACGAGACTTTCACGCACGACTGGACCCTCGCCATCCGAAACCGTGCCGGCTTGGACGACGCCGATGGTGCGGAGAGCGTCTCGGGCGACTGCCGGGATGGCTTCCCCGTCGACTTCGATCCGCCGATTCAGTTGGCGCATCGTCGCCTCGGACAGTCGGCCGCTCAACTCGCTCAAGGCGAGCACCGCCCGTGGGAATGCCCGGCCAAACTCTCCATTGAGAAGGGCCGCTGCCTCGTACGGTGGAAAGAAGTTGCGATCGTCTTCTAATACCACCAGGTCGTAGCGCGAGATGAGGCCGTCGGTAGAGTACCCGTCGATGACGTCGACTTCGCCGGCAGCCAGCGCCTGATACTTGATCGCGGGCAAGAGAGACCGGATGTCGGCGGGCGCGAATCCATAGACTCGCTCGAGACCGGGCAGGCCATCCGGACGGCCGATGAAATCCGGCGTAAACCCGGCTACGAAATCACCGCCTTCGCGTGCCAGGTCGGTCAGAGTACCGAGGCCACGCTGTTGAGCTACCTCACGCCGAACGGCGATGGCGTAGGTGTTCTCGAATCCGAGCGGCGGGAGCCAGCGCACCCCGAAGCGCTGCCGGAAGACGCGGGAGACATAGGCGAATACCTGGCGCGGGTCGGCCGCGGGCTCCTCCCCCAGAATGGCCAGGAGCCCCGTGCCGGTGTACTCGGGATAGACGTCGATGGCCCCCCTGCGCAGCGCTTGGAACGCGATTTCGGTGGCGCCGAGTCCGCGGCGCCGCTCGACCCTGAAGCCATGCGCTTCCAGGACTTGGGCGAACATCTCCGCCAAGAGGTAGGACTCCCCGAAGGGCTTGGAGGCCACCACCACCGGCCGCCGAGCGGTATCGGCAGTGGTGGCCGCCTGGCCCAGAGGAGCCACCAGCAGCAGGGCCGCGAGACCGAGCGCGGTCATCCCGCCACCCGGGCGCGGCGGAGCAAGTCGCGCACATAGGGTGTTGCGGGGTCCCGGCGGAGTTCGGCGGGGGCGGCGACCTGTTCGACGCTGCCGTTGCGGAGCACGGCGACACGATCGGCCAGTGTCAACGCCTCGTGCAGATCATGGGTGACCAGGACACACGTCAGGCGCAGGTCGCGCTGCATCGCGCCGAATGCGGTCTGCAGATCGGCCCGAGTAATGGCGTCGAGCGCGCCAAAGGGCTCATCGAGCAGAATGACTTGAGGCTCCGCGGCGAGGGCCCGGGCCACGGCGGCGCGTTGCCGCTGTCCACCGGAGAGTTCTCGGGGCCAGCGGGCCCCGAAGGTGTTGGGGTCGAGTCCAACCAGGTCGAGCGCGTGGCGCGCCCGTGCCACCCGATCGGCTTGCTGCCGAAGCCAGGGAACCAATTCCACATTGCGGAGGATGCGCCAGTGGGGAAGCAACCCGCCCTCCTGCGGGACGTAGCCGATCATCCGCCTGAGTGCGATGGGATCGAGCGACCGCACGTCGGTTCCCTCGAACCATACGGTCCCAGAATCGGGAGTGATCATCCGGTTGAAACACCGGAGCAGGGTCGTCTTTCCCGACCCGCTCTCCCCGATCAACGCCAGGCACTCGCCCTTCGCGACCTCAATCGTGACGCGATCGAGGGCCACGTGCTCATCGAAGTGTTTGGTGACCTGGGCGGTGGCGAGGACGATCATGGGCTCTCCACCTAACGGCGGCGGCCTCCCGCCACTCGGAGGGCGAGGGGGGAGTGAGACTCAGGGGTGGTCGATCGCGGTCAATGCGTCCAATGCGTCATGGGCGGGCGCCCGGTTCCGGCGGGTGTACCGTTCGAAATACGCGCGGGAGACTTCCAGGTCTTCCGCCCTCAGAAACTCCGGACCAAAGCGGGCGCACCCCTCGAGGGCGATCTCGAACAGGTCCTTCGCCACAGAAGCGAGGGCGGGATCATCCAGCCCTTCGATACCGGCACGTGCCAGGAGGTCGTTGTCCGGGGACCCCAAGAGGTCGGCGGCGGCGTGGAGACTCTGGTGGTCGTACACAATGCCGGCGAGCACACAGATAGGGACCGCGTACCAATTGGCGGGCACCACGTCCACGGAGCGGGCCTCGAGATAGCCCTTGGGCCGCACCTCAGGGAAGAGGGTCGACAGGTGGAGCCGCCAGTCTTCGAGGTTCACCCGGCCTCGAGCCCACAACCATGCGAAGGCCGGGAAGGTCCCGTCGTCTTCCGGCCGGAGCATGGCCGGCGCGGCCAGCGCGAAGTCCAAGTATTCCCGGACCGGGTCTGTGTCTTGGGCCAGGAGGCCCGTTCGGCTCGGGTCGAGCCGGCGCCAGGTCTCGGATCTGTAGCTTTGACACCCGGTCGCGGCCTCGGCGTAGACGGGTGAGTTCGCGAAGATGGCCACGATGTAGGGCGCCGAGGCGTTCAACACTCTCCAACGGAGGGCCGGTTCTTCCAGGAAATCCAGATTGACCTGAATGGCCGCCGTTTGCCGCATCATGCGAATGCCAGCCGGTCCCAGGGCGTTGAAATAGTCGGTCATCTTCCGGTAGCGGCCGGCATCCAGCTGGAGCGGGACTCGGTCGATCGGGTTGACCGGGTCGATCGCGGTCTCGAGGAAGTGGATGCCCCGATCGGCCGCGGCCCGGCGCATGTGGCGCATCGTGCTCTCGAGCCGCGGGACGAGTTGCGCGATCGAGCGACAGCGTGGCGAGCTGTACTCGAGCTGGCCACCCGGCTCCGGGGTGATCGTCCCTCCGTCCGGCAACTCGAACATCGGGATCCCGGTGGTCGCCGCCTTCTCGCGCCATCCCTGGTCACGACCGTAGGAACGGAGGAACGGCAGCGTGGCGGGAGAGCCAGGTCGTTCGAACGGGCAGACCGAGCCGCTTTCGGCGTGTACCGGAATGATCTCTATCTCAGCGCCGATGCCCAGCATGGGGGTCTGCCGTCGCGGCGAGAAGACCCGTCGCGTGAGATCCCCAGCCAGAGGGTCGGTGGTTCGGGTAATCACGAGGCCCCACGCCCCCGCGCCAGGGTCAGGGCAAACCGGTCTTCTGGGTCTGTCCTCCAGTGGGTCATTTCGAGGCCGGCGGCGGCGAAGAGAGCCTCGACCGTGGGACGGTCGTACTTGCGGCTGATTTCAGTCCGTACGGTCTCGCCGTCCCCGAACTCGAACGCGCCGACCTTCGGAATGGTGACGAGTTGGCGCCGGGTCGAAACCAGATACATCTCGATCCGATGCTCGTTCGTGTTGTAGATCGCCCGATGCCTGAACGTGTCCAGATCGAAGTCGGCGTCCAGCTCGCGATTGAGCACCCGCAACATGTTCAGGTTGAAGGCCGCCGTGACCTCCTGTGCGTCGTTGTAGGCGGCCTCGAGAACGGCGATGTCCTTCCGGAGGTCGGCTCCGAGGAGAAAGACGTCGCCTGACTGCATGACGGCGCGAATTCGCCTGAGCAGCGCCACTGCGTCCGGCGCGGGGAAGTTGCCGATGGTACTCCCGAGGAACGCGAACAGCGCCGGGCGTGGCATCCGCCGCGGCAGGTCGAGTGGCTCCGTCAGATCGGCCGTGGTGGGCAGCACCGACAGGTCCGGGTACGCTTCTCGGAGCCGCCGGGCCGAGTCGCGCAAGAACTCGGTGCTCACATCGATGGGGATATACACGAAGGCCGAGCCGGCACCGTGCATGGCCTCCAGAATCAGCCGGGTCTTCTCCCCGCTCCCGGCCCCCAGTTCGACCAGCGTCTGGACGGCCAGGTCCGGAATCAGCGTGGGCATCCACGCCCGGAGGATGCGGCGCTCGGTCCGGGTGGGATAGTACTCCGGGAGGCGGGTGATCCGTTCGAAGAGCTCGGAGCCCCGTCGATCGTAGAAGAATTTGGGGGGCAGCTGCTTCTCCGGCCGCGAGAGCCCCCGACGAACCTCCTCGCGCATGGCGGCGCGGGCGCTCGCGGGAGCGCCGCCCACCGTGCGCTCAGCCATCGGCCGCGCAGCGGAATCCACTGAAGATCTGCCGTCGGATCGGGAGGTCCCAATTCCGGAAGGTGCCTCGAATCGCGAGGGCGCCTGTGGCCCACGAGCCGCCGCGGAGCACCACGTGCTCGTCCCCGAAGAAGACATCGGAATACTCGGGATACGGGAAGGCCTCGAAGCCCGGGTAGCCCCGAAATCGACTCGACGTCCATTCCCACACATCGCCAATCATGCCGTAGCACCCCAGCGGTGAGACGTTCTTGGGATAGGCCCCGATAGGGGCGGTATCGAACGTGACCTGGCCGACGTTGGCCACGTGCGGCCCAGCCGCCGCGTTCCCCCATGGAAAGGCGGCTCGTTGCCCCATGGACGGATCCCAGGTGGCGGCCGCCTCCCACTCGAATTCGCTCGGCAGTCGCTTCCCGACCGACCGAGCATAGGCTTCCGCCTCGTGGTAACACACATGGCACACAGGACGGTTCCAATCCACGGGCCGGCGGACATCCATGACCCGGGTCCACCAGGTTCCCTCATGGCGGTACCAATACTCGGGCGCGGTCGCCTTGGCCTCCGATCGCCAGCGCCAGCCGGGCGCCGACCACCACTCGCGCCGCTCGTATCCCCCGGCTTCCATGAATTCGAGAAAAGCGCCGTTGGTGACTGGCGCGGCATCGATCGCAAACGGATCGAGCCGGATACGGTGTCGGGGCCGTTCGTTGTCGTAGGCGGCGCGCCTGTCGTCGGTCCCTATCCACACCTCGCCTCCGGGGAACGAGACCATGCCGTCGACCGCCATGCGAGCCGACGGCACCGGACGGCGCCTCACGGGGGTGTACGGGTCGCCCTGTTTCAGCTGGAGCGCTTGCAGCATCGTCTCGCCGTGCTGCAGCTCGTGCTGGAGCACCATGAGGTACACGTATCCATCCCTGAGGAGCGGGTTGGCGGACCGGAGATCGGCCTTGGAGAGTCGCGTCAGCACCTGCCGGCGGATGTCGCTCATGAGGGAGAGGCACGCTTCGACCGCCGGCAGCGCGAGCGCCCCGCGCGCGTTCCGTGGGTGCTCCATGGGATTGAACAGGCCCGGCATCTCGACGAACTTGATCTCGCCCTCGAGGTTCTTGGTGAGCCACAGCTGCTCGAAATGGGCGATATGGCCCAGGTCCCAGAGGATGGGGCTCAAGAGGGGGTCGTGTTGGAGCGTCAAGTCGGCGTTCGACAGCGGCCGAATCAGCTTGAGGGCGAGCAAACGATCCAGTGAACCCTGGCGGGCGACAAAGACATCTCCCATCCCGCCCTGACCGAGTTTGCCCAGCAATTGGTAATCCGCCGAAACGTCGGGATCGGACTTGCGTTCTTTGACATCACACTTTCTGA
>JBFGLJ010000044.1:0-17412 GCA_041576235.1 Gemmatimonadales bacterium | reverse complement strand
GGGGGCGCCTTGGGATGGCCATCGCCTATGGGCACATCGGTGACCCGCAGCAACTCCTCAACGGCGGTCTCGCCCGCGAGAAGATGCTCGAGGCCGCTCTCCCAGAGCGAGCGCATGCCACGCTGTCGGGCAGCCTTAGCGATCATCCCAGCCGGCGTGCCGGCCGCGATCAAGCGCTCGATCTCGGCATCGACGACCAGGATCTCGGTGATGCTGAACCGGCCGCGATACCCGGTCATGGCGCAATCCGGGCAGCCGACGGCTCGATAGACCGTGGCATCGTCTGGGATGTACTTGAGCATCTGGGCGGGGACCTGGCCGCCTTCGAGATCGGTGATCTCTTCGCGACAAATCTGGCAGAGCCGCCGCATGAGACGCTGCGCAACGATGCCGCGGAGGGCGGATCCGATCTTGTACGCCTCCATCCCCATGTCGAGCAGGCGGGTGACCGAGTTGGGCGCATCGTTCGTGTGGAGGGTCGACAAGACGAGGTGGCCCGTGAGCGACGCCTGCACCGCAATCTGGGCGGTCTCCTGGTCTCGAATCTCCCCCACCAACACCACGTCGGGATCCTGTCGGAGGATGGACCGAAGCGCCGTCGCGAACGTGAGGCCCGTCTTCGGGTTGACTTGGACCTGGACGATGTTCTGCCCCAGGCGGTATTCCACCGGGTCTTCCACGGTGACGATGTTGACCCCTTCGCCCTGAACGAGCCGGAGCGCGGAGTACAAGGTGGTCGTCTTCCCCGAGCCGGTGGGACCGGTGACCAGGATGATGCCTTCTTTGTTGTCCAACAACCGTTCGACGATTTGCCGCTCATGTTCGAACATGCCCAGGCCGTCGAGCGAGAGGATCGTCGCTTTGGCGTTGAGGATCCGGATCACGACCTTTTCGCCAAGGCTGGCGGGAAGGGTGGAGATCCGGAGGTCGATCTTCTCGTTGTTGACCGCGACCCGGGCGCGACCGTCTTGCGGTCGCAAGCGATCGGCGATGTCCAGCCCCGACATGATCTTGATCCGGGAGATGAGCGGCAGGCCAGCCGAGCGTGGAATGGTCATCACCTGCCGGAGCACGCCGTCGATCCGGTAGCGAATCACGACGCCGCTCTCGGCGGGCTCGACATGGATATCGCTGGCCCGGCTGGCGATGCCATCGGCCAGCATCATGTCAACCAAGCGAATGATCGGCCGTTGACTCGCTTCATCGACCGAGGCACCGATGTCTTCTTCATCGTCGTGGATTTGGGTGACTTCGGTATCTTCGAGGCCCCCCAAGAGCTTGGAAACCACACTCTCCGGCTTGTAGAGCTCATCGAGCTTGTCGCGGATGCGGCTCGGCGGCGCGAGCAGCAGGCGCACCTCGCGGCCCGTGGCGAAGGCCAGCATCTTCTCCGCATCGATGTCGAAGGGATTGGCCGTTGCGGCCTCGAGCAGCGCGTCAGTTATCCGAAGGGGCACCGTCTGGTGCCGCCGGGCGACTTGCTCCGGGACCGCCTCGCGCGCGCCGGACTCGGCGTCGTTGAGATCGGCAATGGGAACCCGAAACCGCGTCGCAATGGCGGTGACAATCTGCTCGTCGGAGAGCAACTTCCGATGGACCAAGGTCTCCCACAGCGAGAGCGTGCCGACATCGGCGGATTCCGCAATCTCGCGGACCGCCGCCAGGTCGTCCTCCGAGACCAGAGGCTCGACAGTGGGGACCAGCCATTCATCAGAAAACAGCATTGGAGCGTGCAGGACTCCTGATTGGCGCGTGTCGCGGTAAGAACGGGTGAGTGGAAGGTAAGGGCAGATCTGGCAACGGGGCTAGTGGCTGGAGGCCGCCGAAACGGGCCAAAAAACACCCCTCAGAGCAACGGCCACCAGTCCCGATGAATGTCGATCGTGAGCCCGAACCCGCCATCCCGCAGGCTGAATCCCGCCTCGAGGCGGAGCAACCGCATAAACCATTCCGCCGCGATGCCGGCGACCGGGCGCAGGCCATCGGTCTCGGCCCAGGGGGTCCCGGGGACGGCTTGGTCGGTCCAGCCCGCTGCCACGAAAGGGGCCAGAATGAGCCGATTCCCGGTCGTGGCGAAGGTCCCCAGGCGAAGCGCGGGGACGGGCACCGCAAATCGCCACTCCAGGTGGCCCCAGACCGCCTGACGCCCCCCATACGCCCGAAAGGGCTCGCCCGGGAGGGTGCCCCGCCCCCCCAGGACGAAACTCCGATAGGCGGGGAGTTCATCGCTCCCGAGCCCGAGCGAGAAGCGAGACAGGAGCTCCGTCCGAGCGAAGGGGCCGCCGATCTTCCGGTGCCAGCGCCCCTGGACCCATGTCCGGACATAGGTCGTCGGCCCTTCACCAACCTCCAGGGCCGCCAGGCCATCAAGAGCGTCGCCCACTGCCACACCGCCCGCGGCCCTTGCGAGTCCGACCCGGATCACCCCGTACGTCGGACCACCGAGCGGCGGGTTGTCTCGGTAGGTGCCGCGCGCCGGGGTCGCCGCGACCGCGACCGCCGCCGCGTCCTCGACACCGATGGACGCGTTCAATGTCGTTCGAGCATCGAGACGACGTCGCACCCCGAAGCTCGCCGATTCGAGGAGCAGGTAGTCACCAAGGTCGTCGCCAGATTCCTGAGCTAGAAACGAATTGAGGATGGGAGCGATGACCTGATAATCGGCCAGGTCACGGATCTCGCGCCGGGCATCGAGCCAGAGGGCGCCAAACGTGAGTCGCACCCCGCCGGTCATGCGGCCGTCGGAGGTACCGAGTCCGACCGACGGCTCGAGTGTCAGCCCGCGGTCGAGAATCCTGAAGGCACCGCCGATCCCAACGGCCAGACCCTGGACGCGGTTCACCCGTACGAGGTCGCTCAGCGAACGGGTGGCGAGGCGGGAGCGAGCCAGGGTGTTGAGAGCCGTGGCGCCAACCACCCGCTCCACTTCGAGTCGAATTTCCTCCATGTCCTGCTGGTTGATCGGCACCGCGACATCTGTGAGAGCCGCTTCGAGGGGTTGGGGCCAATGATGGTCGGTGTCGGCCGGGGACTGGAGACCGGCGATGGCCGGGCCGGCCCAAAGCGATGGAGGGAGGTCGGGGTTCAAGTCATACGCACCGATTTCCCAGCGCCCCCGGATGATGCCGCGAGCCGGGAAATCGAGCCAGGTGCTGCGGCGGCGAATCTCGATCTCCTGGCGGAAGGGCAGCCAATAGCGCCCTTCATGGAGGGCGTTTTCGAGAACGACAGTGATATCTTCGAGTTGGCCTTGGCGGTAGGCGGCACGGGTAAAGCTGAATCGAAACCTGACCAAGTCGGCTGTTGCCACGTCAACATAGAGTGTTCCAACGACTAGTGGTTGCGAGGGATCTTTCGGGCGCACGGCGATCGCGTGAACCGTAATCTCGGCGTGATCGAGGCGAATACGCACTGAATCGTCGAGGGCATATTCGTAGAGCGCGAGACCGCGGGGGGAGAGCGGGTGGACAGCGTCCCGCACTTCATCGCCCTCCCCCAAGCGAATCAGGTGCCCGAAGTTGTTGGTGACAATGCCGAGGTGATCGCGGTGGTAGGAAATGTCGGTGGGCAGGAAGGTTCCGTCGCGCCAGCCGAGGATGACTTGCTTGCTGCGGCCGGGGGCCTGCCAATACACTTCGACGTCGAGCTCGTCGGCCTTGACCAGCCGCGGGGGCTCGGTGAAGCCTTGCCCGACCTGCGCCAAGAAGAAGACGAATCCATGCGCCCGGGTACGATAACTGCGTAGACTAGAATCGGTTTCGGTCACGAGTCGGCGCGCGACCGCGCGGCGCACGAGGGCGCTGACCTCGGCGGCATTCCAATCCTGCGCGGAGAGAGGCTGGGGCGGTGCCGCCGCGGCCAGCAGCATTGCGAGGAGAACGACAACAATGGGCATGGTCATGAGAATATCCGGGGACTTCAGGACCCGAGCAACCCACACGGCGCTCCTTGTGTTGATAGGCGCGGCATGCGGCGGATCGTCCGCGGCTACGGCGGGGCCCGCCGTTCCCGCTCGCCGGCAGCCGCTGCGCATCGTGCCACGGGACAGTGTGTTCGTGCTCGAGGCCTGGGGTGCCTCACCCAACGACACGAGCCTCACGCTGGCCGCGCGCCGGGGGCGGGTGGTCATTCTCCGCCACGGGCCGCCCGACAACACCGTCTTTGCCCAGCTGTCCATCCCTCCCGACCTCGGGAGCCAGAGCGACCGTGACTCGGTCCGGCTCTCGGTGACCCCCCGGCCGGGCCTGTACGGGGTCGACATCGAAGCGAGCCGCCCCCTGCCCGAGGGGGTCACCCTCACCTTCAAGTACCCGGTGCATTTTTCACCACCGGTGGCCATGGGGGACCGCTACCGGAGTCGGGTGGCGTTCGAGCGCGCCCTCGTGATCGGCCACGTGCGAGACGACCGCCGCATTGCGCTCCTGCCATCCACCCAACCGGCCTCGGATAACCTGGAAGCCGACATTCCCGGGGCGGGCCGGTACTTGGTCGTGGCCCCACGGTAGACGGCTGACGCCCGAAGGGTCGAACCATGGCACCACCGCAGAAACCGAAGCTCCAACTCCTGAGCGTCGCCAACCGGCAAACATTCGACTTGGTTGTCGGAAGAACGCATACGGTCGGTCGCGGGGTGGCATCCGACATTCAGCTCTATGATCCCACCATTTCGCGACGTCACGCGGAGCTGGTCGTGGACCGGGAGCGGGGGGACGTCACGGTCCGCGATCTCGGCAGTTCCAATGGGACGTTCATCAACGGAGCCGTCGTGCCCGAGGGGGGGGTGGAGGTTCTCCCCGGCGATTCCCTTCGATTCGGGAAGGTGGTCTGCCAGTTGCGGACCCTTCAGGCGGGCGTGTCACAACCACCGGGAATCGATGCCTCGGCACCGGGAGGCGTGGGCGGTGCCGCAGCCGGTGCTGGGGTCGGAGGCACCATCGTCCGCCAAGTCGCCGTCCAGGGCGGGGTGGAGCCAAAGATGCCGGCCCTGGACGAGACCCCAGCGGAAGGCGGATCGAGTTTTCTCCGTGTCGACGGGGCCACCAGCGAGGAACGCCGTGCCAAGAAGATGGCTTTGCTGTTGCACGTCTCGCAAAAGCTGGCTGGCGAGTTCGACCCGGACCACCTGTTGGAGTCCATGGTGGACATGACCTTCGAAGTCCTGAACGTGGACCGTGTGTCGGTGTTGTTATGCGATGAGATGTCCGAGGCCTTGATCCCTCGCGTCTCGAAGAGCCGGCTCGGCGATGGGAGCCTGCGCCACGTGCCACGGTCCATCGCTCAGAAGGCGGTGCAGGAACGGATCGCGATCCTGACCGACAATGCCACCGCGGATACGCGCTTTCAGGGCAAATCGGTTCTCATGCAGAGTGTGCGTAGCGCCATGTGCACGCCCCTCATGGCCAGCGCCGATGAGGTTCTTGGCATCTTGTACGTGGACAGCCTCACCGCCACCGCCGCATTCAGCGACGAAGATCTCCAGTTTCTCATCGGATTCAGCGGCATCGCGGCCGCGACCTTGTACCGACTTCGTGACGCCGAACGACGACGGCGCGAGGCGGTCGTGCGCTCCAATTTCGAGCGCTACTTCGCCCCCAATGTGGCGGCCCAGATCGCTCAGGAACAGGAAGGGGTACGGCCCGGAGGGGACAAACGGCCCATCACCATCCTGTTTAGCGACATCCGGGGCTTCACTGCCCTCTCCGAAGGCATGACGCCCGACGCGATTGCGCAGCTGTTGAGCGAATACTTCACCGAGATGGTCGAGGTGATTTTCGAGTTCGGCGGCACACTGGACAAGTTCATCGGCGACGCCGTCCTGGCGCTTTGGGGGGCGCCGATCTCCCAGCCGAACGACGCCGATAACGCCATGCGAGCGGCCCTGGCCATGCAGGACGCCGTCCGTGCGCTCAATAGCAAATGGACAGCCGCGGGCCGGCCAGCCATCGACGTGGGCATCGCGATCAACCATGGCGAGGCCTTCGCGGGCAACATCGGAAGCCAACGCCGACTCGAGTACACCGTGATCGGCGACGCCGTCAACGTGGCGTCGCGGCTCTGCGCCCAGGCCAACGCCGGCGAGATCCTCATCACCGAGCCTTTCATTGGCCTCCTCGAGGACGCGCCTCCCCTCGAGCGGATCGACGCGATCCCTCTCCGGGGTCGGGCCCAGCCGGTGGCCGTCTATCGGGTGAAGCGGTAGGAATACCCCGCACGCGCGAGGAGATCGAGCACCCGACCCAGCGGCAAGCCCATCACGCAGAAAAAATCCCCCTCGATCCGCTCCACCAGGGCCGCGCCATAGCCCTGGATCCCGTAGGCACCTGCCTTGTCCATCGGCTCGCCGGTCGCCACGTAATCCCGCAGGAAGGCTTCCTCGGCCGGGCGAAAGGTGACGGCGGTCCGCTCGACCGCCGAGGTCATGGTCTCTCCCGAGCGAAGCGCGACGGCCGTGATCACCTCGTGCGTCGTGCCCTGGAGTTTCCTGAGCATGCGGAGCGCATCGTCCTCGTCGCGGGGTTTCTCGAGGATCTCGCCGTCGAGGATCACGATGGTATCCGCTCCCAGCACCAGGTCGCCGGCGACGCTCGCGGCCTTCTCTTTCGCGAGCCGCACCGCGTACTCGATTGGGGTCTCACCGGCCTGGTGCTGTTCCTCCACCGACGACGGCTCGACCCTGGCGGTGATGCCCAGAAGTGACAGCAACTCCTTCCGCCGTGGCGATCGGCTCGCCAGCACCAAGGGCGGTATGTTCACGGGGCGCGTTCTAATACGAGCGTGACGGGGCCATCGTTGTGGATCGCCACCTCCATCATGGCCCCGAACTCTCCTGTTTCGACCACGACGTCATGGCTGCGCAGTCGGCTGATGAAATGTTCGTAGAGCGGAATCGCCGTGTCGGGCTTTGCGGCTTTGACGAACGACGGCCTTCTGCCCTTCTGCACGTCGCCGTAGAGGGTGAACTGGGAGATGACGAGGATGGCGCCGCCCACGTCGCCCAGTGACCGGTTCATCTTGCCGTCGTGGTCACCAAACAGGCGCAGCCCAACGATTTTGTCGGCCATCCAGTCGGCGACTGCCGCGGTGTCGGCGGCCTCGAACCCGACCAGTAGGCAATACCCGGCGTCGATCGCCCCGGCGATCCGGCCGTCGATCGTCACTGTTGCATGACTCACTCGTTGCAGCACGACGCGCATGGACTGGGAGTATCCGCGCCGGTAGCGCGGAGATCAAGGGGGGACGGAGGAAGCGACAGGTCCCGCGGACGTGCGGATTACTCGACCGTCACGGACTTGGCCAGGTTCCGTGGCTGATCGACGTTACATCCCCGACGGACGGCCACGTAGTAGGCAAAGAGCTGGAGTGGGAGGGTGGTCAGGATCGGGGTCAACAGGTCGAGCGTTTCCGGGATGACGATCGTCCGATCGGCGAGACGCTCGATCTCGGTATCGCCGTCGTTGATGAGGGCTATCACCTTGCCGCCCCGAGCCTTCACCTCTTCGACATTCGACACGATCTTCGAGTGCACGGCATCGCGCGGTGCGATGAAGACCACGGGCATGTTCTCGTCGATCAGAGCGATCGGGCCGTGCTTCATCTCGGCTGCGGGATACCCCTCGGCGTGGATGTAGGAGATTTCCTTGAGCTTGAGCGCGCCCTCGAGCGCCACTGGGAAGTTGACTCCGCGTCCCAAGTAGAGTGCGTTGGTCGCATCCAGAAACTCTTCCGCCAGCCGCTCGATTTCCGGTGCCCGGTCGAGAATCTCCTGGATCTTCGCCGGAAGCGCCCGCAAGGCTTCGATCATCTGGCGGCCTTGCAGGATGCTCATCGTGCGGAGGCGAGCCAACCGCAGGGTAAACAAGGCCAAGGCGGCGATTTGACTGGTGAAGGCCTTGGTACTGGCGACCCCGATCTCCGGGCCGGCATGCAGGTAGGTGCCGCCCTCGACCTCACGGGCAATGGTACTGCCCACAACATTGACGATGCCGATCGTCCGTGCCCCACGGGACTTGGCCTCGCGGATAGCGGCGAGGGTGTCGGCGGTCTCGCCCGACTGTGAGATTCCGATCACGAGGGTGCGCTCATCCACCACCGGATTCCGGTACCGGAACTCCGAAGCGTACTCGACTTCAACCGGGACCCGGGCCAGCTCCTCGAGCATGTACTCCCCGATCAGAGCCGAGTGCCAGGAGGTGCCGCACGCGGTGATGACGATGCGGGTCAGTCCCTTGAGCTCATCATCCGTCAGGTTGACCCCGGTAACCTTTGCGGTTCCTTCATCATCGAGCAGATGGCCGCGCAGCGTATTCTTGAGGCTCTCGGGCTGCTCGAAGATCTCCTTCAGCATGAAGTGCTCGAAGCCGCTACGCTCAATGGTGGCGATGTCCCACTCGATCTGATTGACGGGCTTCTTGATTTCCGTGACATCGAGGCTCCGGACGCGATAGCCGTCCCGCGTGAGCACCACGAGTTCCCCGTCATCGAGGTAGATGACCGAGCGCGTGTGCTCGAGGAGCGGGGATGCGTCTGACGCCACGAACCACTCGTTCTCCCCCACGCCCACGATGAGGGGCGAGCCCTTGCGGGCAGCCACCAAAACGTCGGGCTGCTTTGCCGAGATCACCGCAATGCCGTACGCGCCTTCGACCTCGCGAAGGGCATCGGCAACCGCCGCCTCCAGATCGCCATTGAAGCACTCACCGATCAAATGCGCCAAGACCTCGGTGTCCGTTTCCGAGTCGAAAGTGTGGCCGCGCTTGGCGAGGGCCTTCCGAATGGCGGTGGCGTTCTCGATGATGCCGTTGTGAATGACGGCGAGGGTGCCCGTCTGATCAGTATGGGGATGGGCGTTGATCGTCGTCGGTGCCCCGTGGGTCGCCCAGCGGGTGTGCGCAATCCCTACCGTGCCCGACGGGACCCGGCCGTCGAGTGCCTTCTCCAGATTCGAGAGCTTGCCGGCGGCCTTGATCACCTCGAGTCCCGCGCCATTCAACAGCGCGATGCCCGCGGAATCGTACCCTCGGTACTCGAGCCGCCGGAGACCGTCCAGCAGGAGGCTCCCCGCCTCTCTAGGCCCGATGTATCCCACTATCCCGCACATATTATCCCCTCTCGAAGCTCGCGCGGCACGCCGCGATCAGCGCTTCGGCGTCTTCTCGGCTCGGGGCTTCTCCAATGATCCGCACCACCGGCTCCGTCCCGGACGGCCGCAAGTGAACCCACCTATCCGCCCACGCCAGGCGTAGCCCGTCCCGGGCATCAACTGTCGCATCCGCAAAACGCCTGTGCAATGATTCGTACACTGGGCTCAGGTCCTGCCCCCGGGGCAGCTTGGTTTTGACAATGTGATAGCGGGGCTGGGCGTCGACCAGTCCCGAGAGGCTAGTCCGTTGGCGTGCAAGAATATGCAATATTAGGGCCACGCCAACGGGGGCATCTCGGCCAACATGGAGGCTCGGGAGCATGACCCCACCATTCCCTTCCCCACCAATTTGGGCTCCTTCGGCGAGAATCGCCCGGGCCACATTGGCCTCGCCTACCGGCGCCCGGACCATCCGCGCGCGGCAGGCAAGAGCAGCGTCTTCGACGACCCGGCTGGTCGAGAGATTGGCGACCACCACGCGGTCGGTCCCACTCGCCGGCTCCGCCGGAGGTCCCAACGCGGCCAGCACCGCGAAGGCCAGGGTGTAGTCCTCGCCGATCGCACGACCCCGCTCATCGACGAGGGCGAGACGGTCGACGTCGGGATCGACCGCAAGGCCCAGCGCGGCCTTGCTCTCGAGGACCAAGCGCTCGAGTGCTCCCAAATGTTCGGGAATCGGTTCGGGGGCTCGCGGAAACCGCCCGTCCGTTTCGAGGTTGATCGCAGCCACCCGGCAACCCAATCGCTCGAGGAGCTGGGGCATGATCGTCCCACCGGCCCCGCGCACACAGTCGAGCGCCACGGTGAACCGGCGGGCCTTGATCGCGGCCACATCGATCTGGGGGAGCGACAACACCGCCTCGAGATGGCGCTCGATGGCCGCCGGGTCGGTCACCACCTGCCCAACCCCATCCCAGCCCTGGCGTGGCGGCCCTTCCTCCGCGAGCTCGCGCACCATCCGACCGGCGGCGGCATCGAGAAAGAGACCGTCGGGTCCCACGAACTTGAGGGCGTTCCATTCGATGGGGTTGTGGCTTGCAGTAATGATGAGTCCAGCCCCCGCCTGGTGATGTTCCACCGCGAGCTGCACCGTGGGGGTCGGGACGAGGCCCACATCCACGACCTCCGCACCCACCGACATGAGTCCCGCCGTCGCGGCACGGACGAACATGGGCCCGCTCGTCCGGGCGTCGCGACCCAGGACCACCTTGGGGGTGCGGGCCCCGGCGGCCCATGCGCCCAGCGCAGCCGCGTAGGTCGTTACCAATTCAGGGGTTAGCTCGTGGCCGACGATGCCTCTCATGCCGGAGACGCTGACAATCACCAATGCGGTCCTTTCCGTCGAGGGTGCGCTTGGAGTGGGAAAGTAGGCGCGAGGGGGGCACCGATCAACGAGAATCTTGCCGCAAGCTCTTGCTATTCATTACGTTCCCAAGATCGGCCTCGGAGGCGGAGACATGACCCGAATCACCCCCAGCGACCGCAGACACGGCTTCGACACCCGGACCGTTCACGCCGGCCTGGAGCCTGATCCGTTGGCGGGAGCGGTCATGCCGCCGATCTACCAAACGTCGACCTACATCCAAGAGGGACTGGGCCGCCACAAGGGCTACGAGTACGCGCGAACCCAGAACCCGACCCGCGAAGTGCTCGAACGGAACATCGCGAGCCTGGAGGGCGGCACCCACGGACTGGCATTCGCATCGGGCATGGCCGCGCTCGATTCGGTGCTCAGACTCTTGACCGCGGGCGACCATGTGGTCTCGGGCCAGAACGTGTATGGCGGGAGCCATCGCCTCATGGACCAGATCTACACGCGCTTCGGCCTCACGTTCTCCTTCGTGGACATGCGTGAGATCGGCGCCATTCAAGAGGCGCTGACCCCAGCGACCCGCATGGTCTTCTGCGAAACGCCCACCAACCCCATGATGCACGTGACCGACCTGGGCGCGCTCGGCGACCTGACGCAAGCACGGGGGTTACTGCTGGTCGTCGACAACACCTTTGCGACTCCGTGCTTCCAGCTTCCGCTCTCGTTTGGCGCCGACATCGTGCTCCATAGCACCACCAAGTACCTGAACGGGCACAGCGACATGATCGGAGGGCTGGTGGTGACCTCGCGAGACGACCTTGCCGAACGGTTGGCGTTCATTCAGAATGCGGCCGGCGGAGTGCCTGGTCCGATGGACTGCTGGCTGGCGCTCCGCGGGCTCAAGACCCTCTCGATTCGTATGGAGCGGCACGATCGCAATGGCCGCGGGATCGCCGAGTGGCTCACCCAGCAGCCAGACGTGAAGCGGGTCTACTACCCCGGACTCCCGAGTCACCCGCAGCACGACTTGGCGGCCCGGCAGATGTCCGGCTTCGGCGGCATGATCTCCTTCGACCTGGGCGATCCAGGCCGGGCACGCTGGTTTGCCGAAAACACCAGGCTCTTCGCCCTGGCCGAGTCCCTGGGCGGCGTGGAGAGCCTGATCGGGCACCCGGCGTCCATGACCCATGCCTCGGTCCCGGTGCCCATCCGCGAGCGCCTGGACCTGACCGACGGCCTGCTCCGGCTGAGCTGCGGCATTGAGGACCTCGGCGACCTGATCGAAGACCTGGACCGCGCACTGACGGCGAGCCGGATGGCTGCCTAGACCGCAGTGTCTCATTCTGAAACTGAGCAGCGGCCGCCGCGTAGGGGGCCGTAACCCTTTCGACGAGAGTAGCCATGGCCCACCCACCAGCCCCCCGGACCCGCAAGTCATTCCCCGAGATCTCGGGGGTGAGTTGGGAGCACCCGGCGGACCGCGCCGCGCTACAGACGCTGCGCGCCGTCCCCGGGTTCGACGATGTAGTCCGCAAACTCATCGCGGTGCTCGGCGGCGAACAAGGGATCCGGCTCCTGTTCCAGGGCAACGCCGTCCGCGCCGACGTGAATCAGTTCCCGCGGGTGCATGCCCTGCACGTGGAAGTCGCGGCCACATTCGACTGGCCCAGGGTCCCGGAGCTCTATGTCTCTCAGACGCCGGTGTTCAACGCAGGCGCGTTCGGGGTCGACGATCCCTTCATCGTGCTGCACTCGGCCGCGCTCGAGATGTTGGATGACGACGAACTCCGGGTCTTGCTGGCGCACGAAATGGGGCACGTGGTCAGTGGGCATGCGTTGTATCGCACCATCGCCGAGATTCTCTTGGCCGTGAGCTTTTCGGCCCTCCCGATCCTCGCGGGGATTGCCCTCCTGCCGATCCGGCTGGCCATTCTGGAATGGCACCGGAAGTCGGAACTCTCCTCGGACCGTGCCGGTCTCCTCGGCAGCCAAGACACGATGGCCTCACAACGGCTGTTTATGAAAATGGCCGGTGGGACCCGGGGGCAAATGCGGGCCGGGGAGATGGATTTGGACGCCTTCATGACCCAGGCGAACGAATATCGCAACCAGAACGAGGGGTTCGATTTCCTCTACAAGATCCTGAATACCCTCGCCCTGACCCACCCGATGAATACCGTCCGAGCGGCGGAGCTTCAGCAATGGGTGGCGGACGGCGGCTACGACCGCATCCTACGCGGTGAATACACCCGCCGTGGCGCCGAGGCCAAGGCCCGCTCGATCCGCGACGATGTCACCGCGGCCGGCACCTACTACGCCGACGAGGCCCGCGATGCGGCGAGCCAGGTGGTGGATGCCGCCAAGCGCGCGGCGGAGAAAGTCGGAGAGGTCTTCCGCAAAGCCCGCGACGCGTGAAGATCCTGGTCGTCGGCGGCGGCGGGAGGGAGCATGCCATCACCTGGGCCCTCCGCCGCGAGAACCCGGCGGCCGATCTTTTCTGTGCGCCCGGCAATCCCGGGACGGCAGCGATAGCCACCAACCTGCCCCTGGCGACCGATGACGGAGCGGGCATTGCCCAGGCGGCTTCCCGCTACGACGTCGATCTCACCATCATAGGACCCGAAGCGCCGCTCGCCGCCGGACTGGCAGACCGTCTCCGCGGCGGCGGGCACGCCGTCTTCGGTCCACGAGCGGCGGCGGCTCGCCTCGAAGCCTCCAAGACCTTCGCGAAGACCGTCATGCGCCGAGCCGGTGTTCCGACCGCCCTAGCCGAAGTCTTCACCGATGCGGCGGCCGCGCGAGGTTACATCGCGACCCACCCGGAGCCGCTCGTCGTCAAGGCGGCCGGACTGGCCGGGGGCAAGGGGGCCATCGTGTGCGCCACGCGGGCCGAGGCGACCCGAGCCGCCGAGGCCATGCTCACGGAAGGGCGCTTTGGGGAAGCCGGACGGGAAGTGCTGGTCGAACGGTTTCTCGACGGCGAGGAAACATCCATTCTCGCCATCACCGACGGGACCCAGCTCGAGATCTTGCCGCCATCGCAAGACCACAAGCGGCTCGGAGAAGGAGACACCGGACCCAACACGGGGGGAATGGGAGCCTATAGTCCGGTTGCCATCGTGACTCCGGCTCTGATGCAGCGGGTGCGCGAGGAGATCCTCGACCCGGTGCTCACGGTCATGCAAAGCGCCGGCACGCCTTACACCGGCGTGCTCTACGCGGGGCTCATGATCGACCCCGCTGGAGCCCCATGGGTGGTCGAGTTCAACTGTCGCTTCGGCGACCCGGAGGCCCAGGTGGTCCTCCCGTTGATCGACGAAGGATTGACCGAGTGCCTCGAGCACGTCGCCCAAGGCCGAGCGCCCAGTCGGCTCACGCGCATTCCACAGGCCGCCTCGGTCACCACCGTCCTGGCGGCCCGTGGCTACCCAACCCAACCGGAGAGGGGAGCGGCGATCACCATCCCGGCGGAGTTGCCGCGGGAGGTCACGGTCTTTCACGCGGGTACGACGGTCGACACGGAGGGTCAGCTGCGGGTCAACGGTGGACGGGTGCTCAACGTGACGGCGGTCGCGCCGACGTTCCAGGAAGCCCGCCGGCGCTCACGCGAGGCCGCCGAGAAGATCTCCTTCGATGGCAAATGCTTCAGGCGCGACATCGGCTGGCGTGAAGCGAAGCGCATCGCTGGGTCGCTCGAGCACCATGCCTGAGCTGCCGGAAGTCGAGACCATCGTGCGAGACGTGCGACCGCGACTCCTCGGCCGAACCATCCAACGCGCCTCGTTATCGCACCGGAATGTGCTCAAGGACATTTCCTCTCGCCGGCTGCTCCGCCGGCTCCGCGGAGCCATGGTCCACGACGTCTTCCGGCGGGCCAAGCACGCGGTCATCGACCTGGGCGAGAACCGGCTCGTGGTCCAGCCCGGGATGACGGGATCGCTCCTGGTTTACACCCGCCGGCTCACGACCGACCAGGCCCGCTATGCTGTGCTCAAGGCACCCCTGGATGACGGCAACATTCTGGTGTACCGGGATGTGCGCCGCATCGGCACCCTCCGGCTGCTCGACCCCACTGCCTTCGAGGCGTACTCCGCCGCGCTCGGCCCGGAGCCGCTCGACCCCGGGTTCGACGAGGCGGCCTTTGCCGAGGTGCTCGCGGGGACCCGCCGGGCGATCAAGAAGGTCCTCATGGATCAGCGGCGGATCGCCGGCATTGGCAACATCTACGCCAATGAGGCGCTCTTCGCCGCCCGACTCGATCCGTCGAAACCCGTCCCTCGCCTCACGTCCGACGACCGCACCAGGCTCTATACCGCGTTGCGTCGGATCCTCGGCGCCGCGATTACCTCGCGCGGATCGACCGTTCGGGACTACCGAACCGGAACGGGGCAACAGGGCCAGTTTCAACTGGAGCTCCTCGTGTACGGACGGACCGGCGAGGCCTGCCGCCGCTGCGGGACGCGGCTCACCGGGACGCATGAAATCGACGGCCGCATCACGGTCTTCTGCCACCGCTGCCAATCCTGAACCCGGGTAACCCCTTGGCCCAGGCGACCGCGCTTCCCCTCCCGAGCACCGACCTTCCATCTCTCCGGCAACGGGTGGCCCTGGTTGCGGAGAACCGGCCGGCGGTCTACCGCATGATCGACCCACGGGGGCGTACGATCTATGTCGGCAAGGCCAAGCGGCTCAGGACCCGACTCCTGTCCTACTTTCGCGCCCGCTATCCCGCGGACAAAGCCAGCCGGATCCTGCACGCGGCTGCGGATATCGAGTGGCAGTATGTGCCGAGTGAGTTCGCGGCCCTCCTCGGCGAGCTGCGAGATATTCAGCGCCATCGTCCGATCTTCAACGTGAAACTGAATCGCGTCCGGCGCTCCGCGTTCATCTCGGTCACCGGTGGGCCGGCGCCCAAGTTGGCATGGGGATCACGCCCCCCCGGGGGGGGCACACGGGTCCGTTGCTATGGTCCGTTTTCGTCTCGCGACCGCGTCGCGGAGGGCGTCCGGACACTCAACGACCTCCTCGGCCTCCGCGATTGCGCGATCAACATGCCTATGGTCTTTGCCGAACAAGGCGATCTCTTTGGCGGACGGCATCACGCGGCGTGTCTTCGGCACGAGCTCGGGGCCTGCACGGGCCCGTGCGCCGGGTATGTCGCCGCCGCGGAGTACCAGGATCGGGTCGAGACCGCGGTGGCCTTCTTGGAAGGACGGTCCATCGAGCCGATCGACCGGGTGGTCGCCGCCATGCAGCAGGCGGGACGAGACCAGGCGTTCGAACAAGCCGCCCGGTGGCGAGATCGCTTCGAGGCGTTAGAGTGGCTCTTTGCTGCAGCCAACCAGGCGCGCGCCGGGATCGATCTCTTGTCGTTCGTGTATCACGACCCTGGCATGTATGGCGACGACCGCGCCTATCTGATTCGCCAAGGCCAGGTCCGCGCCTCGTTTCCGGACCCGAAGACCCCAATCGAAATCGAGGCCTTCCGGGCCGTGGTCCGAACGGAGGTGACACGGCCCACAACCGTCCGCGGACCACTGCCCCGCGATGGGTTGGATGAAATCCTGCTCATCACCGCCTGGTTCCGGCAGCACCCCGACGCCCTCCGACGCACGACCAGCCTCGAGCACTGGCTCAACGCGGATTGAGACCGGCTCCTACGACGCCCCAGCCTCCGCCCCCGCCCTCAACGTGACGATCCGTGCCCGCGGGGGAATCCCCGGCTCGAGTTCCATGATTCCAACCGAGGGCTCGATGTTGAATCGCCGCGGGCCCGCGGCACCCGGGTTCATGACGGTCACCACCAGGTCCACCGTCGTGACCACGGGGCGATGGGTATGGCCGAAGAGAATGATTTCGGCGTCTGGATAGGCGCGGTTCAGCTTCTCGGGGGTCGGGGACCCGAACTCATCGCCGTGGGTGAGCACAAAGCGGAAGCCTTCCCATTCGAAGTCCGCCACTTTGGGAAGGCGGGACCGGAGGTCATACCCATCGGTGTTGCCGTGCACCGCCGTGACCGGGGCCATCGCTTCGAGTTCAGTGAGAAGGTCCGGCGGTCCGATATCGCCGGCATGGAGGATCCGGTCGACCTCGGCGAAGGCGTTGAACACGTCAGGCCGGAGAAGCCCGTGGGTATCGGCGATGATTCCGATCCGCATCACTCACCACCGCCGCCACCGCCGCCCCAGCGTTTCGCGATGTCGATGTCGAGCCCCAACTGATCGAGAATCCGCTGCACTATGAAGTCGATCAGTTCCGACACCAGACCCGGGCGGTGATAGAACCCAGGGGCGGCAGGCATCACGACGGCTCCCGCCTCGCGCACCGCGACCAAGTTCCGGAGGTGAACCAAGGAAAGCGGCGTCTCTCGGGGAACCAGAATGAGCGAGCGACCCTCCTTAAGGGTCACATCGGCAGCGCGCTCGACGAGTGACCGGCTGCTCCCCTGCGCAATGGCCGAGACGGTTCCCATCGAACAGGGACAGATCACCATGCCTGCCGTCTTCTGGGACCCCGACGCGGGAAGGGCACCGCGGTCGCTGTCTTGGAACTCGCGGACGGAGGTCCAATCCCCTCCAGTCGCCTGGGCCAGGGCGGCCATATCGGCGATGCCGCACTCCTGCCTCAGGAGTCGCAGGCCATGACTCGAGACGATGAGCCACACCGGCACCCGCCGAAGCGCCAACACCTCGAGTAGCCGGACCGCATACGGCGCCCCCGACGCGCCGGTCATCGCGAGGACGATGGGGGCCAGCGCTGTCCCGCGGGTGGAGGGAGTGGCCGTCACCGGCCCCGCCTGTTGGGCGTCGGGGACTTGAGCGGGTGCTTGGGCGCCACCGGGGGGGGAGGTCCCCGCCGCATCGGGGAGCCCGGGGGCTGCTGAGCAGGAGGCGCTGAGGGCCGCCGGGGCTCAACCCGGCGACGACGCCGCGCGGGGGGCGACGGCGGCGGGGGCGGGGGC
>JBFGLJ010000043.1:0-17545 GCA_041576235.1 Gemmatimonadales bacterium | reverse complement strand
GTTGGTGCCAGACTTGGTGACCACGTTCACGAACCCGCCGCCCGAGCGGCCGAACTCGGCGTTGGCCCCGGAGGCCACCACCACCATGTCCTAGATGGCATCGAGGTTGAAGGTGAAGGCCGGCCGCTGGCCGCCGCGCTGCTCGCCGAAGAACGGGCTGTTGAAGTCGGCCCCGTCCACCGAGACGTTGTTGTGGATGCCGCGCTGACCGGCGATGGTCAGCTCGTCACCGTCGGGCCCCTGGGTGATCGCGACGTTTGGGGTGAGCAGGGTCAGGTTCAAGTAATTCCGCCCGTTGTTGGGGAGGCCCTGCACGACCTCCTCGTCCAACCGAGTGGACGACTCGACCTTGCCCACGTCCACCAGCGGCTCCTCGGCCATCGCCACCAGCTCCTCGACCTGGATGGCCTGGCGCGGCAGCATGAAGTCGAGCGGCACCGTGGCGCCGAGCCGAAGGTCGACGTCGGTCCGCCGGGCGGCCCGGTACCCGAGCGACCGCGCCGTCACCTCGTAGGTGCCGACCGGCAAGAGGGAGGCGACGTACACGCCCCGGTCGTTGGTGGTGATGGTGCGGGTCAAGTTGGTGGCGACGTTGCGGACCACCACCTCGGCGCCAGGCAGGGCAGCGCCCATGGAATCGCTGACCACGCCCCGGATGACGCCGGTGCTCGCCTGGGATTGGGCGTTGAGGGCGCCCGGCATCGCCAGGACCGCCAGAGCGCCGGCAAACGCCGCAATAACACCGAATCTGCTGATCGAACGGAAGTGCAGCATGGAAGGGCCTCTCTGCGTTGATGGTTTCAACGGTTCCGGAGGATATGCCACATCGTTGACAGCTTATGGCCCGAGGCGAAGGAGCGCAAGAGGCCGCCGCGACTGGGGATACAGGTCCCGCCCGGGGCGCCCTCACGCCGCCTCGGCCCGCCTTGCCAGGACCCCCGCTCCGCCGCGAGCTTTCGGCGTCTCCAGCCAGGAATCCCCCGAGCGTGATCAAGGTGCTCGCAGTCCATCCCGACTCCATTGGAGCGGAAATCGGCCTCCGGCCCGGCACCGAGCTGGTGTCGGTCAACCAGCGGGACCTCGAGGACTTCCTGGATTGGGAGTTCCACACGGCCGACGAGCAATTCACCCTGCTCGTGCGGCAGCCCGACGGGGAGGACATCGAGTTCGACATCGAGCGGCCGGAAGGCGTGCCGATGGGCGTCACCCTCGAGCCCCCCAGGATCCGCCGGTGCGGCAACCGCTGCGACTTCTGCTTCGTCGACGGGCTCCCCGAGGGCATGCGCGAGGTCCTCTACATCCGGGACGACGACTACCGGCTCTCGTTCCGATACGGCAACTTCGCCACCCTCACCAACCTCAAACCCAACGACATCGCCCGGATCATCGAGTACCGGCTGTCGCCGCTCTACGTCTCCGTCCACGCCACCGATCCCGTCACCCGCCGCTACTTGCTCCGCAACCCGGACGCCCCCGAGATCATCCCCCAGCTCACCGACTTTGCCCGGCACGGCATCCGGTTCCATACCCAGGTGGTGCTCTCGCCGGGGGTGAACGACGGCGCCGTGCTCGACCGGACGCTGGCCGAACTCTACGCGCTGGGGAACCCGGTGCTGGACGTGTCGGTCGTGCCGGTGGGCCTCACCGAATACAGCAAGCACGCGCTCGTCCGCGAGCCCACCCGCATCGAATGCCGCGCCGCGCTCGACATCGTACGGCAGCGGGCCGCGATCGCCCGCCGCGAACGCGGCATCGCCTGGGCCCACGGCGCAGACGAGCTGTACCTGCACGCGGGGGTCGAGCTGCCGCCCGCCGAGGCCTACGACGGCTTCCAGCAGGTCGAGAACGGCGTCGGCGCGGTCCGGTACCTGGAGCGACGCATCCTGGACGAGGCCGGCGCGATCGGCGGATGGGCGGGCAGGCGGATCGGGGTCTTCACCGGCACGTCCATGGGGCGCCTCATGCCTCACCTCCTGGGGCCGCTCGAGCGGGCGACCGGCGCTCACTTCGCCCTCCATGCCCTCGAGAACCCGCTCTTCGGCCCCGCCGTCACCACGGCAGGCCTCCTGCCCGGCAAGGCCTTCGCCGCAGCACTCGCCGCCCATCCCGATCTCGACCTGGCCCTCCTGCCGGCCGAAGCCGTGAACGACGAGGGGCTCTTCCTCGACGACCTGGCCTTCGCCGAGCTGGCCGAGGCGGCGCCGGCGCCGGTTCGCCTGTCCTATTACTTCACCGACGCGCTCCAGGATCCGCTGACCCCACCGGTGCCGGCGTGAGCAAGCCCACCGTGGCCATCGTCGGCCGCCCCAACGTCGGCAAGTCGACCCTGTTCAACCGCATCCTTGGCGGGCGGCCGGCCATCGTCTCCGAGCGCCCCGGCACCACCCGCGACCGGCACTTTGGCGACGCGGAGTGGCAGGGCAGGGCCTTCTGGGTGGTGGACACCGGGGGCCTGGTCCCCGAATCGGCCGATCTCATGGACCGCGCCATCCGCCAGCAGGTGGAACGCGCGGTCACCCAGAGCGAGGTGGTGATCCTGGTGGTGGACGGCAAGGAGGGGGTGCACCCGGTGGACGAGGAGATCGCGGTCGAGCTCCGGAAGGCGGGCCGGCCGGTCATCGTGGCGGTGAACAAGCTGGACGACCTGCCCGCGACCACCGCCCACCACGCCTTCTGGAGCCTCGGGCTGGGCGAGCCGCACGCCGTCTCGGCCGCGGCGGGCCGCGCCAGCGGCGACCTCCTGGACGCGGTGGTCGACCACTTCCCGCCCCGGCCACCGGCCGAGGCCGACGAGTCCATCCGGGTGGCGGTGGTGGGACGGCCCAACGTGGGCAAGTCGTCGCTGGTCAACTGTCTCCTGGGCGAGGAGCGCCATGTGGTGGCGCCCGAGGCCGGAACCACCAGAGACGCGGTCGACTCCCTCTTGCGGTATCACGACAAAACACTCAACTTCATTGACACCGCGGGCTTACGGAAGCGATCTAAAGTAGAAGATGACATTGAGTTCTACTCCACCGTTCGCACCGCCCGGGCCATCGACCGGGCCCAGGTGTGCGTGCTGTTGGTGGACGCGACCCTGGGGCTTCATACCCAGGATCTCCGCATCGCGACCACGGCTTGGGACGCCGGGGCGGGTTTGATCATCCTGGTCAACAAGTGGGACTTGATCGAGGAGAAGGAGGCCAACACCGCCGCCCGGGGCCAAGCAGCCATCACCGAGCGGGCGCCGTTTCTCAAACACGTCCCTTTCCTTTATGTGTCGGCCGTGACCGGCCAGCGGGTGCGGAAGGTCCTGGACCTGATCCTCGAGGTGGCGGCCGAGCGGCAACGCCGTATTCAGACCGCTGAGGTGAACCGGGTGCTCCACGAGCTGACCGAGCGCACCGCGCCGCCGCAGAAACCTGGTGAGGAGGTGAAGCTGCTCTACGGCTCGCAGATCGGAACCGCCCCCCCGACCTTCGCCCTCGTGGCCAACCGGCCCGGCGCCATCCCGGAATCGTACCAGCGCTATCTGGTCAACGGGTTCAGGCGCGAGTGGGGCTTCGTGGGGTCGCCCATTCGGCTCAAGCTCCGCCAGCGCCGAGGCGGCCGCGCAAGAGGAACGGGCGGGCGTCGGTAAATGCTCAGGGTCGCGCTAGCCCTCGTGCTCTCCTACCTCGTGGGCGCCATCCCCACCAGCTATCTCACCGCCCGTGCGAAGGGGGTCGATCTTCGCAGGCACGGCAGCGGCAACCTCGGCGCCACCAACCTCTACCGGGCGCTCGGGTGGCGGTACGCCGCACCGGCCGGCCTGTTCGACATCGCCAAGGGTGCAGTCGCTGTTCTGGTGCTCGCCCCGCTGGCCACGGGCTCGACCGTGTTCGGGCTTGTGTGCGGCATCGCCGCCGTGCTGGGCCACATGTTCTCGCCGTTCATCGGCTTCAAGGGCGGGAAGGGCGTGGCCACCGGGGCCGGGGTGATCCTCGGCATCGCGCCCCTCGCGTTCGGCGTGGCGCTGGTGATCTGGGTGACCCTGGTGGCCGCCACTGGCTTCGTGTCGCTGGGGTCGATCGCGGCCGCCGCCAGCTACCCGGTGGCCGTGTACGCGCTCCACCCGGCGAGACGCGAGACGATCTGGATCGACATCGGCCTGGCGGCGCTCATCATCTGGATGCACCGCGCCAACATCGGCCGGTTGATCAGGGGCACCGAGAACCGCTTCGGCCGCCGCCGCTCCCGCGATCCCTCGCCTCCACCGGCCGCCTCGTGACCACCATCGGCGTCCTGGGCGCGGGCAGCTGGGGCACCACCCTCGCCAACCTCCTGGCCCAGAAGGGGCACGAGGTGCGGCTCTGGGCCTACGAAGCCGAGGTGGTCGAGGCCGTGAACACGCGGCACCAGAACCCGCTGTTCCTGCCCGATTCGCCGCTGGCCGAGTCGCTCCGCGCCTATGCCGACGCCCGAGAGGCGGTGTCCGGCGCGCCGGTGGTGCTGTCGGTGGCGCCGAGCCATGTGGTGCGGTCGGTGGTGAGCCCGGTGGCCGACGCCGTGGGTGCCGATACGCTGGTGGTGAGCGCGACGAAGGGCATCGAGAGCGACACCCTGGACCTCATGCACGAGGTGCTGGCCGAGTGCCTGCCGGGCCGGCCGCTCGCGGTGCTGTCCGGGCCGAGCTTCGCCCGCGAGGTGTATCAGGGCCAGCCGACGGCGGTGGTGGCGGCATCGGAGAACGTGGCCCACGCCCAACAGGCGCAGAACGTGTTCGTGACCCCGCGGTTTCGGGTGTACACCAACACCGATGTCATCGGTGTCGAACTCGGCGGGTCGCTCAAGAACGTGATCGCCATCGCGGCGGGCATCCTGGACGGCCTGGGCCTGGGCCACAACCCGCGGGCGGCGCTCATCACCCGGGGGCTGGCCGAGATCACCCGCCTGGGCGCGGCGCTCGGGGCCGATCCACTGACCTTTTCCGGCCTCGCCGGCATGGGCGATCTGATCCTCACAGCCGCCGGCCCCCAGAGCCGCAACCGCTCGCTGGGGGTGGCCCTAGGCAAGGGCGAGTCGCTCGAGGCCTACGTGGCCCGCCGCCGAACCGTGGCCGAGGGAGTCAACACCGCCAAGGCGGCGGTGGCGTTGGCCGCACGGCACGGGGTGGAGATGCCGATCACGGCCAAGGTGGCCGAGGTGTTGTTCGAAGGGAAGTCACCCAAGGAATCGATCACCGAATTGATGGGACGAGATCTCAAAGCCGAACGGTGGACCTGACCATGCCGCGTACCATTCAAGAGTTCTATTCGATTGGCGAGGTGTGTGCCCTGACCGAGCTCAAGCCGCACGTGCTTCGCTACTGGGAGAGCCAGTTTCGGTTTCTCAGCCCGGCCAAGAATCGCTCCGGCAACCGGGTGTATAAGAGCAAGGAGGTGGAGCTGATCATGCTCGTCAAACACCTCCTGTACACCGAGAAGTACACCATCGAGGGCGCGCGCCATCGGATCGACCAGTATCGGCGCACCGGCGAACTCCGGGATGAGGCCAGGCGGGCCCTGTCCACCGAAACGCTCGAGGAGTTGCGCGCTGCGCTGGACGAGCTCGGACAAGTGTTGGATGGCACCCGGCCGCCGCCACCGCCACCGGAGCCCTGACCCCCCTTCGCCGTCCGAGCCGCTCCATTAACTTTGACGGGATGCACATCCTCGTCAGCAACGACGACGGGATTCTGGCACCGGGAATCGCGCTTCTCTCCGAGGTGTGTCAAGAGGTCGCCCAGGTCACCGTCGTCGCCCCCGACCGCGAGCAGAGTGGAACCTCGCATTCCCTCACCATGCACCGTCCCATTCGGGCCGCGCGGCGCCCCGACGGGGCCTACCAGGTCGACGGCACCCCAACCGACTGCGTGCTCTTGGCCCTGGGCACCCTGATGCCCGAGCAACCGTCGTTCGTGTTCAGCGGGGTGAACCACGGGCCCAACATGGGCGAGGACGTGTTGTATTCCGGCACGGTTGCTGCGGCGATGGAGGGGGTGACCCTTGGGGTGCCCGGCATCGCCATCTCGTTTACGGGGCAAGATCCGGAGATCATGGCCACCTATCGCGACGTGCTGCTGCAGCTGGTGAAACGCATCACCTCGGTGGGGGAATTCCCGGCCGACACGATTCTCAACATCAACCTGCCCGACCGGACGGCCAGCGAGGTGTCCGGGCTCAAGATCACCGGGTTGGGCAGCCGGTACTTCTCCGAGTCGCTCACCCGGATGCAGGACCCCTGGGGCCGCGAGATCTACTGGATCGGGGGCGGCACGGTCACCTGGCGGAGCGGGGGCGAGGACTCCGATCACAAGGCGGTGGCCGAAGGGTACATCTCGCTCACCCCGCTCCACATGGACCTCACCAACTACGACCTGATCGAGACGGTGCGCGGATGGCAGCTCGAGGGGTAGACGCGGAGGACAGCTACGGCGGGTTTCGCACCCAGCTGGTCGAGACCCTCCGGTCGAAGGGCATCAAGAACCTGTCGGTGTTGAAGGCCATCGCCACGGTCCCCCGGCACCGCTTCGTCCCGCCCAGTGTGCGGCACCGGGCGTACGAGGACGCTCCGCTCCCCATCGGGAGCGGCCAAACCATCTCGCAGCCATTTGTCCAGGCCATGTACCTCGAAGCGCTGGGGCTCAAGGGCGACGAGAAGGTGTTGGAAATAGGGACCGGGTCGGGGTACCAGACGGCCCTCTTGGCCGTCTTGGCCAGCATGGTGTTCAG
The DNA here is from genome assembly GCA_041576235.1 of Gemmatimonadales bacterium. Classification (GTDB taxonomy): domain Bacteria; phylum Gemmatimonadota; class Gemmatimonadetes; order Gemmatimonadales; family GWC2-71-9; genus JABDII01. The sequence goes on along the minus strand of JBFGLJ010000043.1, from coordinate 10,814 downwards.
TGTCGAGCGCCACCGGTCGCTGGCCGACCAGGCCCGGAAGGTGCTGGAAGAAGTAGGCATCAGGAACGTCACCATCTTGGTGGGCGACGGCACCCTGGGCTGGCGGCCGTTCGCGCCCTACGACGCCATCCTGGTATCGGCCGCGTCGCCCGAGATCCCGCGTCCGTTGGTGGAACAGCTGGCGGAAGGCGGCCAGCTCATCATCCCCATCGGCGACCGGGTGAACCAAGTGCTCACGGTCGTCAGGCGCGATGGCGATGGCCTGACGACCGGAACCCTGGGTGACGTGCGGTTCGTCCCGCTGGTCGGCCAGCACGGGTTCAGGACATAGAGATGTTCGATGCCGTCGTCACCTGGCTCACCAACACCATCCTCGGGCTGGGCTACCCGGGCATCACCGCCCTCATGTTCATCGAGTCCTCGTTCGTGCCGTTCCCGAGCGAGGTGGTGCTGCCGCCGGCCGGCTATCTGGCGGCCAAGGGGCAGATGAACGCCTGGGTGGCCGCCGGCGCGGGGCTCACCGGGAGCCTGTTGGGGGCGCTCTTCAATTACTACCTGGCCGTCTGGGTCGGCGAGCCGTTTCTCCGGAAGCACGGCCGCTACTTCTTCGTGTCGACCCAGAAGCTCGACCGCGCAGAGGCGTTCTTCCGCCGCCACGGCGAGATCGGCACCTTCTTGGGCCGGTTGGTCCCGGTGGTCCGCCAGCTCATTTCTGTCCCGGCCGGGTTGGCGCGCATGCACCTGGGGCGCTTCGCGGCGTTTACGGCACTCGGTGCCGGCATCTGGTGCGCGATTCTCACCTACATCGGCTTCCTGTTGGGCCGCCACGAGGAGACCCTCCGGGTGGCGGCGGTGCACACCTATACACGGCGGGCGCTCTTGTATCTGTTGCCGGTGCTGGCGCTGATCCTGGTGGGGTACGTGCTCTGGTACCGCCGCCGTCGCTCCACCCGCACATCGGCGCCGGGCACCGGGCAGACCGAGGCTGCGGGGCCATGATCGCCAGGCGGTATGTGGTGAGCGGGGTGGTGCAGGGGGTGGGGTTCCGCTGGTTCGTGGTGCGCAGGGCCCGGGCGCTGCGGCTCAGCGGCAACGTCCGAAACCTCCGGGACGGGCGGGTGGAGGTGACCGCCGCCGGCGAGGAGGCTGATCTCCACGAGCTCGAGGCGCTGCTCAACGAGGGCCCCAGCCTGGCCAGAGTCACGGCGGTCGAGGTGAGCGACACGGCGGTGGCCGACGTGGGCCCCGCCCGATTCGATGTGAAGTAGCTCCGGCCTTGGTTGACTCCGTCGCACCCCCTGATCTTCTTTACCATATTGGCCCCCGTAGCTCAGATGGATAGAGCAGCAGTTTCCTAAACTGTTGGCCGCGTGTTCGAGTCACGCCGGGGGCATGATAGTCTCGAGTCGTGAGACATGAGTCGTGAGACATGAGTCGGGAGTCATGGAGTCTTCAGTCATGAGAGACTTCAGTCGTCAGTCCGCGGTCTTCGGTCCTTCACGGACTGATCGCCTACTGATGACTGTCGACCACGACTAGCGACTCACGACAGACGACGGGGGGTGAGGTGGGCCCCCGGGCGTGCGCCACCTTGAGCAATTCGTGACTCAGGATCCAGCGCAGACTTCCGCCGACCTGCCGCTGACTTAGACTACAATGAGTCACGATCTCACAGTGCTCTTATGGATAGGGAACACCTCAATGGCTGGCGCAATTCACCACACAATGAGTGAAGAGAATCTAGGAAGGTTGAAAATACTCGTTTCTGCATTGGCCGTGATTTACGTTATGACTTTTGTAAGTGGCTTTTTACAGGACACACAGTTGAATTTTTTCAATTACATCTTCTTTTCCCTCTTATTCATTATAGGGATTGTATTGATGACTACGACGGTCAAATCCAAGGCACCTGGAAAGACAGGGGCATTTTTGTTTCTGACCGGAGTGTCCACAACACTGCTGCTCATGTTCTATATCGGTTATGAATGGTCTAGGCTTGAAGGTCATAAGGATCTTGCAGGTTTTGTAGAAGGCCTCCTCTATTGGATAACTCTATTTTTTTGGATCGGAGTAGTAGGAAGCCTGGTTGTGATGAGGAGACTGAAAGGTGTCAATTCCTCCCAATCCTGAAAGGTTGAGTCTCGAGTCTTTAGTCGTCAGTCTTCGGTCCTCAGTCCACGGTCATTGGTCCCCGAGGGTCGCCCTGGCGATTCCCCTCGGCCTTGACGGACTCACGACTGGAGATCTCATGACCGACGAGTCACGAAGGATACACCACCCTTGGCAGCGCCCCACCTTCGCAGCCTTCAAGCCGAATTCACCGGCCCTTCATCTCCGTCCCGTAGATAGGAAATCAGCGATCTGGACCTTGGGTCCGGTCGCTAGCCTCGCTGGCCCAAGCGAAGGAGGGGAACGGGGCGATGCCCCACGCCTTGGATCGTCTGAAGGCCGCCCCTTCGGCGCATCCCTCAGTTGAGGTGGCGCAATGAGCCTGGAGAACCTCAGGGCAAGCCTTGCCGACCGCTATCTGATTGAGCGGGAGCTGGGTGCGGGGGGCATGGCCACCGTCTACTTGGCCCAGGATCTCAAGCACCATCGCCAGGTGGCCATCAAGGTGCTCCGGCCCGAACTGACCGCGGCCTTGGGCACGGAGCGCTTCCTGCGCGAGATCACCACCACCGCCAACCTCCATCATCCCCACATCCTCGCTCTGTACGACTCGGGCGAGGCCCAGGGCTTCCTCTATTACGTCATGCCCTACGTCGAGGGCGAGTCGCTTCGCGACCGGCTCCGGCGCGAGAAGCAGCTGCCGGTCGAGGACGCGCTTCGGATCGCGCGGGAGGTGGCCGACGCCCTCGGCTACGCCCACGCCCGGGGCATCGTCCACCGCGACATCAAACCCGAGAACATCCTGCTCGAGGCGGGGCACGCCCTGGTGGCCGACTTCGGCATCGCCCGGGCGGTGGAGGCGGCCGGTACCGAGGAGCTGACCGCGACCGGGACGGCGATCGGGACGCCGGTCTACATGAGCCCCGAGCAGGCCAGCGGTGAGAAGGACATCGATGGCCGGAGCGATCTCTACAGTCTTGGCTGTGTGGTGTACGAGATGCTGGGGGGCGAGCCACCCTATACTGGCCCCACGCCCCAGGCGGTGATCGCCAAGAAGCTGAGCGAGCCGACCCCGCGGATCTCGGTGGTGCGGGAACTGGTGCCCAGGGCCGTCGAAGCGGCGCTCGGTCAGGCGTTGGCCAAGGCGCCAGCCGATCGCTACGCCACGGCCGCTGCGTTCGTGGAGGCTTTGACCACGGTGACTCCTGCCCCGCGTGCGCGCGCCCGAGGCTGGCGCCGCGCGGCCGTCGCGGTGGGAGGTGTGGTGATGCTGGTGCTGGCGGCGCGTGGACTGACCTCGTTCGTCGACGGCGAACGCATTGAAAGGTTGGCGGTGCTCCCGCTCACCGAACTCACCAACGACCCGGAGCAGGAGTACCTGGCTGCCGGCGTGCACGAGGCGCTGATCGGTGAGCTGGGGCGACTGGGACTCTCGATCACGGCCCGGCGCACTATGGCTCAATACCGGGACAGCGACAAACCGATCCGGCAGATCGCGCAGGAGGTGGGTGCGGATGCCGTCGTCGAGGGCTCACTCTACCGCAGCGGTGACAGCCTCGAGATCACCACCCGCCTGTACGACAAGGACGAGCAGGAGCTGTGGACCGCGTCGCACGGCGGCGTGCTGTCGGATGTCGTCGCGCTCTACCGCGGGTTCGCTCGTGCCATTGCGGGCGAGATAGGGGTGCAGTTGAGCACGGCGGAGCAGGAGCGGCTCAACGACACTCCAGCGGTGAATCCCGACGTGTACGAGGCCTACCTCCGTGGCATGCATATCCTCAACACCCGTCGCACGAGGGAAGACGCCAACGTGGCCATCGACTACTTCAACCAGGCCCTCGAGCAGAACCCAGCCGATCCGTTGGCGTACGCCGGCTTGGCACTCGCCTACGTGACCCTCGGGCACGGGTTCGACCCCCCCGATGACGCGTGGCCCCGGGCGCGAGCGGCTGCGGAGCGGGCGTTACGCTTGGACTCGACCCTTGCGGAGGCCTGGGCCGCCCTAGCGGACTACAAGTCATACGGCGAACGCGACTGGGAGGGCGCCGAGCGGGCGTTCCGGCGGGCCAACGAGCTGAACCCCAGCCTGGCCATGAACCACTATCACTACGCCTGGTATCTCGCCCTGTTCGGTCGGGTGGAGGAAGCGCTGGCGGAGCACCGGCGTGCCCAGGAGCTGGATCCCCTGACCCCGCTCCACACGACGTGGCTCCCGGCTGTGTACTGGTTCTCCGAGGACTACGAGCGAGCGCTGCCGTTGGCGCGGGAGAACCTGGAGCGGTACGACACCGGCATCATCGCACACTTCGTCCTGGGTGAGACCTTGGCGCGCATGGGGAGGTACGAAGAGGCGATCGCGACACATGAGAAGCTGGCGACCATCTTTCCACGATGGTCCTACGCGCTCGCCCTGACATACGCCAGGGCGGGACGTACGGAAGATGCCCGGCGCATCCTCGAACAGTTCGAGGCCCAGCCGCCAAGCAGTTGGGTTGCCATGGGACTGGCGCGCATGCACGCGGCGCTCGGGAACCGGGACGAGGCACTCCACTGGCTCGAGTACGAGCCGGCCCACGGCTGGGTCGCGTGGGGGGTGGCGTGGGATCCTGTGTTCAAACCTTTCCGCAACGATCCGCGATTCCAGGCCATGGCGCGAAGGATGAACCTGCAGCTCGTGCCAGGAAACCGCGCGCCGGTTGCGCTTCCGGTGGCCGCGCCACCGCTCTCGGGGGCCGCCGAGTCGCCGGCAGCGGTCACTCCATGAGTGCTCCGGTTGGAGCGGTGAGGGCGTGCCCCAATTGTACCCCAATTGTGCCCTACACTCCCGCCAACTCATCGACACAGGACCTCACAAAGCACGTGAGACCCCTGACGAAAGTTGCCTAACTCACAGCAACTTGAGGCCACTCCGCAGCACTCCCCGGAAGTCGACTTCCCTCATTCCTAAGCTGTTGGTCGCGTGTGGAGCGGCGCGCGAAGCGCTTGCTCAGCCTCCGGCTCGAGTCACGCCGGGGGCATGGGGAGAGAGACTCGAGGCGGCAGACATGAGTCTCGAGTCCGCGGTCGGCTGTCCTTCACGGACTGACTCCCCAGAACCCCTTGTCCCCCATCGGCCCACTGTCATTCCGAGCGGAGCGAGGGACCTCCCTGGCACAGGCTCGTGGCCGCCTGCCGCAAGAGCGGGCGCCCGGCCGCTTCCTCGGGGCCATGTTGCCTTGTCCATCGCAACGCATAAATTATCAACCGACCTGCCCGCAGTGTAAAAGGCTAAGGAACACAGCGAGTGGCAGTGAGGTCTCATCTCGCTCGTGGTTACCGCGGCTGTTTCAGGAGGAACGCCATGCCCCGATACTCCCTCACCAATGGTCTGCTGGGTGCCATCGTCCTGTCTGCATGTGCCCAGGACGTCCCGGTTGTCGAGGTGACGGGCGAATGCGCCAATGTCCACCAGGCAGAGCTCTGTACCTGGGCCCAAATGCAGGGGGAGACCGTTCTCGCGGTCGGCGCGACCGTCCCGATGGCCAGCATCGCGAATGCACCGGACGACATGCCACTGGCCTGGCCGCCGGTCCAGGCCGCCACGTTGCGCATGCCCGAGTCGGCGCAACAGCAGAGTGGGCTTACCGAAGTCACGGTGTTCTGGGAGCCGCATGGACACCCACCCGGCCCATACCTGACGCCGCACTTCGACTTCCATTTCTATACGATTCCACGGGCGGAGCGGATGGCCATTGATTGCGCCGATGAGACCAAGCCGTCGGTGATGCCAGCTGGTTACAGTCTGCCCGACGTGACATTGCCACCCGAGATGGCTGGCGGGAGCACCCTCATTGGCCTCTGTGTTCAGGAAATGGGCATGCACTCCCTGTTGACCTCCGAGTTGGAGAGCACCGACCTGTTTCGCGGCACCATGGTCCTCGGCTACTACCACGGGAAGCCGATCTTCATCGAACCCATGGTCACGCGCGCCCTGCTGTCGGAAGAGCGCTCGTTCGATCTCCCAATCCCCTCTATCCCCGGGATGGACCGGGCATATCCTCGGGCCTTCCAGGCCGAGTACAACGCGCAACAGCAGGCCTATCGGTTCGTGTTTTCCGAGTTTGCGCCGGGGGCGTAGCTCGCGGCGTGCAGGCGGGTCGACGCTCCAATGCCAGCCTGCAGGACTGAAGATCAGGGACTCCCCTCTCCGGCCTCCAGGGTCCGAGGGGACTGGCGCCGCAACTTGCCAGCCCGTCCGGGTCGGCGCTATTCTCATTGTCCCCTATGACTCAAGCGACCCGTACCTGCCCGTCCTGTAGCGCCGCCCTAGCCCAGGCGGCGCATTTCTGCTCCCACTGTGGCACGGCCACACCCCCCGATCCCACCGGCACCCTGCCGACCGGTCCCGGGGCTGGGGCCATGGATGAGGCCACCCTCCAACAGCGATTCACCACGGCTGTGGCCAGCCGATATGCCATCGAGCGCAAGCTCGGCGCGGGAGGCATGGCCACCGTCTTCCTGGCCAAGGATTTGAAGCACGCCCGCCAGGTGGCCGTCAAGGTCTTCCGCCCCGAGCTGGCCGCCGCGTTGGGCGCCGAGCGCTTCCTGCGCGAGATCCAGATCGCCGCCCGGCTTCACCATCCTCATATCCTGCCGCTCTACGATTCGGGCGAGGCCCAGGGCTTTCTCTATTACGTGATGCCCTTCGCGGAAGGCGAGTCCCTCCGCGCCAGGCTGATACGCGAGGGCCAGCTGCCCATTCCCGATGCCATCCAAATCGTGCGCGAGGTGGCCGACGCCCTGGCCTACGCTCACACCAACGACGTGGTGCACCGGGATATCAAGCCGGACAACGTGATGCTCACCGGCCGGCACGCGCTGGTGATGGACTTCGGGGTGGCCAAGGCGGTGAGCGACGCGGCCGCGGGCGAGCAACTCACCACCGTTGGGGTCTCGATCGGCACCCCGACCTACATGGCGCCCGAACAGGCCGCCGGCGATCCCAACATCGACAGCCGGGCCGACATCTACGCGCTGGGGGTGCTGACCTACGAACTGCTGGCCGGGCGGCCGCCTTTCGTCGCGGAATCACCACAAAAAGTGCTTGCGGCGCAGGTCACCCAGAAGCCGGCGCAGGTCACCGCGCACCGGGCCGGCACCTCGCCCGTGCTCGCCCGCATCGTCATGCGCTGTCTCGAGAAGGATCCCGGCGCGCGATGGGCGAGCGCCGATGAACTCCTGGCCCAGCTCGACGCCGCCGGCCGGAAACCGGTGCAGGGAGGGGCGGGGCGGGCCGCGGGACAGCCCAAGGCGTCTGCGCCCACGTCGATGGCGGTGCTGCCGTTCGCCAACATGAGCGCCGACCCCGAGAACGAATACTTCTCCGACGGGATCACCGAAGAGCTCATCAACGCGCTGTCCAAACTGGCAGGGCTGCAGGTCGCGTCACGAAGTTCCTCGTTCGCGCTCAAGGGCAAGCACCTGGACGTTCGCGAGGTCGGCGAGAAACTCGGCGTCTCATCCGTTCTGGAGGGCGGGGTACGCAAGGCGGGCAACCGGCTCCGCATCACCGCCCAGTTGGTCAACGCCGCCGATGGCTACCAGCTTTGGTCGGACCGGTACGACCGCGAAATAGAAGACATCTTCGCCATCCAGGATGACATCGCCGACAGCATCGTCCAGGCCCTCAAGGTGGTCCTGAGCGAGGACGAGAAGAAGGCCATCGAGAAAGCCGTCCCCCGGGCCGATGTGCAGGCCTACGAGTCCTACCTCCGGGGCCGGCAGTTCTTCCACCAGTTCAGGAAATCGGGGTTGGAGTATGCCCGGCAGATGTTCGGCCGCGCCATCGAGATCGACGCCGATTACGCCAGGGCCTACGCCGGGCTCGCCGACTGCTGCTCATTCCTCTACATGTACTGGGACGCGAGCGAGGAGAACCTCGAGCAGGCCGACGCCGCCAGCCAGAAGGCACTGGACCTGGACCCGCAGCTGGCCGACGCCCACGCCGCCCGCGGGCTCGCCGTGTCGCTCCGCGGGGCCTTCGACGAGGCCGAGCGGGAATTCCAAATCGCGATCGAGCTCGATCCCAAGCTGTATGAGGGGTACTACTTCTACGGACGAACCTGTTTCTCGCAGGGGAAGAAGGAGAAGGCCCTCGAGATGTTCCAGCGCGCCGCCGAGATCCGGCCGGAAGACTACCAGGCGGCGTATTTCGTCGAGATCATGCACTCGGCGCTGGGCCACACCGACGAGCACGCCGCGGCGCTCAAGCGCACCCTCGAGGTCACGGAGAAACACCTGGAGCTGAACCCCGACGACGCACGGGCACTCTATCTGGGGGCGGGGACCCTGGCGACGATGGGCAACGCGGCCAAGGCCGAGGCCTGGACCCGCCGCGCCATCGCCATCGATCCCACCGATGTGGGGGTGCTCTACAACGTGGCCTGCGTGTATACCCAACTCGGCAAGCACGACGACGCGCTCCAGTGCCTCGAGCAGGCGGTGGGCAATGGATTCGGCTATCGGAAGTGGATGGAGCAGGACCCGGATCTCGACCCGTTGCGCGATGACTCTCGGTTTCAGGCCCTGCTCGAGCGCATTTGAGTCGTCAGTCGTCAGGACGCGAGACTGAAGACCGACGTCTCACTGCGGAAGACCGAAGTCCGAGGACCGTGGACTCACGTCTCACGTCTCCCATCTCATGTCTCCCGCCTCACCGCCCGGAATCCAATCGGCCGCTGGGCCGCGGGCCGGAGCGAGATCGTGACGCGGGTGACCAGCGCGTAGGGCACAAGCACCAGATCCATCTCGTCGTCGTCTCCCGTCTCTCGGAACACCATCGCCGCCATCCACCGCGGCAGGAGCTGCTCGATGTGGCACACGTCGAGCACCGTGCCGTCGGCCAGATGCACCAGCACCACCGAGGTGGCCCCGGGGTCGGTGGCGCACACGGCACTCACCCGCTCGGCCAAGACGGTCGTGAAGAACTCGGCGTCGAACGGCGGGCCGGAGAGGGGACTCTCGGTGGCGCTGGTTTCGGGCGGGAGGGAGTCTGGAGTCATGAGTGGGGAGTCCCGAGTCTTCAGTCATCAGTCGCCGGCCGGCGGTCCGCGGTCCTTCGACGGCGAGATCGAACCGCCAATGTACCCTGAGGACTCATGCCTGACGAGTGTCGGTTCTCCACATCGAGTGGTGCGTCTGCCACCCGGCAGGACCGATGACTGACGACCGGCGACGGGGCGGTGGAAAGGGAGGCGGTGTAGGTTGTAGGGAATACCACGTCACCCACGACTCTCCGGAGACCCCGTGAGCAACGCCACTCTGGCCACCCGCATCGCGCGGGCCCGCGGCGATGGACCGGTCGACCTGCTCTTGACCAACGCCCAGCTGGTGAATGTGGTGTCGGGCGAGGTCCATCCCGCCGACATCGCCATCGCGGGGGCGCATATCGTGGGCGTGGGCCACGGCCTGGACTATCGGGCCAACACCACGGTCGATCTGGACGGCCGGTTCGTCTGCCCCGGCCTGATCGACGCCCACGTGCATGTGGAGAGCGCCATGGTGCCGCCCAGCGAATTCGCCCGCGCCATCGTGCCGCACGGCGTCACCACCGTGGTCACGGATCCCCACGAGATCGCCAACGTGATGGGCCTCGACGGCATCCGATTCATGCTGGACGACGCGCGGGACGCGCCCTTCACCATGTTCGTCAACGCCTCGTCCTGCGTGCCGGCCACCCACATGGAGACGTCCGGGGCCACGCTCACGGCCGAGGACCTGGCCCGGCTCAAGGACGAGCCCGCGGTGCTCGGCCTGGCCGAAGTCATGAACTTCCCGGGCGTGGTGTTCGGAGACGAAGGCGTGCTCGCCAAGATCGCGGCGTTCCAGGACCGGGTGATCGATGGCCACTGCCCGGGGCTCACCGGCAAGGAGCTCTGCGCGTACGTCGCCGCAGGCATCACGTCGGACCACGAATGCACCACCGTCGAGGAGGCCCGGGAGAAGCTGCGGCTCGGGATGACGCTCTACCTGCGCGAGGCCACCAACGCCCGGAACCTCGAGGCCCTCTTGCCGTTGGTGACCCAGGAGAACGAGCGGCACCTCTGCCTCGCGACCGACGACCGCCAGCCGTCGGACCTGCTCGATGATGCGGGCGGCTCCATCGATCACATGGTGCGGATGGCCATCGCGGCCGGGGTGCCGCCGCTCACCGCCATCCGCATGGCGACGCTCAACCCGGCGGAGCACTTCCGGCTCGACGATCGCGGTGCCGTCACCCCGGGGCGCCGAGCCGACCTGATGGTGTTCGCCGATCTCGAGTCGCCCCGCGCGGCCATGGTGTACGTGGGCGGGACGCTTGTGGCCGAGGACGGGGCCATGGTCGACGGCGCCGGTGGGAGAGGGAAGGCGACGTCTGCGACCCGCACCCCGCCGGCCAACACGGTGCACGTGAAGTGGGACCGGGTGAGCCTCGATATCCCGGCGGCCGGCACGACCGCGCGGGTCATCGGCGTCGTCCCGGACCAGATCGTGACCCGGAGCCTCGCCATGGAGGTCAGCACCGCCAACGGGCTGGCCGTTGCCGATCCCGGCCGCGATCTCTTGAAGATGGCCGTCATCGAGCGCCACGGCCGCGCCGGCACCACCGGGCTCGGCTTCGTCACCGGCATGGGCCTCGAGCGCGGCGCCATCGCCGGCACCGTGGCCCACGACCACCACAACCTGAT
>JBFGLJ010000042.1:0-17593 GCA_041576235.1 Gemmatimonadales bacterium | reverse complement strand
TCGCGCATCACGCCATGCTCCGGAGGAGAGACCCGACCCGTGCCAATGAGTTTCCGCGCTTGTGAACGAAAGACGAGGCCACGCCACGCGTGGCGACGCGGACCTCGGGCCCGTGTGTGGGTCATCCTCGCGGCAGCGCTGGTGGGAGCCTGCGGAGGCGAGGAGATCACCGGCCCGTCGACCGGAAGCCTCACGGTCACGGTGTCCGGGCTCGCTGGCGGGCAGGACGCTGCGATCACGGTGACCGGCCCCGGCGCGTTCACCAAGACGCTGACCAGGACCGAGACCGTTCCGGACCTCGCGCCGGGACTGTATGCCGTATCGGCCGCACCGGTGAGCGATGTTGCCGCGACCTATGCCCCGACGACGGCGCTGCAGCAGATCACCGTTGCCGCGGGAGCCACCCCCACGAGCGTCTCGGTCACCTATGCCCTGGCGAGCGGAAGCATGGCCATCACCGTCACCGGTCTCCCGGTGGGAACACCGGGCGACATCACCGTGTCGGGAAGCGGGGGCTACACCACTGCCGTCACCGAGGATGTGATGCTCCCCCACCTCGAGCCCGGCACGTACACCGTCGCCGCGGCGATCGTTGTATCGGGCAACAACACGTACGAGCCTGCAGTGGCCAGCCAGGACGTCGCCGTCACCGCCTCCCTCACGGCCCGGGCGGTGGGGGTGGACTACGCGCTCTCGAGCGGCAGTCTGGACGTGACCATCAGTGGGCTTCCGGGCGGCACCGACGCCGATGTCACCGTGACCGCCCCCGGCTATTCCGCCGCGCTCACGGCGTCGAGCACCCTCACCAACATAGCGGCCGGCCCGTACACGATTGATGCTCGCAACGTGTCAGATGGAGTCATCACCTATGTTCCCAACCCGGCCAGCCAATCGGTCCAGGTCGATCCAGGGGCCACTGCATCCGCAGCGGTCTCGTATGCGGCGGCCGGCCCGGCGACGCTCAACCTGAGCATCGACGGGGTGCATGTCACCCAGAGCGTGCAGACCTACGACGGCGCGGTCCCGCTGGTTGCGGGGCGCGATGGCTTTCTCCGGGTGTTCGTCCAGGCCAACCAAGCCAACAGCGAGACTCCCGACGTCCGTGTGCGGCTCTATGACAATGGCGTCCTGACCAACACGTTCACCATCCCGGCCCCCGAGGCTTCGGTGCCCACTGCAGTCGACGAGGGTGACCTGACCGCGTCGTGGAATCTGGATCTTCCGGCCTCGCTGATCCAACCGAATCTCGAGATCCTAGCCGACGTCGACCCGAGCGATGCCGTGATCGAGCAAGACGAAGCCGACAATGCATTCCCGGCCTCGGGGACCCCGGCGGTCATGGACGTCCGCACCATCAATACGTTCATGGTCCGCTTCATTCCGGTCGAACAAAGTATCAACGGGCTGACCGGAAACGTCACCGGTGCCAACACGGACCAATTCCTGGCCAAGACCGAGAAAATCTTCCCCCTGGTGGCCTACGACGCGGATGTGCGGGCACCGTATACCTACTCCGATACGATTCCCATCGAACGCGACAACGCGACCGGCACCTGGAGCCGGGTTTTGAGCGAAATCAACGCCCTCCGGACGGCCGACGGCAGCTCACGGTACTACTACGGCGTGGTTCGGGTGGACTATTCGAGCGGTATCGCCGGCATCGGCTACGTGCCGGGGAAGGCCGCGGTGGGCTGGGACCACCTCCCCAGCGGCAGCGAGATCGCCGCCCATGAACTCGGCCACAACTGGGGGCGCGGCCACGCGCCGTGCGGCGGAGCTCCGAACCCGGAGGCGTCATATCCGTACCCGGGTGGGGTCATCGGGGTCTACGGCTACGATCGATCCGCCGGCGCGCTCAAGGATCCGTCGACGCCGGACGTCATGGGGTATTGCCCCAATGATTGGATCAGTGACTACACCTATTCCAATGTCTTGGCCCACATCTCCGCGAGCTTCGGTGGGGCCCAACCGGCGCAGACCAGCGCCCGAGTGCTCCTGGTCTGGGGACGGGTGCGCAACGGTCGGATCGAGCTCGAGCCGGCCTTCGAAATCCCAGGGCGGCCGGTGCTGCCGAGCCGGCCCGGCCGGTATGCGATCGACGGCACGGACGAGAGCGGCGGCCTCGTGTTCACCCTTTCCTTCGACCCGGTGTCCGTTCCCGATGGTGCGGCGGGCGAGGGGCACTTCGCCTTCGCCGTTCCCCTGGATCACGGCCAACGCCTGCCGGCTCGCATCGCCGTCACCGGCCCCCCCCCAGCTGGCATGCCGGCGGTTCGAGCGACCGCGCCAGTCCCCGCCGCCCAGGCTCCGGTCCTGCAACAGCCGGCGGTGGAGGCACGCGGACCCGACCGGGTGCTCGTGCGCTGGGATCACCGGCGCACCCCGATGGTGCTAGTCCGCGATCCGGCCTCCGGGGAGATCCTCTCCTTTGCGCGGGGCGGTGCGGCCACGATCCGGACCTCGGCTCGCGAATTGGAGTTGACGGCGTCCGATGGCGTGCGGAGCGCCACCCGCCGCACCCCGGTCCCGGGCCGTTGATGTCGGCCTCGCGTCTTCTGCTGATGCTGGCGATCGGTGCCGTGCTGGTCCCCGGCTGCACCACGAGGATGCAGACTGGGGCGCCCCCAACGGACGCTGTGGTGCCGCTCGACGATGTGGTGATCACCCTCGACCGGGGGCCGTGCTACGGCACCTGTCCCGTGTACGGGCTCACCGTGTTGGGAACCGGTCTGGTGCGCTATGCGGGCAGGGCCCATGTGGGCACGACGGGAGCGGATTCCGCCACCATCTCCGTGGGCGATGTCGAGAGGCTGCTCGTCGAGTTCGAGCGGGTGGGCTATGACACCCTCCCGGCCCGCTATAGCTACGGCGAGCCCACGTGTTCCACCTACGTGAGCGACGCCCCGTCGGCGGTGACCTCGCTCAGGCGCGCAGGAGCGTTCTGGCGGGTGGAACATGACTACGGATGTGCCGATGTCCCGCGTGCCCTGACGGCGCTCGAGCGCTTGATCGATCAGGTCGCCGGCTCGGAACGGTGGACCAAGCCCGTGGAGGGGAAGCGGTAATCGAGGGGCGCGCGGCGCCTCGAACCGCCCCTACTCATGCGTTGTAGATCTTGCCGCCGCGCTCGCGATAGAGCTCCAACACGGCGCGGGCCTCGGCTCGCAGGACCTCACGGACGATGGTGATGCCGCGGTCCTCGAGATAGGCATACGATTCCGGGAAGACTGGTCCCTCTTCGAACCCGAGGCTGGTTGCGTCCTCGCGACTGGCTCCGGTCACGACTTTATGGACCCCGCTCCACAGCACCGCCCCCAAACACATCGCACAGGGATCGCACGAGGAGACCAGGGTGTGCCGCGGCATCCCAGGGGCGGCCAATGAGAACGACTGCAGGCGATGCTGGGCCACCATGTAGGCCACCATCTCGCCGTGAAGGGTCGCGTTGTTGAGCCGCTCGACGCTGTTGATCCCCACACCCACCAATTCTCCCGTGTCTTCGACCACGATGCACGCGCCAAAGGGCCCCCCGGTCCGGTGGATGACGTTGGCGCGAGACAGCACGATGGCCAACTGCATGCGCTCCTCGTCCGTCCGATACCGGTGGTCCCAGTCCACCGTGGCCTGGACCCAGGAAGGGAGGGTGATTTCGAATGAGAGGTTTGGAACGGACACGCCAAGCACTCCTAGATCCGGTGCAGTGCTAGCAGGGGACTGGCGGGCCGAATACATTCCGCCACGCTGACTACGCCAAAGCTAATACCTCCCCTATGGAGCTCCCATGCAAACGACTGGAAGACTCATCGTGGCACTCGGCCTCCTGGTTGCGGCGGCGTCGGGGTGCCAACCCGGCGACCGAGCACCGGCCGCCGAGGCCGTCGAAGCGGGCGCCGAGACACCACCCGCGGCGGAGACGGTGCTTCCTGAGGGCTGGGCCATCCGGCCGGACCGAGCCGATGCCGATCCGGCGGCGATCGACTTCCGAGTCATGGAGCCCGGATTCCACGTGACCACCGGGCCGGCTGCCATCGTGTACAATCCGGCGCTCTCGATCGACGGGGCGTTTCGCGCCCACGCCACCTTCATCCAGATGACGCCGACGCAGCACGGCGAGGCCTATGGGATCTTCGTTGGCGGGAAGAAGCTGTCAGGCGGGGATCAAGCCTACGTCTATTTCCTGATACGCGAGAAGGGCGAGTATCTGATCAAGCGCCGGTCGGGCGCGGAGACGGCGACGATCCAGCCCTGGACCGCGCATCCGGCGATCGCGGTGACCTTCGCCGAGGGGGGCAGCAACCCGATGACGCTCGCGGTCGAGGCGTCCGCGAAGGAGGTCCGCTTCCTCGTGAACGGCGAGGCGGTGGCCACGCGGCCGCGGGGGCGGGGGGCGGGCGAGCTGGACGTGGATGGTGTGTTTGGTCTCCGCGTCAATCATCGCCTCGATCTCCACGTCTCGGAGTTCGGCGTGGTGCCCGCCGGCGCGCCGACGGGGTAGCGGCTACGCCGGGATCCAGATCTTCTTGGCCAGCACGACCTCGGCCCGCGACGGGAGAACGATTCGGTCCTTGGTCTTGGTGTAGAAGACGAGGCCCTTGTAGCTGGTGAGATACTGGCGGGTCCGCTTGCGGAACCCGCCGAGCGCCTCGACGATGAGCGGGGCATCATGCCGGTGGAGGAGTTTCTGGAACTCCGCCGGCTCGAGCCGGACGATCGCCCCCGATGCCTTGATCGCTTGGGCAACGGCCGCGGCGGCCTCGGCGCCGCCCGCGGCCCCCACTGCGGCTCCGGTCATCGTGATCCCCTTTCGCTCCGCTCCGCGCCAATCCTCATCACGAGAACGGGCTCAGACGCCAGTTGACCCTGACCCGCGCCACCAGATCCTGGGCCGCGTCGCGGATGTCCGCGGACACCAGGTGATCGATCGTGTCGCCAACCTCGGGGACCTCGGTCGTACACACCGCCGTCAGGGTCCCGCGCGCCTTCTTCAGGTACTCGATCGATAGATCGGTCACGATGCCGCGGATGTGCGCCGGCAAACCCACCAGCATCGCCAGCCCGCTGGTCACTTCGCCGAGGTTGGCCAGCGCGATGGCGTGAATCGAGTCGAGGTGATTGCGGACCCGCCGCCGGTCACGCAGTTCGACCAGGGCCCGTCCGGGCTCGAGGGTCCTGACCCTGGGTGCGATGCTCCCGGTATACGGCACCCGATGCCCCAACAGGCGGCTGAAGAGCCAGGGACCTCCGGGGTACTTGGCCAATCGTTGCCACAGCTTGAGGAGCGACGCGCCAGGCGCGCTCGAGGATCGACTCATGCTCGCGCTCCACGGGTGACGAGGGGTCCGAAGTCTGGAGAGCGAATATAGCGGGTGGGCTCACGAGGCCGAGGGCAGGAGCCTGGCAGGCGATCGACTAGCCGGGGTGGCGGCGGAGAAAGAGGGTCGGCTGGTTGGCGCCGAAGATGGGTTGCCCGGCGGGAGCCGGAATGACGCCGACCCGCTGTCCCTTGGGGTCGAACAGGAGGTACTCCGGCCGCTCGACCGCGGGCGCGCGCCGTGGCAGCCTGGGTAACAAGACCCGGAGCCCGCGCTCCACCAGATCGCTCGCCTCATGCACGTCACCCAGCCCGATGCGAATCAGGTGCTCCACGGTGCGTCCAGCGTGCGCAGCCAATGCCGTCATGATCCTCCTCCCCGTTGTCTGGCCCTACGTCGTGGCCTCGGGCTTTGTTTCAAGGTGAGACCTTCCATTGCAACTACATGATTCGGCAATGACTTAGAGGGGCATTCGTTCGAGTTCCCGGGCCACGTGAAACCCTCCTTCTCGAATGGCAGCCCGAGCGGGGTGGGTGGAGTCGAGCGCGGGGTTGGTGTGGTTCATATGGATGAACCGGACCTTGGCGCGGTCGGCGGCCGGGAGGGCGGCCAGGCGCCGCATGGTGGCTGTGATCCTGGGATGAGGAAAGCTCGACATGTCTCGACCCAGGACCTCGCCGTCGGCGTAGAAGGTGCCGTCGAGGTAGGCCACGTCCACCCGGGCGAGTTCGGATTCGAGTCGGCGCCTGCCCGCCACGTCGTCCCACGCGTCCCAGCTGTCGATGTCCGGAACGAAGAGCACCGCGCGCTCGGGACCGCGTACGCGGAAGGCCACCACCTCGGAGTATTCCTGGCGGTGCGGCACCGGGATGGGGGTGACGGCGAGCCGTGGGTTGAGTTCGACCGGCACATCGGCCTCGAGCGGTCGAAGCTCGATGTTGCCCAGGCTAACCAACTGACTCCATGGACCGTTGGTCTCGAGATAGGCGCCCATGCGGGGCATGGTGTACACCGGCACCCCGCGCGCCCCCATGGACTCGTGTCCCAGGTACATGAGCCCGGTGTAATGCCCCATATGGGCGTGCGTGAGGAAGATGCCCGCGAGTCCCGGTGCGTCCGGCACGGGAGCGACGCTGTCGAGGGTGCGGAGCTGCTCCTTGAGGTCGGGGGTGGCCTCGAGCAACCACCGCTCGTTCGTCTCCGGGTCGACGATGGCAAGGGAGACCACCCGGTGCCGGGTGAGTGGTGTTCGCGCATCCGGCTTGGTCCCGGCCTGGGGCACGCCGCCGTCTTGAGCGATGCCGAGCACCAGGACGTAGGGCGCGGGCAATGGCGAGGCGGCGCCGTGGTCCGCCTTGACGAGCGCCCGCGCCGCGAGGGCGGCCCCCGTGAGGACGAGGCTTCCGATCATGACGACGGTGAGACGCATGCTGCCCGGCCTGCCCGATGACGCCTGCACGATATGGCACTCCGACTGCAAGGTTGTGCAATGGTGGCGCGCTTTGGGGGGGTGATCAAGGGGCGGCCCCTGGCGGTTCGCCTGACGTGCGCATGCCTCGACTGTCGACTCCATCCTCATCGAGCCCCCAGCACGGCATCGAATCCCCCGCGATAGCTGCCGCCCGCACAACGGGATGCGGCCGCTGTTGCGCGGGCGCAGCCCTTCTAGGGCACGGATTCTGCCCGTTTCGTACCGGTTTCCGGGGGCATCACCCCCCCCTCTGCCCCGACTGCCCGTACTCACGACGCGAGGACAGCATGCGTCTCAGTTCTTCAGCTTCCGTCACCGCGCTGGCCGCCGTCTTGTTGGCCGTGCCTTCTTCACTCCCCGCGCAGAGCGCGCTCAATCAGGGATTCTGGTTCGGGTTCGGACTCGGCGCGGGGTACGCGAAGACCGGCTGCGAGATCTGTGTCGGCGATCATCAGTCATCCTACACGGCGTATTTCCGCCTCGGCACGACCATCAATCCTGGCTTTCTGCTTGGCGCGGAAGGGCAGGGATGGATGAAGAGCGCAGACGGGATTGATAGGGCCATGGGGTCCCTCATGGCCGTGGGTCTCTGGTACCCCAACCGCGGGCCGTGGTTCCTGAAGGGCGGGCTCGGCATCATCAGCGACCGCGTGGACGACGACGCGGACGCCCTCACGTCGCGGGCATTTGGCGCGCAGATCGGCTTCGGGTATGAGTTCCAGATTGGGAAGAACACGTCGCTCCTCCCGTTCGTGAACGGCACCATGTCAATGCAGGGGAACCGGAACTTCAACGGCAGCCCCATTGCCGGCGCCAGCGACACTCGGCTCAGCCTGTTTCAGATCGGGCTGGGCATGACTTGGCACTAACGGGCGGCCCACTGGTGTGACGGCCGTCACGGAGTGGGGCGGCCGTGTCGGGCAGTTTAGCACAGTTCGAATCTCGTAAGTCTATGCAAGGCATTGCACTATGCCCGGTCGGCTCCCAGCGGACGCCGGCCGGATCGACGTTTGAAGAAGGAGGATCTCATGTGGGTGCGGTCCAAGAGTTCTGATCGGTCGACCCGTGGGCGGGCGATCGTGGCCTCGGTGGCTGCGCTCCTCGTTGCGGCTGCGTGTACCGAGGAGTTCGGTCAGACGAGCGGTCCGGGCGACCCGATCGGCTTCGCCACGTCGTACGGCACGTGGACGCCCGGTCCCGGTGAGTGCGCCAAGGCGACGCATGATACGTACTCGGTGGTGGGACCCGACCGGCAGGTCTACCCGACGTGGCATCCGCCGGTCCATGCGGCCACCGGCTGCTCGTTCGGTCACGAGCATGGCCGCGATCCCCGCGGCTCGAACCTCTACCGCGCCCTCGGCGACATTCCCTTTGGGCACGCCAACGAGGCCCTGGACATCTACGATCCCAACAATCCCCGCCACGAAGACCATGTCGGGCACAAGGTCGAGTGGGAAAACAACATGGAGATGCGGCTGGTGAGCGGAGCGGCCTCGGCCTCGCTGCGGATTACCTGCGACCTCTTGACCAAGCTGCACCAAGGCACTCACTCGAAGGACGCCTATACCAACAATCTCCATGAACTGGTCTATCACATCCGGTGCAACGACGGCACCGAGATGCACCTGACCTTCATGGCGGCCATCGGGGAGCCCGGGGAATTCGTCCGCACCTGCGACCGGAACGTCCACGTGACCGTGGGGCCGCCGACCCCCCTCAACTCACCGTCGGGCGGGGGGGAGCGGATCCTCCCCGATCGCAACTGCATCGACGAGCACTTCCTCAGGCCGGACGGCCAATCCTCCGACATGAGCGCCAGTCTCCGGGAGAGTTGGCAGATTTCCCAGAGCATTCGCACCGAGGGCGGCAGCCGGATCGCCAGCATCAATCCCTATTACCAGGTGCTGCACCCGAGCCGCTTCTACGACGCCGCCATGCCCAACGCGGTGGGCCGTCCCATCGATGCCTGCTACGAGGTGGAGGCCAATGGAGACTACGCCCAGAATTCGTTGTGTGAGACGTCCACCGCCGGCGGGACCCTCCTCGGTGTGATGTTCGATGACCCCCAGTCGGCGTTCGACGGGGTGGAGCGCTTCGTCGACGTGAACAGCAATCGGATCACCAACGAAGAAGGGCCCACCATTTGGTACACCGATCCATTCGGGAAGAACGGCCGCACCCAGCCGTTTCCGGGTTCGATCCAGCAGTTCGTGGCGCAGATGAACAATGAGCTGGTGCTGGAGAGCGGCCCGGCCATCGGTCGCAACCGACACTACGGGGGGCCGACGGTGCACGCGCCCAACTGAGGCATCGGGTGGCTGCACGAAAGGGGTGGTCGGCAGGGCCGGTCACCCTTTTCTTGTTAGGTGCACTCGAATCCGTGGGCCACCGGAGCGCGTAGGGCTGGCCGGACGCCTCTCGCTTCACGTCCCCCCTCATGAGGAACCGCCATGCCGGACGTCTTCCGCCGACTCGTCTCCAGCGTCGCCACCCTGGTAACCGGACTGACCGTTGTCCTCGTTCCGCTGGGTGCTCAGGATCCGGCGTCAGTGGCGGAGCCCGATCAGGCCGACGTCGCCTCGGTCGATGCCATCCTCACTGCGGTCTATGACGTGATCTCCGGTCCGGCCGGCGAGGCCCGCGACTGGGACCGGTTCCGAGCGCTCCATATCGACGGCGCGAGGCTCATTCCCACCTTCCGCAACCGCGAGACCGGCAACACCGAGCACCGCGTCTGGACCGTCGAGGAATACATCGAGCGGGCGGGCGCGCAGCTCGAGGCTCGGGGCTTCTTCGAGCAGGAAATCGGCAGGCGGACCGAGCGCTACGGCAACATCGTCCACGCCTTCAGCAGCTACGAATCCCGCTTCAAGGCGGACGACCCCGATCCCTTCATGCGGGGCATCAACAGTTTTCAGCTGCTCTACCAAGGCGGTCGGTGGTGGGTGGT
The DNA here is from genome assembly GCA_041576235.1 of Gemmatimonadales bacterium. Classification (GTDB taxonomy): domain Bacteria; phylum Gemmatimonadota; class Gemmatimonadetes; order Gemmatimonadales; family GWC2-71-9; genus JABDII01. The sequence goes on along the minus strand of JBFGLJ010000042.1, from coordinate 7,860 downwards.
GACCATCTTTTGGCAGCCCGAGTACCCGGATCTGCCCATTCCCGACGCGTACATCGGGGAGGAATGACTGGCGACCGGGCGGCCTGTCTCAGTCCGGGCTGAACCGGTCCAGGCAGGCACGCTCGCTGTCGCTTAGGCTGGCGACGCCCTCGGTGGCGATCTTGGCCATCAGCCGGTCGACTTCGGCGCGGTTGACCTCGTGCATGCCCGTGCGCGGAATCCGCGACCAGCGCTCCAGGTCGCTTCGGTCTCCGGTGCCGACCCGGCCGATGCTGGCACCGACGCCCGCGGTTCGCCGCGGCGCGCTCACGGCTTTTCGCTTGAAGCGGCGGGCGGGAGACAAGCGCTCGAGGATCTTGAGGTAGGCCAGGGCGCCGAGGAAGCCGCCGAGGTGGGCGAAGTGCGCCACGCCTCCCTGAGCGGACGTGAAGCCGCCGAACAGGGCGAGCGCCGTCATCATGGCCACGAGGAGCCAGGCTTCCATGGGAAGGACCCCGAAGATGAAGACTCGTTCCCGAGGCCAGAACAGCGCAAAGCCAAGGAACACCCCGAATACGCCTCCCGAGGCGCCGACCACGCTGGCATTGGGCGTAAAGAACACGGACAGGAGGGCGCCGGTGAGGCCGCTCAAGAAGTAGAGCCACAAGAAGGAGCGCCCGCCGAGACGAAGCTCGAGCCGTGGGCCGAAGAAGTAGAGGCCCAGCATGTTGAAGGCGAGGTGCCAGAAGTCAGCGTGGAGGAACATGTAGGTGATGAGCGTCCAGGGCCGCACCACCACCGCCTTGGGCACGAGCAACAAGGCAACCCAGACCATCGGCATCGCGCGGCTCAGAAAATACAGCGCAATGTTGGCGAGCAGCAGCCGGGTCACCCAAGGCGTCATGCCGCGAAGGCTAGACGGATTGGGGCGGCCGCGCCAGGGCAATCATCGTGCTCGCCTCACCGCGTCGAGCGGATAGATTGAGATGACGCACACCACGGAAGGGATTCACACCCCATGCTTCAAATGGTTCAGTCGTCCGCGGCGGTGAACACGATTCGGGAGTGGCTCTCCACCCACCCCGGCTGGGCTCAGGTGATTGGACTCCTCGTGCTGGGACTGCTGGCGTACGTCGGATACGTCGCGGCCAAGCGCCTGCTCCTCGCGGTGGTGACCCGGATGGTGCGAGGCTCGTCGGTCGAATGGGACGACCGCATGCTCGAGGCCGGGGTCTTCCGGCGTCTGGCCTACCTGGCGCCGGTCCTGGCCATCTACTGGGGGCTCCAGCTGGTGCCCGGCCTGCCTCCGGGGTTCGTGAATGGGGTCGAGAGGGTCGGCCTGGTCGCGCTGGCGATCGTACTGCTGCTCGCGGTCGGCGCCCTCCTGTCGGCGGTTCAGGCGATCTATGACGCCAGCAGGCTCGCGGACGGCCGGCCCATCAAGGGACACATCCAGCTCGCCAAGCTCTTCATCTACCTGCTCGGTGGCGTGGTCATCCTCGCCACCCTCACGGGGCGATCGCCCCTGGGGCTCTTGGGCGGCATTGGGGCCATGACGGCGGTGGTGCTTCTGATTTTTCGAGACACCATCTTGTCGTTCGTGGCCAGCCTTCAGTTGTCGAGCTACGACATGGTGCGCCTCGGCGACTGGATCGAGATGCCGGCCTTCGGGGCGGACGGGGATGTGATCGACATCGCGCTTCATACCGTCAAGGTGCAGAATTGGGACAAGACGATCACCACCATCCCTACACACAAGCTGATCAGCGAGTCGTTCAAGAATTGGCGGGGCATGAAGGAATCGGGAGGGCGGCGCATCAAGCGGGCGTTCTACCTCGACATGACCTCGATTCGCTTTCTCGAGCAGAGCGATATCGATCGCTTCGAACGGTTCGAACTCCTGGAAGACTATGTGAAAGCCAAGCGCGAGAAACTGGCGGAGTACAACGCGACCCAGGTTGGGGACGCGGAGATCGTCTCGAATGTGAAGCGCCTGACCAACATCGGAACCCTTCGGGCCTATCTGGCGGAGTATCTGCGCCATCACCCCCGTGTGAACGACGACATGACGCTCATCGTTCGGCAACTCGAGCCCACCGCCCATGGACTGCCGCTCCAGGTCTACTGTTTCTCGAGCGACACCCGGTGGGCGCCCTACGAGAGCCTGCAGTCGGACATCTTCGACCACATCCTCGCCATCGTGCCGCAATTCGACCTACGGGTCTTCCAGAGTCCCACCGGGCAGGATCTGACGGGCGCCCTTGGCGGCCGCATCGCCGGCGATTCCAAGGCGTGAGGGAGGTATATATTCCTCGCCGAGGGAGCCGACGAACCGGAAGCCACCGTCATCGCTGAGCGCGTATGCCCAACGCCCTGGACTCCATTCTCAAGCCCCGAGCCATCGCCGTCGTCGGCGCCTCCCGATCTCCCAACACCATCGGCCACGAGATCCTGGCCAATCTGATTACCCGCGGGTTTACCGGCGCGGTCTATCCCGTCAACCCGAGCGCGCACGCCATTCACTCCGTCAAGGCCTATCCCAGCGTCGGGGCCATTCCCGAGCCGGTGGATCTGGCCGTCATTGTAGTTCCCAAGCAGGCGGTACTCCGGGTGGCGGAGGAGTGTGGGCAACACGGCGTCAAGGGCCTGGTGGTCATCTCAGCGGGCTTCCGCGAGGTGGGCGGCGAAGGCGCCGAGCGCGAGCGAGAACTCATGAAGCTGGTGCGGCGCTACGAGATGCGCATGGTCGGTCCCAATTGCATGGGCGTCCTGAACGCGAACCCCGCGTACTCGATGAATGCGACGTTCGCCCCGAGTTGGCCGCCGTTCGGCCGATTGGCCTTCGTCTCGCAATCGGGCGCCATGGGGCTCAGTGTGCTCGATTATGCCAGCGAGTACGGCATCGGGATATCGCAATTCGTCTCGATGGGGAACAAGCCGGACGTGAGCGGCAACGACCTGCTCCTCCAGTGGGAACACGATGAGACGGTCGACACTATCCTGATGTACGTCGAGAACTTCGGGAACCCGCGCAACTTCCTCTCGATCGCTTCACGCATCTCCAAACACAAGCCGATCATCGTGGTGAAGTCCGGCCGTTCGGCCGTCGGCGCGCGGGCCGCCTCGTCCCACACCGGAGCCCTCGCCGCAAGCGATACCGCGGTCGACGCACTCATGGAGCAATCGGGCGTGCTCCGTGCCCGGTCGGTGGAAGAAATGTTCGACCTCGCCATGGCCTTCAGCGGACAACCGTTGCCGAAGAGTAGGCGCACGGCGGTGCTCACCAATTCCGGCGGCCCCGGGATCCTGGCCGCGGATGCCCTTGCCATCCACGGGCTCGACATCCCGACCCTCGACCGTGCCACCCTCGACAAGCTCCGGCCGCATTTCCCCGAGGAAGCGTCCATCGGGAATCCGCTCGACATGATCGCCTCCGCCAAACCGGAGGGCTATCGCGCGGCGCTCGATGCCCTCCTCTCCGATCCCAATGTCGATTCCGCCATGGCGATCTTCGTACCACCGCTCGGCATCAAACAGGAAGACGTCGCCGAGGCGATCGCCGACATCGGGGCCGTGCACGCCGAGAAACCGATCCTGGCCGTCCTCATGGGCCGCGAAGGCTTGCCCCAAGGCAAAGCCGAACTGCACGAGGCCGGCATCCCGGCGTACATCTTCCCCGAGTCGGCGGCCCGAGCCCTGGCCGCCCTCTGCCGATACCGGGAATGGAAGGAGCGCCCCAGCGGCGACACGCCGACCCTCCCTGTCGATCACGGACGCGCCCGGACCATCATCGACCGGGCCCTGGCCGCCGGGATGGCGAAGCTGAGCGAACTCGACACCCTGGATCTGTTTATGGCCTACGGCATCCCTGTCGCGCCTGCGCGGCTTGCCGTCACCGCCAAGGAGGCGGTCGCCGTGGCCGACGAGCTCGGCTACCCGGTCGCGATGAAAGTCGTCTCGCCCGACGTCATCCACAAAACCGATGTCGGCGGCGTGTTACTCGCCCGGGCGGACGCGCCGGCGGTTGGTACCGGATTCGACCGCATCTCGGCCAGGGTGCGCGAGGCCCGGCCGGACGCGGACATCACCGGCGTGCTGGTGCAGCGCATGGTGGCCGGCGGTCGGGAGACGATCGTCGGGGTGTCACGTGAAGGGTCGTTCGGCCCGCTCGTCATGTTCGGGCTGGGAGGGATTCTGGTCGAAGCCCTCAAGGACGTGGTGTTTCGGATCGCACCTCTCGACCAGGTGGATGCCCAAGACATGGTTCGGGAGGTTCGGGGATTCGCCGTTCTCAGCGGTATCCGGGGCGAGGCTCCTGCCGACCTCGGCGCCCTCGAGGAGGTCCTACTCCGCGTCTCCCAACTGGCCAGCGATCACCCGGAGATCCACGAACTCGACATCAACCCGCTGCTCGCGTTTCCTGAAGGAGCCGTGGCCGTCGATGGCCGGGTGATGATCGCCATCCCGAGTCTCTAGGTTAGCGTCCCCTCCCCCCGCCGATCGGGAAGTTGAGCCCGGCCACCAGCCGGAAGGGGTTGTTGCCCTCCACGAGGAACCACCGGGCCTCGGCAAACCAGCGGATGCGTGATCGCCTCAGCCGCCCCGGCTCCAAGCCGACGAGAAGGTTGAGGCCGACATCCGTGGACGTGCTCACTCCGGGGACGCCTGGATCTCGGAGGAAGAAGCCTGCCCCCCCGCCTCCATAGAGCGCCCCCCGCGGCGCAAGCGGCACGGCCAGGTCGAGGTTGAGCTGGAAAGCCGTCCCGTTGTCCACCAAGTACAGATCACCGCTGGGCAACACCTCGATGATCCGGGCGATGGGAATTCTGCCCTGGCCCCCAATGGACCAGTCCTCGGCATCGAAATCATATCCCCCACGCACGCCCACCTCGGCGGTCCGGTCAAAGGTGTTAGGGGCGCGGCCACGGCGGGCTTGGGCGTCGAGCTCGGACAGGCCGACGGACAGGACCAGGAGGGCGGCACCGGTGGCGACGATCGTTCGTGGGCTACACCGCATCGGAGAGACTCGAGAAGTTGAAGGTTGCGATGCGCAGCGGGGGAATCAGGTCGTTGCCGGTACGGATCGGACGGCCGATGGCATCGACGTTCTGGAGCATGGTAATGGGGCTCTCATTGAAACGGAAATTCTTGATCGCATGCCGCACCGATCCCTTCTCGATCAAGAAAGTCCCGTCCCGGGTCAGCCCGGTGTAGAGCAACGACTGTGGATCCACCGTGCGAATGTACCATGTGCGGGTGACCAGGACGCCCCGCTCGGTATCCCGGATGAGGTCCGCGAGCGATGCGGTTCCGCCGGCCATGATGATGTGGCTCGGGCGGGGAACGGCCTCGACGCCTCGATGCGCAGCCCAGAAGCGCGAGTAGTGCAGGCCGGAAATGATCCCGTCCTCCACCCAGGTGGTGGGCCGGAGCGGGCGGCCGTCGGGCGCCCACGCCGACGTGGGGACCGCGCGGTCGGTCGGGTCCGAGGTGATGGTGATCCCTGGACCGAGCACCTGCTCGCCGAGTTTGGTGCCACCCCCCGGCTGCGACAGGAAGCTTCGGCCCTCCTCGGCCAAGCGCGCGTCCATCTGAAAGACCAGGTTTCGAATGAGCGGCCGTGAGGCATGGGGTTCGAGGATCACGGTGTACTCGCCCGGATCGAGAACGCGCGGCTCGGCCGAGGCGATGGCCTTCTCGTTGGCAATCTCCGCTGCCCGTGCCACATCCAGCTGCGTGACATCGTTGTACCGACGGCTCGCCCAGCCGGAACCGGTGCCGGCCCGTGTCCGGGCCGTCACGGAAAAATCCACTTGGGTCTCGCGATTGTAGGCAAACAGGCCACCGGTGGTCATGATCGCTTGGGCGGTGGCGCGATCCTGGAGAAAGCCCGCCGCGATGAGCCCTCGGTCTCTGGCGGCTGCCAGGCCGGTGGCGGCCGCGCGCGCCCGAAACTCAGATTGGATGGCGGCGGTGGCGTCGGACCACGGCGTGGTGTCGAGGTACGACTGGGGACCAAGCACGTCCACGAACTCGGGGTTCTCCGGGGACACCCTGGCCAGCGCCTCGGCGCGCCGCACTACCCGTTCGAGACTTGCATCGTCGAACTCGTTGGTGGAGGCGGTGCCGCTCCGCCGCTCATGGTGTGCCTCCACCTGCAGGGTGGCATCGGCGACGCTACCGCTGGTGGTGACGGTGTTGCGCGCGTAGCGCAGGTCGCCGCCGGTCCGGCTGGTCAGCCGTGCTTCGCACGAGCCCGTCGTCGACAGCGCCAGGACCCGCTCGAGCAGCGCGCGCGCCTCCACGGCGCTGAAAATGGGGGCCATGTTCAGATCGTCCTTCCGGTATTCAACACGTTGATCCTGTCGAACCGGGCGGTTGATGTGCCATGCGAGACGGCGCTCACCTGGGGAGGCTGGCCCTTTCCGTCGAAGAAGGAGCCACCGAGCCGGTAGTCGCGCTGGTCGCAAATCTGGGAGCACGCATTCCAGAAATCCTGGGTGTTGGACTGATAGGCCACGTCCTTGAGCATCCCGCTCAGCTTTCCGTTGGTGATCTCGTAGAACAGCTGCCCGCCGAACTGGAAGTTGTAACGCTGCTGATCGATGGAATACGATCCCCGTCCCACGATATAGATGCCCTTCTCGACATCACCGATCATCTGACTCACGGCGAGCGGCGCCGATCCGGGCTCGAGGTTGATATTGGGCATGCGTTGGAACTGCACCTGGCTCCAGCTCGAGGCGTACGAGCAGCCCTGGCCCTCCGTCTCACCCACGATGTGGACCTGGTCCCGGGTGGCCTGGTAGTTGACCAGAATGCCGTCTTTCACCAGCGGCCATCGTTTGGTCTTTACGCCTTCATCGTCGTAGCCTACCGCGCCGAGCGAACCGGGATCGGTCTTCTCCGCGGTCAATGTCACGATGGGGCTGCCAAAGCGGAAGCGCTTGCTGCGCCACTTGTCGAGGGTCGCGAAGCTCGTGCCCGCATAGTTGGCCTCGTAGCCCAGCACGCGGTCGAGTTCCAGGGGATGGCCCACCGACTCGTGAATGGTGAGCCAGAGATGGCTCGGGTCGAGCACGAGATCGTAGCGGCCCGGCGCGACCGACGTCGCGGCGTGTTTCTCGTGGGCCTGCTGCGCCGCGTGGCGGGCATCTTCGACCATGTCGTAATAGCGCCCGTAGAGGGTCGTCACCGGCCCGCGAATCTTCCCGGCCTCGCGGCCGGAGAGGTACTCGTAGCCCATGCCCATCGGCTGGCCGATGGAATTGCGCGTCTGGAAGCGGCCGGTCTCGCGGTCCACCACGGTGACCGAGAAATCGGGCCGGAGGCGATGAATGTCTTGATCGATATACGAGCCGTCGGTGGAAGCGAAGTACTTCTGCTCGTTCACGAAATAGAGCGCGGAATCGACGAAGCTGGCCCCGGCCGTCAGCGCGGCGTCGTTGACCGCGAGGAGGAGGTCGACCTTCTCACCGACCGGCACCTCGAAGGCGTTCCGCTCAATCGGCGTCCTCCACGCCACCTCGCCATGGCCCCGCTGCGGTGCCAAGCGCACAGGCTCTACCTGCAGGGCGGCGTTGGCCTTGGCGATCGCGACAGCCTGTCGAGCGATCTCCGCCAGGGAGTCCCGGGTCACCTGGTTGGTGGCCGCGAACCCCCAGGTCCCGTCCGCGATGACCCGAACGCCGGCGCCGAACGACTCGCTGGCGACGATCCGCTCCACCTGCCGTTCGCGGGTATGCAGCGATTCGTTGAGGTGGCGGCTGATGCGCACATCGGCGTAGTGGGCTCCCGCGGCCCGCGCCGCCTCCAGGGCGGCATCGGCAAGCGCCTTCTTGTCTGCGGTCGGAATGGGTGTGAGCGCGCCCTGCGGCGGCC
>JBFGLJ010000041.1:0-18715 GCA_041576235.1 Gemmatimonadales bacterium | reverse complement strand
TGCGCACCACGGCGCCGCTGCCGGTGCCCGATGGCACCGCTTCGAGCGGGTCACGTCTCGCCGCGCGGGACGTCGTGTGGATCTCGGTGATGGATACCGGCATCGGCGTCCGACGCGAAGACCTGCCGGAGCTATTCACGGAATTCACCCAACTGGACAGCTCCGCGAGCCGGGACCAGCAAGGGACCGGTCTCGGGCTGGCGCTCTGCAAGAATTTCGTGAACATGCATGGCGGGTCTATCGGTGCCGAATCGATCTACGGCAGAGGCAGCAGCTTCTGGTTCATCCTGCCGGCCGACGGCCCCGTCACCACGACGGCGATCGAGGGGGAGTACGGTATCCGGAGCGCCTGACTGTTACGGCGCCGAGCCCACCCGGCGGTTCAGCAGTTCTTGCTGCACCCGAGCGCGGACCATCTCGATCCCGATCCGGTTGTCCCCACCCTCGGGGAGAATCACGTCCGCATAGCGCTTGGACGGTTCCACGAATTCTAGGTGCATCGGACGCACCGTCGTGAGATACTGGTCGATCACGCTCTCCAGAGAGCGGCCCCGCTCTTGGAGGTCGCGCTGGAGCCGCCGAATGAACCGGATGTCCTCGGCGACATCCACAAAGACCTTGATATCGAACAGGGGCCGGAGCCGGGCGTCGGCGAACAGCATGATGCCGTCGACCAAGATCACGTCCTTGGACTCGACCGGCAGCACCGTCGCAGACCGCACGTGCCGCGCGTAGTCGTACAGCGGCTTGTCGATCGGCTGGCCGGTGGCGAGTCGCTCGAGTTGCTCGACGAGGAGGGGGACATCGAAGGCCTCGGGGTGATCGTAGTTGACGGTCTTGCGTTCCTCGAGGGACAGATGAGACATGTCACAGTAGTAGGAGTCCGCATCGAGCAGCACCGCGTTCACGCCCAGCGGCTTCCGGATGGCCCGCGCAACGGTGGTCTTGCCGGACCCGCTGCCACCGGCCACCCCAATGATGAGGGAACGCGAGACCGGACTCATGACCGGGGAGGCGCTCGACGGGCCCGGGCCACCAGCACGCCGCCGCCGTTCGGACAGCGACGATGGATCATGGCCGCGCACGCAGGGCAAGACGTGCACCCGTAGCTGCACCTGACGGCCTCCGCGGTGGGGGCGAGTCCGGGGTCGCGGCGCGCGCACCGCCCCCGCATCTCAAGCGCCAGGTGCACGACGCGGCTGAGCGGGCGAGGACTGCGCGGGGGCGGTCATTCCTGCACCACCGCATCGGCTTCGATCTCCACCACGATCTCCGGCGACATGAGCCGGCTCACCTCGACCATGCTCGTCGCGGGGCGGATGTTCTCAAAGAACTCCCGGTGCACCTGCCCGATGACCTCCCAGTCATCCAGATCGGCCACGTAAATCCGGGTGCGAACCACGTCCGCCAGCCCGGCCCCGAGCGCCGCCAACGCCGCCTCGATATTGCGGAGCGTCTGTCTGGTCTGCGCGCCCGCATCGCCGCGGTCCACGATCCGGCCTTCGGGGTCGGTGGCGGTCGTGCCGGAAACGAAGACCTGCGATCCCACACGAACCGCCCGCGAATAGCCCACGACTGGCTCCCACGGCGTCCCGCTCGAGAAGGTCTCGCGGCCGTGCAGGGACGTCACGCCGGCCGCTCTCGGGCAGCCTGGATGACCACCGGCTCGACCGGCACGTCGTCATGTCCGGCCTTGGAACTCGTCCGCACGGCCGCGATCTGATCCACGACATCCATGCCCTCGACGACCCCGGCGAAGACTGCGTAGCCGAAGTCCCGCGTGCCGTGATCGAGGAACGCGTTATCAGCCAAGTTGACGAAGAACTGGGAGGTCGCACTGTTGACGTCTTGGGTGCGTGCCATCGAGAGGGTGCCGCGGCTGTTCTTGACCCCATTATCGGCTTCGTTCTTGATGGCCGGCCGGGTGGCCTTTTCCTTCATCTCGGCCGTGAAGCCGCCGCCCTGGATCACAAACCCCGGCAGCACGCGATGAAACACCGTTCCGTCGTAGAACCCCGATCGGACGTAGGCCAGGAAGTTCTCGGCCGTTATGGGAGCCCGGTCCGGGTAGAGCTCGACGGTGAAGGTCCCTAGTGAGGTCTCGAATTCGACCATGTCCAGCCTCCTCGTTGCACCGATTCAATAATAGCTCACAAAGTCGCGCAGGATCTTCCGTGAAATCGCTGGGACCACAGCCTCCTCGGCTGGATACCCGACCACCAGGAGCAGAAAAGGCCGCTCATTGGACGGCCGACCGAGGATGGTGTTGAGAAACCGCATCGGGCTCGGCGTGTGGGTCAGCGTTACGAGGCCCGCTTGGTGGAGCGCGGTAATCAAGATCCCGGTGGCAATGCCCACTGATTCGCTCACGTAATAGTGCTGGAACGACGTGCCCTCCGAGCTCACGCCGTAGCGCTCCCCGAAGATAGCGATGAGATAGGGAGCGGCTTCCAGGAAGGGCTTGTGCTCGTCCGTGCCCAACGGCTCCAACGCGGCCAGCCATTCTGGTGGCGCCCGTGTGCTGTAGAACTCATGCTCCTCGCGTTCGGCCGCCTCGCGGATGCGCCGCTTGATGTCGGGATTTTCGACCACCACGAAGTGCCAGGGCTGCCGGTTGGCACCGCTCGGGGCCGTGCCCGCCGCACGGAGACAATGATCGATCACCGCTCGCGGCACCGGGCGGGGAGCAAAGTGGCGAACGGTCCGGCGGCGCGCCATGTCATCGGCGAAGGCCGCAGCCCGGCGCTCCATATCCGCCGGCGGGTATTCGCGGTACCCTGGAAGGGGAATGAACTTGGTTTCGGCCATGGGGGCGTTCCTTCGGCACGGGTCGGCGCCGGTAGCCCCGGCTCGCGTGCCCAGTGAATATTCCAAGCGAGATTGCAGTCCAGACGGCGCCGGGCCCCCCGCCACGGGCCCCTGTGCCCCCCGCACCCCCGCGCCCTCTTCGGGGCGGCGCTTGTCCGATCGACACTCAGACTCTACCCCAGGAGAGCTTCGATGCAAGATTCCCTGAGTCTTCTCGACCCCAGCCGCCTCCTCGAGATGACGCTCTCGATCGCTCCCAATGTGCTGGCCGGTGTCCTCGTGGTGCTGGTCTTCTGGGTCTTGGTTCGGCTCACCGCCCCGGCCCTGCGGCAAATCCTCGAGCGAGCCAATTTCGCCAAGCCTCTGATCGCACTCCTGGTCGACAACGTCTATCGCTTCGCCATCTTGACCGTCGGCCTCGTGATGGCCGCCAGCCAGCTGGGGATCGACGTGGCGGCGGCGCTGGCCGGCATCGGGGTCGTCGGCATCGCCGTCGGGTTCGCGGCGCAAGAAACCATCGCAAACATGATTGCCGGGTTCTTGATCTTTTGGGATCGTCCGTTCGAGGTGGGGCACTGGGTCACCACCGCCCAGGGCAAGTACGGTGAAGTCCGGAACATCACCATGCGTACCACGCGTATCCGCACGCTCGAGAACACGTTTGTGGTCCTCCCCAACAAGCAGATCATCGGCGATATGCTGGTGAATCATTCCATGTACGGGCGGATGCGGCTCAATGTTCCCGTCGGCATCGCCTACAAGGAGGACATCCGGGAGGCGCGCCGGGTGATTCTGGAGGCCCTGAGCGAGCTGGATCTCGTCATGAAGAACCCCGCCCCCGACGTCGTTGCGACCGAGTTGGGGAACTCGAGCGTCAATCTCCTGGTACGGGTCTGGATGTCCGACGCCAAGGACGAGCGGGCGGTGCACTTCGCGACCATCGAGGCCTGCAAGTTGGCCCTCGACGCGGCCGGCATTCAGATCCCGTTCCCGCACCTCCAGCTCTTCGTGGACGACGTCCGCCCCAATGTGTGGCAGGGCTGGCAACGCGCCCGGAGCGGCGCCCTGGGAGATTCGGCCGACGCCAACTAGCCCTTGTCGCTGGCGGCGGCCGACGTGGCGGCGCCCAGCCGGAGCGGCATCTCGCTCACGGGGTGGTGCTCCCGTCCATCGGGGGCGCGCTGGCCCAGATGGGCCGCATACCAGCGCGCCGCCGGGAACGCCGTGACTCCATGGGCGAAGATGCTCAGCGCCACCGTGCTGACCGCGGCGGCGATGATCGGCGTCTGGCCCACGAGGGCGAACTCCTCGATGATGAGCAGCGCGAACAGGATCGACGCCACGCCGCGGGGACCGAACCAGCCGAGAAACACGACCGTGGCGGGCTGGAGCCGGGCGCCGATGAGGCTCAAGGCAACGGGGAGCATCCGGATGACGGTCAGACTCAGGAGGGCATAGAGCGCGAAGCGCCATTCGAAGTGCTGAATGGCCATCGGGAGCATCACCAGGCCGAAGATCATGAAGACCAAGAGCGTCAGCAGCTGACCTTCGGCTTCGGCGAATTCGTAGAGACACTCACAGATGGCGCGGCAGCAATTGCCGACGATGAGGCCGGCGCAGAACGCGGCGATGAACCCGTTCCCGCCCAGCAGTTCCGCCCCCGCGAAGGCGAGGAGGGCCAAGCCGAGCGCCGAAAGATCCTGGAAGACGTGGCTCATCCACCCGGTGCGGCCGCACCATTCCACCAGTCGACCGCCCCCATACCCCACCGCGACGCCGACCAGCGGGCCGACAGTGAGCTGCAGCGCCACGAACCCGACCCATGAGCGGATGCTGGCGCTGTGTTCCGCCATGCCCGCGAGCGAAAGGACGATCAACAGCACCGGGAGCACGATGCCGTCGTTGAGGCCGCTCTCGACGTTGAGCGCCTGGCGGATCCGCACCGGGACGAGCGGGCTCGCCACCACGGCCTGCCCCAGGGCGGCATCGGTGGGCGCCAGGAGCACCGCCAGGGCGACGGCCTCCCAGAGTTCCAGGGTTCCTGCGAAGAGCAGCGCGGCCACCACGCTGCCCAGGACGATGGTGAGCGGGAGCCCGACCGCCAACAGGCGCACCGGAACGGTGTGCTCGCGCCGCAGGGCGGCGAGATCGATGCGCGCCGCGTCGGTGAACAGCACCAACACCAGGGTGAGCTCGGCGAGGCCGTGGATCCACGGCGTCTCGATCTCGAATGCGAGGAGGCCCAGGACCGCCGTGCCGATGACCAGCCCGTAGGCGGTGAACACCATGGGCGGCGTAATCACGCTCCGCTCCAGCCGGCCCGACACCACCCCAAACCCCAGGATGGCCAGCGCTACGAGCAGGAACCCAAGACTCTCCACTTACAGCTTGGCGAGCGCGTCCGCGGCCCGTTCCAGCCGGGCGCGCGCGTCCGCGGCGACCTCGCGGACGACCGGATCGCGATCGAGGTCGCCCACGCGCATCATGACATCGGGGTCGCCGATCCGGACGATGGTCCCTCCCTCTGGACGCGCCTCCACGGTGACATTGCAGGGAAGCATCAGGCCGATGTTCGCGTCGTGGGAAAGCGCGCGATGGGCCAGGCCAGGATTGCAGGCGCCGAGGATGGCATACGGCCGAAAGTCTTCGTTCAGTTTTTCCTTGAGCGTCGCCTTGACGTCGATGGTCGTCAGGATGCCGAATCCTTCGGCTTTGAGCGCCTGGGCGACCTGGTCGAGCGCTGTCTGATACGGCGCATCGAGTCTGATCTCGAAGCCGAGTTGCGTTGGCATGTGACGTTATCCTTCCTGGGACGTTGATGTGGATACCACCGAGCCGAGCCGGGAAGCGACACTCACCTCGGAATGCAGCGTGCGGTGCACCGGACACCGCTCGGCGATTTCCAGGAGCCGTTGGAGCTGGGCCTCATCGAGCGGCCCATCCACATCGATCGTCCGCTCGATGCGGTCGATGCGGCCGTCCTTGGTTTCGCAATCAGCGCAGTCCTTGGCGTGGATCTTCTCGTGGGTGAGGCGTACCCGGATCCCTGTGAGTGGCCAGCCCTTGCGGTCGGCGTACATTCTGAGCGTCATCGACGTGCAGGCGCCGAGTCCCCCTAGGAGGTACTCGTACGGGCTCGGTCCGGTATCGGTCCCGCCGAGCGAGACCGGCTCGTCGGCCTGCAGGCGGTGCCGGCCCGCCAGCACCACGTTCGCGAAGCCGGTCGGCCCGACTTCGACCACGACCTCGCCGTGCGGGAGCGCCGCGGGGGTCGGGGTCGGGACTTCGGGGGGCTTGATATACCGGGTCGTCCACGTCGCCAGCGTACGGCCCACGAAGGCGGCATCGGCGGGATTGCGAAGCAGGAGGTGATCGGCACCGTCGAGAGAGAGAAAACTCTTGGGATGTTTCGCGGCCTCGTAGATCCTGCGGGCGTGGTCGATGCCCACGATCTCGTCGATGGGCGAATGGAAGATGAGGAGCGGGCGGTTGAGCCGCCCGATGATCTCGCGGAGGCGCTGACCCCGCAGATCCTCCAACAACTGCCGCTTGATGCGAAACGGGCGTCCCGCCAGGGTGACGTGGGCCTCCTCCGCCTGGGCGAGTTCGGGCGCCGTCCCTTCGAGCGTGCCGGCGAGATGGGCCGGATCGCTCGGGGCCCCGATGGTGGCCACGGCTTGCACGGCGGGCAGGCGTTCGGCGACCGCCAGCACCGCTGCCCCGCCCAGGCTATGGCCGACCAGGATCGACGGCGCCTCGAGGGTGTCGGCGAGGTGCCGACAGGCCGCTTCGAGGTCGTCTAAGTTCGACGAGAAATTGGTGTCCGCGAAGTCGCCCGCGCTTTCGCCCAAGCCCGTGAAATCGAACGTCATCACGGCCATGCCCTCGTCGACCAGCGTCCGGCTGATGCCGCGGACCGCCTTCAAGTCCTTGGAACAGGTAAAGCAATGCGCAAAGAGTGCGGTGGCCCATTGCCCGTCATCGGGACGTTCGAGCCGGGCGGTCAGCTGGTCGCCAAAGGCTCCTGGAAAGGTGAATTTCTGGCTGATCATCCTCGTTCCCTGCCGGAGTGAACGCGGGCTTCAGGCTCAACTTAACCGCGTCGGGACCGGCCGCGAGACGCGCGTCGGGTGGGGGTGCTTGACCTTGCTCACTTTGGAGGATAATTCGACCCATGCTGCGCGACCGTCGTGATACTCGTCTCGGCTGGCTTGCGGTGCTCCTGGTCGTCGCCGGGTGCGCCGGCGGCTTCGAGCCCAACACCACCGTTCCGTCCCCCCGCACCGAGGATATCGCCGCCAGCCTCATCCTCATCGGCGACGCGGGGAAGCCCAAGCCCGGCCCGCCGGGCGATCAGGTGCTCAACGCCCTGCGCACCGAGATCACCCGTCGAGACGTGGAGACGGTGGTCGTGTTCCTGGGCGACAACATCTACCCGCGGGGCCTCTTGGGAGAGGAGCCCCAAAAGGAAGAACAGCGTCTCGGCGACCAGGTGGACGCCGTGCTCGGGACCCCGGCAGCCGGCATCTTTCTGCCGGGCAATCACGACTGGGCCAAGGGTGGGGACAGCGGCTGGTCCGCGCTCCAACGTGCCGAGGCGTTCGTCACGCGTCGGGGCGGGCCACAGGTGGTCTATCTGCCGGGCGGAGGCTGTCCGGGGCCGGCCGTTCGCGATGTTGGGCAGCAGCTGCGGGTGGTGATACTCGACACCCAGTGGTGGCTCCACGGCGGACCCAAGCCCGTGGACCCGGAGTCGGCGTGCCGAGCCGATTCCCGACGGGAGCTTCTGGATTCACTCGCGGTCGATCTGGCCGGCGCCGATAGCCGTCATGTCGTCGTAGTGGCCCACCACCCGCTTGTGTCCACGGGACCCCATGGGGGCCATTTCCCGTGGACGGACCACATTTTCCCGTTGCGCGAGTGGAAGCGGTGGCTCTGGCTCCCGCTGCCCATCATCGGGTCCATCTATCCGCTGGCGCGAAAGTGGGGTATCTCATCACAAGATGAAACCAGTGGCGAGTACCGCGAACTCATCGATTCGCTCGATGGGGTCTTTGCGCGAAAGCCGCCGCTGGCGTACGCCGCTGGCCACGAGCATGCCTTGGAGGTCCTGCGGGGCCGGACGGTGCCCTTTCTCCTGGTGAGCGGGGTTGGGTACTACGGGCACACGGAGGCCGTCGGGCGCCGAGACGAACACCTGTATGCCTCAGCCAAGTCGGGTTTCATGCGGCTCGATGTGTTGCACGATCATCGCGTCCGGCTCGGCGTATGGACGGTGGCCCAATCGGGAAGTGCGACCGAAGTGTTTTCGATGTGGCTCGAATGAGCGGAGGCGTCCTATGACCAACCGGTCGTGGAGCTGGAGTGTTCGAGGAGTAGCATTTGGCTGGTGCACCTTCAGCGTGGCCGCATCGGCGTGGGCCCAAGACGCCCCGGCGCCACCGACCCAGCGTGTGGTCCCAGCCACCCAGTACCAGGCCAGCGGTTTCCACCGCATGCTCCTGGGAACCGATTATCGCGAGCTCTGGACCACCCCCGTCGACGCGGAAGTCCTGGATATCCGGACGTTCGCCGGCGGCCTCAAGCCGACGGGCACGGGCGGTGGGCAGCAAACGTTGTCCCTCCGATTCGAGGCGACCGACGGGCGCCCCTTCACCTTCCGCTCACTCGACAAGGACCCCTCGGCGGTCCTCGATCCGGAGCTGCAGGGCACCTTCGCCAGCGACCTGGTGCAGGACCAGATCAGCTCCTCGCACCCCACCGCGGCCCTCGTCGTCGACAAGCTGCTGGACGCCGCCGGGGTACTGCACTCGCCTCCCAGGCTGGTCGTGTTTCCGGACGATCTGGCCCTCGGCGAGTACCGCCAGGACTTCGCCGGGCGGGTCGGCATGCTCGAGCAATGGCCCAACGTGTGGCAGGACGGCGCGCCGGGCTTCGCCGGAGCGACCGAGGTTGTGAGCACCGATGAGCTCGAGGCCCGACTCGATGCCGGCCCGGACGACCGGGTGGATGCCCGAGCGTATCTCACGGCCCGCCTGGTCGACATCGTGATCGGCGATTGGGACCGCCACCGCGGACAATGGCGTTGGGCCCGGTTCGGAGACGATCGCCCCCATGTGTGGTCGCCCATTCCGGAGGACCGCGACCAGGCGTTCGCTCGCTTCGACGGACTGTTCCTGTCCATCGCGCGCATTCACGTGCCGCAGTTGGTGAAGTACGGCCCCGGCGTGCCGGGGATGTTGGGCATGACCTGGAACGGCCGCGACGTGGACCGCCGGCTCCTCGTCGGCTTGGAATGGCCGGTGTGGGACTCCGTCGCCCAAGCGCTCCAAGCCAAGCTGACCAATGCGGTGATCGACTCGGCGGTCCGGCGGCTGCCCGACAGTCATTACAACATCGATGGCACCCGCCTCGCGGCCAGCCTCAGGTCACGCCGCGATGCCCTGCCCCGTATCGCCCAGGCGTTCTACCGCCACCTGGCGAGTGAGGTCGACATCCGCCTCACCGACCGCGCCGACTCGGTGCACGTGACCCGCACCGCCGATTCCCTCGATGTGGCCGCCTACCTGCGGGGAGAGGCCACGCCTCATAACCGGCGGCGCTTCGCCAGAACGGAGACCCGCGGCGTGCGGCTCTACCTCTTGGGCGGCGACGACCGGGTCACCGTGACCGGGGACGGGAAGGGCACGCTGCTCAGAGTCATCGCCGGGCCGGGGGAGGGGAGCGATCGGGTCAGCGATCAATCGGCCCGCGGAGGCACCCGGGTCTACGATTCCGGCGGCCAGGCCGGCGTCGCGGACGGCCCCGGCATCTCGGTCAACCGCCGGCCCTACACCCCGCCCCCGGTGGCGGAAGGCGAGGTGCCGCCCCGCGACTGGGGAACCCGGTTCTATCCGACGGCGGCCCTCGGGTTCGCGTCCGATGTGGGGGCGTTCATCGGCGCCGGCTTCGTGTTCCGCCGGCACAGCTTTCGCACCTATCCCTATCGGCGGGAACACGCCTTCAGTGCAGGGTACGCCACCGATGCCCAGACCTTCCGGGCCGAATACCAGGCCGACTTCCGCCGGCTCAACTCGGGCGTCCATTTCACCTTCCGCACCCTGGCGTCGGGGATCGAGATCGTGCGCTTCCACGGGTTCGGCAACGAGACCACGATTCTCGATGACGACGAGTTCTACCGCGTCAAGCAGGAACAGTATGTCGTGGAGCCCACGCTCCACATTCCGGCAGGACCACATGTCACCGTGTCCTTCGGGCCGGTGCTCAAGTTCGCCTCGAGCGATCTGGATCCAACCCGGTTCATCGGCGTGACCCGGCCTTATGGCGCCGACGATTTCGGCCAGGTCGGCGGGCGGCTTCGGGTGGCGGTGGATACGAGAGACCTCGAGCGGGCGGCGCGCACCGGCGTGTTCCTCGAGGCCGTCGGCAGCTACTACCCGTCGGCCTGGGACGTCGATAGCGGCGCATTCGGTGAAGTCCACGGCCAGCTGGCCACCTACCTGAGCCCGGTCCGCGAGGCCACCCTCGCGCTCCGGGTGGGCGGCAAGAAGGTCTGGGGCACCTTCCCGTTCCAAGAAGCCGCGTTCCTCGGCGGCCGCTCGACGGTGCGCGGCTTCCAGGAGCAACGCTTCGCGGGCGATGCCGCGGTCTACGGCAACGCGGAACTCCGGCTCTTCGTGTCCCGGTTCAACATCCTCCTGCCGGGCGACTTCGGGATCTTCGGCTTGGCCGACGCGGGACGGGTCTATCTCCAAGGGGAAACCTCGGACGAGGTGTACTCGGCGTTCGGAGGGGGCATCTGGTTTGCGTATCTCAACCGCAAGAACACCCTGAGCGTGGCCGTCGCCAAGAGCGACGAACGCACGGGGGTGTACTTCCGGGCGGGCTTCATCTTCTAGCACTCGGTTTCTTGCAGAAGGAAGGGGGCGCCTCACGGCCGTGAGGCGCCCCCTTCGCGCAATCTGGCTGCGGGGGTGTCTTACGACGTCACCTGCACCCCCTTCCAGAAGGCGACGTGTCCTTTGATGTTGGCCGCGGCCGGATTGGGCTCCGGGTAGTACCACGCCGCGGCTTCGTTCACCTCACCGTTCACGGCAATGTCATAGTAGCTCGCCTTCCCCTTCCACGGACAGATCGAAGTCTTGGGGCTCTCCTTGAGGAGGCTGCGATTCACCGAGTCGGGTGGAAAGTAGTGGTTCCCTTCCACGACCACGGTGCTGTCGCTCTCGGCGATGGTGGTGCCCTTCCACACGGCTTTCACAATTCGTCTCCTCTGGTCACCTCAGAAAATGGTGTACTGGACTCCGCCGATGATCATCCAATCGGGTACGAGCTGTGGAGCGTGCAGGTCTTGAAACAACGGAACGAGACCTTCGCCCTTTCGGATACACACATTGACCCCGACGCCGATATCGATGCGTGATCCGCCGTGGGGTTGACGTTCGCGCCCGGCGGCGGCAGGCTCGGATCGGCGCCGTCGATGTCTCCCCAGGTCGTGCCTTCCACGCGGGCCGACACGCTCACCCATTCATCGAACCGCCCAGTATGATCATAGTGAGGGCGGCAAAACTAACCGGCGCTCACCAGGACGCAACCAATGCCTCATCAGCTCAGGCCCTCTCACTCAGGAAACAACGACCGATCGATACCGGGGATGATCCGGAGGGCGTTCCGGTAGTAGAGCTTCCGGAGCACGACGTCGGGAAGATCGAGCCCGTAGAGCTTCCAGAACGCATGACGCTTGCGGTAGTAGTCGAAGTAGTCGTCGGCGGTCTCGAGCGTCCGGAAGTACACCCGGTACTCAGCCGGGGCCCAGGCGTCTTTCCCGAAGAGTACCCGGTCTTGGTAGCGAATGAACCACTCACGCGCGAACCGCGGCTGTCGTCCCAGTTCCGCCAAGACGGCCCCGATCTCGGCGTACACGTTGGGCAACGAATCCATGAGCCGGCCCAGCCGCGCCAGGTCGCCGCCGAGCCAACCCAGGTGCGCGGCGATGAAGGTAGTGCGCGGGTGCTTGGCGAAGAGCCGGTGCTGCTCGGCGATCAGCGCCTCCCAGGAGGGATAGCGATCCGGCGGCCGCGCTCGGTCGGGGAACTGCTTGAGTTCGAGCCAGCGCTCGTTGAACCGATCGTGGGGCTCGAAGAACGAGCGGGGCTCGGCGGTATGGATCAGCACCGGGATCCCCAGCTCGGCGCAGGCCCGCCACACCGGATCGAAGCGGGGATCGTCCACCGGGATCCGGCGTCCGCCGTCGGTGAGGGTCATCCCGAAATTCTTGAAGATCTTGAGCCCCTGGGCTCCAGCGCGGACATCACGCTCGAGCTGTGCGGCGGCCCGGGCCCCGTAGCCCGGCGCATCGAGGTTCCGGAAGTCCACGTTGGCAAACAGCACGAACCGGGAGGGGTGCCGCCCCTTGAACGTCGCCAGGCCTTGGCGGAGGCGCGCGCCCTGCCGGCCACTCAGGTTGACCATCACCGCCAGGTTGAGCGAATCCATCTGGGCCACGAGCCGATCGACACGCCCCGCGGGCACATCCAGCCGGTGGTGGCTGTGGACATCGATGAAGGGATACCTGGCGCGGGCCACGGGATGCGCCGGCACCACCAGCGTCGAGCGCGGCTCATAGTCCTCGATCGACATGGTCTGCGCCTCTGCCCGGGCGATCGGAGGCGCGAGGAGAGCCAGCCCGAGCAGCAGCCGGCTCACCGGCTGGCGCGGAGCAGATGGATGTCGTCGATCCAGACCGTGCCGGTCCCGTCGATGACCAGGTTGAGCTTGACGAGGTCGGCGGTCTGGCCGGCCTCGAGAAAGAACGGCGTCTCCTGCGAGGTCCAGTCGACGGTGCCACTGAGCGGGGCGTGGAGCGCGCGCGAGAAGGCCTCGCCCACGCCGCGCACCTGGACCCACATCTCGAGATAGGCCTGGCCCTCGACCATCTCGCTCCGGAGCTTGGCACGGTAGGTGAGGACCGCGTTGTCCACGTTCACCCCATCCACCTCGAAGAGCCGAACGGTGGTGGGCTGGGTCGCGTCGATCCGGAGCGACCCGTTTCCGTCGCTCGAGACGGCCTGATCGACGGTGACGCCGGTCTCCGTCAACACGCGCTCGCTGCCATCGAGCGGAAAGTGTCGGAGTTCGCTCACCGTGGGGCGCGCCGGCGCGTCGGCGGAGCAGCCGCCCAGCACGCCGGCGAGAAGCACGAGTGCGATCCGTGTACGACGAGGCATGAGGCGTCCTTTCTCGCGGCGAGGAGTGTGGGCCGCCTACGGCACCAGCGGCTCGCGCTGGTACTTGGTGACCCAAAGTCCGGAGTGGAGATCAGAACTGAAAATGTTGCCCTTGTGCACCTGGGCCCCCCAGGTCATGGGCCAGTTGGGCACGGTGGTGTTGGCGTCGGTGGTGATCAACTGGCCGATCTCGCGGCCCTGCGCATAGAGATCGCCCCGAAGCTCGCCCGACACGTCGACCACCCGCAGGCCGCCCTGGTAGTAGCCCACGTACAGGAGATCGTCCTCGACCCAGATGTTGTGGGCGCCGGCCTCGGGCACCTCATAGCGGCCCACCTCGACCGGGCGCTCGGGGTTCTGGTAATCCAACACATGGATGTATCCGCGGGCATCGATCCGCCGATCGGCGTCACCGTTCCAGTCGCTCGGATAGACCTCGTCGCCCACAAACAGATACCGGCCGTGGCGCCAAGCCGTGTGCGTGTTCCCGGGGACGGGGTACCGGTATTGGCTCACCGCGACGGGGGCGCGCGGGGTTCCGCCGTAGGTCCCGGCGCCCGCGTCCAGCATCACCACCCCGTCGTTCCAGTAGGACAGATAGGCATAGCCCTCATGCACATAGACATCGTGGAGCACCTTGTGGGGTTTCTCGAGACCCCACCGGCCGACCTCGCGCGGGTTCGTAGGATCGGAGAGATCGATGATGTGGATGTCTCCGGTGCCGTTATGGGCGGCGTAGACCAAGTCGTGCTCGCCCAGAATCCAGGTGTTGTGCACCCCGCCGGTGACGGTCTCGGTGTATTCCGAGAGCACAGTGGGATGGGCCGGCGTGGAGAGGTCGAGCACCACGATCCCGTTTCGCCGACTCGAGGCGCCTTCCCGGGTGGCAACGGCGATCCGGTTGTTCGGATGGATCTTGACGTCATTGATCCGCCGCGCGTCCATCTGGACCGAGTCGGTCAGCACCGGTGCGGCGGGGTCGGTCACGTCCCACACCTTGAGCCAGTCGTAGACATAGGTGCCCAGGTAGACGTAATCGCGTCCGTCGACGCCCTCGAAGGCCCACATGTCGCCCGAGTGGTGTTGGCTGACGGGGCCGCGGCCCAGCAGGACCAGCTTCCCGGGCACTTGGCGGTCCTCGACCTCGACGATCTGGGTCGCCATCGCGCCTTCACCGATCATGGCCACCACCCGGTAGCTGCCGGCTCGCTCGGCGACGAAGATCCCTTCGCTCCCCTCGGCATCGATAGACGCTCCGCCACCAGCCACCGACCAGGCCGGCAGCAGTCCGCGGATCGGCTCACCTCCGGCGGTCTCGCCCACCACGGTGAATCGAACCACGTCGCCGGTCCGGATCGCGGGAACGGCAGGGACGATGCCGTATTTCACCGCCGGGTTGGCAACGACCCGCACCTGGACGCGGGTGATGATGTCCCCGGCCCGGATGTCGATCGTGGCCTCTCCCGCGCGGCGCCCGTACACCCGGCCGGCGGCATCGACCCCGGCAACCTCAGCTGGGTGGCTTCGGAACGCGAGTGGCACCTGGACCCGGTCGCCGAGTCGGGTGCGCGCGATGATCTCGAGCGGTGCGCTTGCGCCTACCGGGAGGTCCCCATTTCCCGCCAGGTGTGCGCTGAGGGTGCTGGGGGGCAGCTCCGGTACGGTCACCGTCGCGGTTCCCATCCGCGCGTCGCCGACATGCGCAGCTACCCGCGCCACCCCAGGCCGGAGCGCGGTGATGGTCCCAGTGGAGTCGACCGCGACCACATCGGGCGCAAGTGAGAACCACCGAACGCTGGCGTCCGGATCGTCGATCCGCCGTCCCGCTGGATCTCGAACCTCGACCGTGAGCCGCTCGGTGCGATCGATGGCGAGGCGAACCTCGGCGGGGAGGACCATAGCCTGTGCCTGTCCGGCCTGGCCCTGCATGGCGCCCAGCAGCAGCGCACTCGCGATCAGCGTCATATGCTGGTTCTCCTGTTGTCGGACGATGGGGAGAAGCGTCTCATTGGGTCTCGGGCGTTGGGGAGAGGGAAATGCCGAAGCATTCCTCGGCCGCGCGCCGCAGCACCGTGTCGGTCTGGACCCCGCGCAGCACGCAGGAGATCCGCCACGGCTCGACGAAATAGTACGTGATCTCGCCGAGCGAGGAGTCAGTCGCTTCGGGGTCGACGACGCGCACCACGGAGTCTCCCATCCGAAGCCGCACCTCCGGGGCGTACCACTCGAGCAGCTGGACGCCGGCCTCACTCAGGTCGCCGCGAACGCGGTCGAGGTAGGCCTGAAAATCGTGCAGCTGGCGGCTCAGCTCATCGTCGGTTCCGGGCCGACCGGAGGCGGCCGGAAACGCCGCGACCAGGGCCGGGCGGCCCGAGCCGGCTTCACCGTGTACGGCATCTCCCCCCCCGGCTGGTCGATCGCACGCGATGGCGGCCAGGCCGACGAGCATCCAGGCTGCGCTCCCCCTCCCCCTCCGGCTCCAGGGCCGTGGGGGCCGGACGGTGGAAGGATCGTGACCCATGTGCTGCCTTCCTTGCCTGGGGTCGGGGAGGGGGGACGAGGAGGGGCGTCTCTTTGCAATGTGCACCAACACGCGCCTCTGTTCCAGCGGCCGCCGTCGGTGCCGGGGGTCGGAGTTTGCGCTATTATTGAAGGGTCCGTCGTCCGACCCGTTGGATGGCGGCCTTTTCTGTCTCTGCGAGGGAAGGAACCGCATGCAGCCGATCGATCTCAAGGAATTCGAGTGGAAAACCGTTGTACGGCAGCTCACGATCGAGGACTACGACGCCCTCGTCGCCATGCAGACCCGCTGCTTTCCGGGGATGCTCAACTGGGGGCGGGAACAGATCGAGAGCCAGATCCGGCTCTTCCCCCGGGGGCAGTTAGGCATCGAGATCGACGGGAAACTCGCGGCGTCCTCCAGTAGTCTGATTCTGGAATACGACCCGGATCTCGAGTGGCACAACTGGAAAGCCATCTCCGACGGGGGGTACATCCGGAATCACGAGCCCAAGGGTGATACCCTGTACGGCATCGAGATCATGGTCGACCCGGAGTTCCGCGGCATGAAGCTCTCGCGGCGGTTGTACGATGCCCGGAAAGAACTCTGCCGCGAACTGAATCTGAGCCGGATGATCGTCGGCGGCCGGATCCCAGGCTACGGCCGGCATGCCGACGACATGACCGCACGCGAGTACATCGAGAAGGTCACCGAGAAGATTCTCTACGACCCGGTGCTCACCGCCCAGTTGTCCAACGGGTTCGCGCTCCAGGGGCTGATCCCGGACTACTTCCCGTCGGACGACGCGTCACGGGGGTATGCCACCTTCCTCGAGTGGATCAATCTCGACTATAGGCGGGGTGCCAAGCGCCGGTACCACCATGCCATCGAGCCGATACGGCTCTGCGTGGTGCAATATGAGATGCGGGCCGTCAACGGATTCGATGAATTTGCCAAGCAGTGTGAGTTCTTCATCGACGTCGCCTCGGATTACAAGTGCGACTTCGTCCTGTTCCCCGAGCTCGTGACCACCCAGCTCCTCTCCTGCGTCAAGCCCGAACGCCCCGGGCTCGCGGCTCGGCATTTGTCCGCGTTCACCCCGCAGTACCTCGACTTCTTCACCGAGATGGCCGTCAAGTACAACTGCAACGTGGTCGGCGGATCGCATTTCGTGGTGGAGCACAACACGCTCTACAACATCTCCTTTCTGTTCCGGCGCGACGGCACTCTGGAGAAACAGTACAAGATCCATATTACGCCAAGCGAGCGCCGCTGGTGGGGAGTCACGCCGGGGAGCGGCGTCAATGTGTTCGACACCGACTGCGGCAGGGTCGCGATCTTGGTCTGCTACGACATTGAATTCCCGGAGCTGGTCCGCATCGCCGCCCAGAAGGGGGCGCAGATCATCTTCGTGCCGTTCAACACCGACACCCGGGCCGGCTACCTCCGCATCCGCCACTGCTCCATCGCCCGGTGCATCGAGAACCATCTGTACGTCGCCATCTCGGGCTGCACCGGGAACCTCCCCTTCGTCGAGAATGCCGACATCCACTACGCCCAGTCCGGGATCTTCACCCCCGCCGATGCCGAATTCTCGCGCGACGCCGTCGCCGCCGAATGCACTCCTAATATCGAGACCGTGATCATCCACGATGTCGATCTCGAGCTGCTGCGCCACCACAGGGAGAGCGGTACGGTCCAGAACTGGAACGACCGCCGGCGCGATCTGTATCGGGTGGTCTACCAGGAAAACGGCGAAGCGAAAGAGGTCTAGCGGGGAGCGGTGGGAGCGGAACCCTCGGAAAGAGGCGCGATGGGAATCGCGACTCTGGTGTGTTCCCAGGCCAGCACCAGATGCAGGTCGCCGGCCTCGGCCTGCTCAAAGTCGATGGTGAAGGTCTCGACGAGCTCGGAGGACCGGACCGCCTGGACCCGCGTCCGGCCGATCTCCCGTTGCTCGACCCGCTCGGAGAGATCGTTGCCCCAATGGAGCACCGAGCCGCTGAGCCGGATCTCCCACGACCGTCGGCCGGGCACCGTGTACAGGCTATACCGCCCCGGCGGCACCCCCATGCCGGCCATGAACAGGCTCACGTTGGTATAAAGCCGCGTGGGTTCGTTGGCGCCGGTGCGCCAGAGCCGGCCATAGGGCACCAGGCCGCCGTACACCTCCCGCCCCCGCGCCGACGGGCGCCCGTAGCACACACGGACCGCTCCTGTGCCCACCGCGGCGGTGACCGACCCCAGCGGGCTCGCCCGCGGGCGATACGACGACGGACTGGTCCAGTCGCGGAGACAGGGACCCAGCATGACCTGTACCGGGACATAGGCCACTCCGGTGACCACGAACGCCGCGACGAGCGCCAGGAGGAGCGCGGCGGCGGCGCCGAGAACGAGCCGGCGGATCATGCCGGCGCGCTGAGCCGACCGCGCGCCCAGACCGCCACCGTGTCTCCCAATTCCTCGAGCACCTCGGCATCGGTCCGGCCCGATCGCTTGAGCACATGAAACGAATGGTCCGCGCCGTCCACCGCGTGCACGGTGGCGCGCGGGCCCAACCCGGCACAGATCGGCTGGAGCAGGCTCAGGTCCGCCAGGCTGTCCCGGGTGCCTTGCAGGAAGAGCATCGGGACCGTGACCCGGGCCAGATGGTCCGCCCGCTCGGTGGAGGGCGCCTTGGGCGCATGGAGCGGGAAGCCGAAGAACACGAGTCCCAGAACCGACCGATCGGGCTGCTCGGCCAAGGCCTGGGAGGTCATCCGACCCCCCATGGACTTGCCACCGGCCAGCAATGGAAGATCGGGCGCCGCTTGGCGCGCGGCCCGGACCGCCGCTCGCACGGTCGCCAGCAACGTCTCGCGCCGGTCCGGCCGGCGACGGCCGGACTCCATATAGGGGAACTGGTAGCGGAAGCTGGCGAGGCGGCGGTCGGCCAACACCCCGGCCATGGCTTCCATGAAGCGATGCCGCATCCCCGCCCCGGCGCCATGGCCGAACACCAGGAGCGACTCGGCCCCGGGCGGACGGAGCACGCGGGCGGACACCCGTTCTCCACGGTCGGTGGCAACGAACGAGGTGTCTTCTACCGAGCTGGATGGGCCCATGGGAACTGGAAACCGGCGACGGGAAGCTGAAACGGGGGCAGAGGGGGACGTGGAGGGCCGGCCGTTGGCCGGCCCTC
>JBFGLJ010000040.1:0-18856 GCA_041576235.1 Gemmatimonadales bacterium | reverse complement strand
GCCCCCGCCCCGCCTGGGGCTAGAGGGCAGGGGGCAGAGGGCCAGGGGGCAGAGGGGGGAGGGCAGAGGGCAGAGGGCAGAGGGCAGAGGGCACACTCGTTGCACCTCGGGGCGGATTGGACCAAAGCCCAGCATATTCAGGCCCTCGGCCGGTCGAGGGCGGCCAAAACCGGGGCTTCGGTGTGTCGCCCGCGCAACAGGGCACAGACTCACGACTCACGACTCACGACTCACGACTCAGGACGAAAGACCCTTGCCATCCATCCGTATCATCGGCACGCCGCCCGGCGAAGCGCCCGAGCACATCCGGCGGGCGTGGATCGGGGTGGTGATTCCGCTGCCCGAGGACGCGCGGCGGTGGCGATCGCCCTCGCGGGGGCAGGTCCTCGACGGTCCTCGGCTGTTGGTGAACACCGTGCTGGGGCTGGTGCGAGGGCGATATGGGAAGTGGGAGAGCCATGCCGTCGAGGCCATGGAGGCCTTCGACGCGCTGCGCCGGCACAATGCCGAGGCCGCCGAATGGTGGAGCGTCAATGCCCACCATCTCATGCGCCCGGGAAGGAAGATCGAATTCCCGGCTCGCGTGTGTGAGCTCGTGGAGGGTGTTCCCGCCGGTTCCCCCTAGATCACGCTGAGGGGACGCCTCGGGTCCATCGTACCGGTACCTCTAGCCTATGGAGTCGTCCTCGATGCGTACCAGCCTCACGCCCCTCCCGCTGTTCATGTCCCTCATCGCGACAGCGGCGGTCATGTTCGTGATCCCTCCCCGCGGGTGGGCCCAGGACACGACACGCGTCGCCGAGCGCCGGGCGGCACTTCGGGTCATCGAGATCGGCAAGCGGCTTCGGATCGAGGCGCCCTCCGGCCGGCGGCTCGAAGGGGTGCTCGCCGCCACCCGTCCAGATGGGCTCGTGGTTGGCCAGGATGCCCAGACGATTCAACTGGATCTCGGTGAGATCGATCGGCTCTGGGTGCGAGGCCGCTCCACCAAGCAGGGTGCCCTGATCGGCGGGATCACGGGGGCCGTCGCCGGCATCGGTTACGGTCTGTTGGTTGGCGAAGGGATCTGCAACAACGAGGACTGCAACGCGGATACCGCCGCGGTGGTCGGGGCCGCGGGTCTTTTGGGCGCCGCCTCGGGCGCGCTCGCCGGGGCGGCAATCGGCGCCCTCATTCCGAGGTGGCATCGGCGGCTGTGAGAAAGAGCAGCAGAGTCGGCGGCCGTCGACTCACGACTCACGACTCACGACTCAAGACTCACGACTCCCAGCTCTCTCATGTTCATCAAGTCCGCGCTCGTCTGGCTCCTCTTCGGCACCATCGTGATCGGTACGGGCGCGCTCCGGCAGGCCATCCTGGTTCCGCGGCTCGGCGAACAGCTGGCCCATCAGGTCGGCACCGGGCTCGTCGCGGCGCTCGTCGCGGTGATCGCCGTCATTTTCACCCGTGCGCTCCGGCCGACTCCCACCGAGGCTCTCACCATCGGGCTCTTGTGGGTCGCCATGACCGTAGCGTTCGAGGTGGGGTTCTTTCATTTTGGGGCCGGGGTCGCCTGGTCGAAGCTGCTGGACGACTACAACATTCTCCGTGGCCGACTGTGGTTACTCGTGCTCCTGGTCCAGCTGGTCACCCCGTACCTGGCGGCCCGATCCGTGCGGCAGACTCTCTAATCCCTCCCCCCTCCGAGCGGAGGCGCCATGGCAACCAAGCTTCTCGCGATAATCCCCGGTATTCTGACGGTCTTGGCGCTGGCCTTCATCCTGCCGGCGAGTTTTGGCAGCCGGGTGATCCTCTACGCGAGCCTGCTCGTCGGCGGGGCCGTCACCGGGTTCTTCTGTAAACAGCGCGGCTGGCTCTACGGCGGCTTGCTGGGCGTGGTGGTGAGCGCCGGTCTCGCCGCCGCCCTGGCCGACTTCGCCCTTCCAGGCGGCCTCTCGGCGCGCCTCATCGGGCTCGCCCCCACGATTGGGGTCCCGTCCCTAGTCGCGACCAGTGTCGTCTTCGGCGCATTGGGAGGATTTCTCGGTGAACAGGCCCGCTAGGACGGTCTGACTTGCCACCACCCATTCGGCCACGTCGTGTGAGGCAATGGCGCGGGCTGCTCCCGGTGGCGGTGATCGCGGCGGCGGGGGCAACGCCGGGAATGAGCCAAGAACCCGAGCCTCAAGTGGTCTCGCTCGGTCCCGCCGCGCCTATCGCGCAACAACTCGCGCATCTCGAGACCAACTGGCCCAGGCAACATGCAGTGGGGGTGGTTGAAGCGCGTGACGCTCCCGATTGCGGATCGGACGGTGGGGTGACCTACTGCTGGCTCGGGGTGCGCGTGGTGGAAGCTATTCTGGTGCGCTGGCTCGATCGAGATCCCCCCGGTCCCGGGGCGGACTTCCGTCTTCACTACTGGTTCGAGGGCAACGCTCACGGCCTGCCCGTCCAGGCGGGAGACCGGCTCGTGGCGTTCTGGATTCCGGCCCGGGCGCATGGCGTCTTCGTCGCCACGGTGTTGCGGCGATCGTCTCGCGAAGTGGCCGACTCTGTACGCCGTGCCGCCGCGAGCATGGTTCCATGAGCATTCACCGTCCGTGCCCGGTGCGGGGAAGCCCGTGACGGACCGGAGCGCCACCGGATGGCTCCACTGGACGCTAGCCGCCCTCCTGGCCGCGGGTGCCATCCACATTGGGTTGACCTGGGGGTACCAAAGCTTGTTTTGGGGCGACGCCGGTCGCTGGCTCCATGAAGTCGACCGTTTCGCCTCGGGCCAGGTCCTGTACCGCGATTTCGTCTGGCCCTTCCCGCCGCTGGCCCTCTGGGTCATCGGCGCGGTTGCATGGGTGTTGGGGAGCACCGTAGAAGTGATATGGTCGACGACGTCGGTCATCTTCCTCGTCCTTCTCGTGCTCTTTCACCGCTACGCCGCTCGCTTGGTGGATCGCCCACTATTGCCCTGGCTGCTGTTTGCCGCCTTCCTCTTGGCTGTCTCCCTTGCCCAATACCGATCGGCCCCTCTGCCGCTGGGGATGTATTCCCCTGCGGCTCCGATTGGTTTCGCCCTGCTGCTTGGGGCGCTGCTCCTCGCGCTGGACCTCGTCTCCGGCAGCGCCTCGACCTCCGCCGGAGCACGGCCCCTGGCTCTTGGGGTTCTGGCCGGCGCCGCCGTGGCAACGAAACAGGATTTTTGGCTGCCGGCCGCATTCATCGTCGGTGCGGTCGTCGTGACCGCACTCCGAGGGCGGCGGCCGATTGCGGCGACGCTCGCGTGTAGTGGGTTTCTCCTGGTTGTTGCGGCGGTCCTGGCGGTTATCGGTGCCACGGCTGGGCTCGCGGCCATTCCGGGGGTCATCGGTGGGTTCGGCCACGTCTCCCAATTCGGGTGGAACGCGCTGCCAACCGTCGAGCGGCTCTTGGCCCACACCGTGAGCGCCGGGGCGGCTGTGGGGATGCTCCTCGCGGCCTTCTGGGTAGTCGACACTCAGCACCGGCGGCGGCCCCTGGGTCGGTGGATACTGGCTGTCGGCGGGTTGGTGATAGTGGCAGCAACGGTGTACGTGGGAGTCACATCCAGCATCGTCGAACGCGCGCGGGAGGCCGCCTCACCAATCGCCACCGCGACCGAGGAACTTGCACTCCTGAACCAGCACGTTGCAGCACCGCGAGTGGCCGTGGAGCGATTCAATCAAAGCCTCCGCGTCTTGCCACTGTCCATCCTGATCCCCAGTGCGGCCCTGGTCGGCCTCCTCGTCACCCGAAGGCGCTTCATTCGATCTGGAGCCTCCGCCCAGCGCAACGTGTTGCTGTTCTTGTTAGCCGTGGCGGTGCTGGCGCGTGCCCGCCGTGGGTTCCTGCATACCGAGTGGTTCCATGTTCTCCTCGAATTGCCGGTCTACGTGTCGCTGATCGGTTCGGTAGTGCACGACCGCTGGCCGAGCTGGCGCAAAGCAGTCGTGGTGTGGCTGGTGCTACTTGCTTCACTAGGGATCTACCTCCACTGGTCCCTGGGCCGCGGCGCGCTCACCAAGAGCGGAACTCACGAGGCGTTCGATACCTCAAGGGGGGTCGTCCGGTGGCCCCGCGCCCATGTCGGGGACTATCAGTGGCTCGAGGGCCTGCTGCACGCTCACGATCCCACCGGCTCGCGGCCTCTTGTTGCCTTCGGGTACAACGGCGGTTACCAGTACTTTCTGCTGCGCCCCTCCCCGCTGGTGAGCGCCCATGGATTCCATTTGTCACTGGAGCCTGTCGACGCGGCGCTGAAACGCCTGCTGCGCAGCCAACATCGGCTCTTTCTGCTCGACGTGCGCGGGGTCTGGGGGTCGGTACCCGAACCAGGTTTCCATCTCTTTCGCTGGGAGAAGCCTTGGGTCCCGAGCCACTACGAGCGGGTGGACCGGCTTGCATTCGACCAGCTCAGGCAAGGCTGCACCGTCGTCGGTACGCGCGGGCGCCGCTCGCCGCCGCCGCCGCTGTTCACTCTGCTCGACTGCGCCCAGCGGGAAAGCGCTCCTTGAAGAATCACCAGAGGCCGAGCCACACGTGATCCTGCTCCGAAAGACCATGGCCATCCTCGCCCTCCTCGCACTGGGCGGCCTCATCCTCACGCTCGAACGCGGGGCCTATGGGGTCGATCCCCGCCTGGTCCTCGCCACGCGCCTCCTCCTCATCCCGCTAGGCGTCACCGTGCTCGGACTGGTGCTGGAGAAGACCTGGGGCCGGTGGCTCGGGCTCGCGGGGGCCATCGCCGTCCTGCCATGGGCCCTGGTGCTGACGTTCGGCCTGCCCAAAGGGGCGCCCCTGACCCAGCAGGCGATCGCCCTGGCCGCCTCACTGGTCCTGCTTGTCTCCCTCACGGGACGCGCGATGTTCGAGCGCTACGAAGGCACGGCCGCCACCGATTGGTCCGGCCCCCGCATGGGATTGGTGCGGTGGACAATCATTCTCAACCTGGCCTCGGTGCTCGGCCTCTTCCTCTTTGTGGTGGTGTACCGGTATGCCATCCAATGGCATTTGGCCATCCCGGCGGTGCTCCTGGGCGGGCTGCTGATCGGGGTGACGCTACTCGCCCGGCAAAAGACCATCGGGCTGTTACTCGTCGCCGTCAGCTGCGTCCTCTTCGTTCCAGCCGGCGGCTACTTCGTATGGAAGGAAGCCCGCTATACGGGTGAGATGTATCTCTTCGCGGCGGCCTTCCTGCCGGGTATCGTGGCCGGGTGGGCCTGCCTGGTGGCGTTCGGAAAGCCGATCTGGCGGGTGTTGCGAAGCTAGCGACGGGAGTGGGGAGCAGGAGTCGCTCCTCGATGGTATCGCATCTCTACGTTGTTACTTTCAGCGGTACTCCTGCGTCCTAAGCTCTACATCCTGCCCACTCCTCCCTGGAGTCCTCATGTTCTTTCTGATTGGAGCGATAGCCATCATCATCCTCGCCGAAGTCATGCGCATGCGCATCGGCAAGGACATGAGCCTCATGATTCGCGGCATTGGCCTCATTGCCCTCGTCGCCTGGACCGCTGTGAATAGCGTAACGTTGGTGAGCGCGGGCCACGTCGGCGTGCTCAACCGGTTCGGGTACGTACCCGATCGATTTCTCGATCCCGGGGTGCACTTCGTCATTCCCTGGGCCGATGTGATCGAGATGAACACCCGCACCCAGCAGCTGCTGGAATCCGCGCAGGTTCCGTCGCAAGAGGGGCTCGTCATGCCGCTCGAGGCCTCGTTGCTCTTCAATCTCGACCCCGCGCAGGCCCCCGAGGTCTATCGGACACTCGGACGGCAGTACGTCGAGAACTACGTGATTCCCCAGTTCCGGAGCCACTTGCGGGGAGCCACCGCAAGCTTCGATGCCAAGGCGCTCTACACGGCCGATCGCGAGGCGGTTGAAGGAACGGTCGAGGGCTCCCTGGGCCCGGTCTTGGGGTTGAAGGGGATGGAGAACGCGACCGTGCTGCTCCGGAAGATTCAGTTACCGCCCACGGTCCGCACCGCGGTGGAGGAGAAGCTCCAGGCCGAGCAAGCCGCGCAGAAGATGGAGTTCGTGTTGGACCGCGAGCGGCAGGAAGCCGAGCGCAAGCGGATCGAAGCCCAGGGGATTCAGGATTTCCAGCGGATCGTGTCCGAGGGCATCTCCGACCGGTTGCTGCGCTGGAAGGGGATCGAGGCCACGGAGAATCTGGCCCAATCCGCGAACAGCAAGATCGTGATCGTCGGCGGCCGGGACGGCTTGCCGCTCATTCTGAATCAGTAGCCGCCCCGGTGGAGTGCGTGGGGAGTCACCGCAGCGCGCCGACCACCGTGTCCACGTGAGCCAGGAGCCGGTCGGGATCGGCTAGGTCGAAGTGATTGGTGTTCGGCTCGGTAGCAATCGTGTCCTCGCGATACCGGGGCCCCAGGATGCCCTTATCCAGGTTCCGGAGCTTGAGGGCCTGGACGAGGCGGTCGTAGACCGGCGTGTCGGAGAAGATGCAGCGCAAGAGCGGCACCATCGCGGACGCCTTGCGGTACCACTCGCAGAACTGGGTGGGCTCATCGTCTGGGAAGGGCCGAATGACGTCCTGGGCGTAGCGGGTCAGCATCTCGACGTGGCCGTGGCACTTCCGGAAGATTTCCACCAGATAGGCATGGACGTCGAGCCAATCCTCCAGGGATTCCGCTTCGGTGCCGATGGTCCGAAGGTTCTCCACGATGCTGATGGGGTCGTCGCTGGGAAGGTTGGCCAGCGCGCCCGACACGAAGCAGGTGCTCGTGCCGAGGTTGCAGTCCAGTGAAATGAAGGCGTCGATCTTGACCGGGGGCGGGGGCTTGGCGACCGAGGCTAGCATGTCGAAGCCCAGATCGGCGCCGGAGGAATGACCCACTAACACTGTCAGCGCCGGTTGCGTCCGGATGACCACGTCGCGCAGGCACTCCCACATCACGGCAACGTGATCGGTAAGCGGGAGCGGAATCCGCCAGCGCGCTTTGGGCTCATACCCGTACATCGTCGGCGCCACGCCGCGATACGGCGAACGGGCCAAGACCTCCGCAAAGACCCGCTGGTCGCGGCCGAGGCCGTGCAGGTAACACACCAACACGTCCGACTGGACCTGGTTGTCGAAGAAGTGGAGCCGGTCGCCGATCATGCGGGGGTCGAGCGCCTCGCGGCTGATCTTCCGGCACACCGCCTCGGTCAAGAGGAAGGTTTCGTCGACGCAAGTATTCCGGAGGCGTTCTTCGGCACGCGGCTCCGCCGTCGGCGGGCCTTCCGAGGCCAAGATTTTGTCGAGGCGGGGGAGGATCTCTTCCGCCGACTGCCACCGGTCGGCCGGGCTCTTCGCGAGGCACTTCATGATCACTTGCTCGAGCGCCGCCGGCACGCTCGGGCGGACCTGGCTCAACGGGGCAGGGGTCTTCTTGAAGTGGGCAGCCAGCACTTGCATGATGGTGGCCCCGGTGAACGGCGCCTCCCCGGCAAACATCTCGTAGGCCACCACCCCGGTGGCGTAGAGGTCCGCCCGGTGATCGATGTTCGTCTCGCCCGCGGCCTGCTCCGGCGCCATGTAAGCGGGCGTTCCCAACGCGGTGCCCACCGTGGTGAGCCTCGGCATGTCGGCCGCGGCGGTGATCGCCTTGGCCACGCCGAAATCCGCGACGATCGCGTGCCGGCCGGTCAGCATGACGTTCTCGGGCTTGATATCCCGATGGACGAACCCCTGCTGATGGGCGTACGCCAGCGCGTCGACCACGTCCCGAAGGATGCGGGAGCCCTCGGGAATCGGCAGTTGGGGATCGCGCGCGAGCCGCTGGCGCAGGCTCTCGCCTTCGATGTAGGGCATGACGTAGTACAGGAGCCCGTCGGTCTCCCCCGAGTCGTGGAGCGGGAGCACGTTCGGGTGGTTGAGCTTGGCGGCGATCCCGATCTCGCGGAGGAACCGGTCCTTGCCCACCGCCGCCGCCACCTCGGGCTGCAGCACCTTGACGGCGACCTGCCGGTCGTGCTTGAGGTCTCGGGCCAGATACACCATGGCCATGCCCCCACGACCCAGCTCCTGCTCAACCAGGTACCGCGCGGCCAGGGCCTGGGTGATCCGTTCGACGGTCTTGCGCATGGGGGGTGAAGATAGGTCGGTTCGAAGACCGGGGCGAGTGGGATGGACGGACGCCGATCGACCCCGTACACTTGGGCACCCCGCACCTCAGGAGGAGGAGCCCATGCTGGTCGAGGAACGGGATGATATCGAGCCGATCTGCCCGTACTGCGAGGCGGATCTCCACAAGGTGTGGATCCGTGAACTGCGGGAGTTCTTCGGCAAGCGGTTCGTTTATTTCTGCCCCACCTGTCGGAAGAGCCTCGGCTTTTCCCACCGGAAGGGCTTCTGGATGGGATGAGCCGCCGGCAGGGAGGTGTCATCGACCATGTATCTCATCATCAAGACCATCCATGTGCTCGCCGTGGTGATGTTCCTCGGCAACATCACTACCGGCCTCTTCTGGAAGGCGCACGGTGACAAGACCGGGGACCCGCGGATCATGGCGCACACGCTCCACGGCATCATTCGCAGCGACCGGTGGTTCACCCTTCCCGGCGTGGTCCTCATCTTGGTCACCGGATTCTGGGGAGCAGGGGTCGGCGGCCTCGCGGTGTTCGCCACCGGGTGGATCTGGGTCGCGCTGATTCTCTTCGGTCTCTCCGGGTTGGCCTTCGGCGTGGTGGTAGCACCCATGCAATCGCGCCTCCACCGATTGGCCAAGGCGGGAGCGGAAACAGGGAACTTCGATCGCGAGCGCTACCGGCGCTGGTCGCTCCAGTGGGAACTCTGGGGCCTATTTGCCTTGCTGACTCCGCTCGCGGCGTTGGTCCTGATGGTGCTGAAACCCGGGCTCTGATCCCGGCGGTGGACATCCCCCGCGAGATGTGGGAACTTGAAGGACCACCTCAAGGAGCCCCCGGTGGAAACCCTCCCGGTCAAGTACACCAGAACCGACTTAGAAAACGCCCAAACCAAGGGGCAGCTCATCGGTCTCTTGCAAGGGGCCGGTCTCGTGGTGGCCGGTGTCTTCCTGCTCAAGCTGATCGGCTGGATCCCCACCATCCTGGTGATCGGCGGACTCGGTTTTCTCGCCTATAAACTGCTGCGCCGTCCCACGCGCGACACCTGATCCCGCCGCGTGGCCGTGCTGTCGATCGACCTTGCCATGAAGCGCTGGGAGGACATGGGCGTCGCCGTGCTCGACGACCGCGGTGACGCGGTGCAGGTCGCGTTCATCCCGCTGCCCATGCCCGGACTCTCACATCCGCCGCAGGCCCCGGTCTGTGCGGCGTTCATCGTCGAGCTCGCCGCCGAGCTGGGCGCGCGGGTGGTCTTGCTGGACGGCCCCCAGGGCTGGAAGGCCGCCGACAACGGCCTCGAGCATTGCCGCGTGTGCGAGCGCGAACTCCACACCCCCGCCAAGACCGGCCTGCCCGGTCGGGTCAAGCCTGCGACCTACCGGCCCTTTGTCGAGTTCTCGATCGGCGTCTTCGATGCGCTGGACGGGATGGGGTGGCCCCGCCTCGAACCGCTGGCGTTTGGCGTCACTGCCGGCGTCGCCGTCGAGTCCTTCCCGACCGCCGCCTGGCGCGCCCTCGGCATCGAGGCGCTCCCCGCGAAGCACAAGGCCAGTGCGTCGGACATCGCAGCCCGCGGCCGCACCCTCGCCGACCGTTTTGGCCTGGTGCTCACCACCGGTCCCACGCACGATCAGCTTCAAGCGCTGGTAAGCGGGCTGGCGGGCCTCGCCATCGAACAGGAGGACGGCACCCGCGCGTCCCTGGCCGGGGTCGGTCCCTCCGTCGTGGACGGCTCGTGGCGAGAAGGCTATATCGCCGTACCCCGTGCGGCCGGGTGGGCCGCGTAAGCACCCCGATCCTCCGCGACCCTCTCTGGAAGACCACTCATGCTGATCATGTCCCGGCCGATTCCACTGCTCATGGCGCTCGCCATGGGGTGGCCTTCGCTCCACGCCCAGAGCGATCCCCTGCCGCTCCCCCCTCCAACCGGACCGTATCCCGTCGGCACCCGCATCGCCTTCATGGTCGACAGCACCCGGGAAGAGACCTGGACCCCCGATCCCAATGACCGCCGGAGCCTCTTATTTCAGTTCTGGTACCCGGCCGATAGCCTGTCCGACAAGGGCGGCCCGGCGCCCTACGTGCCCGACTACGCCCTGCTCCAAGACGACCTCGCCGCCTACTGGTCCGAGGGCGGGGGCAGCGATCGCCTCGGCACCATGGCCACCCGGGCGGCCCTCTTCCGCGCGACGGCGCCCGGTCCGTTCCCGATGATCGTCTTCTCGCACGGGATGAACAGCGCCCGTTTCTTCTACACCGCGCTCCTGGAAGAGCTCGCGAGCCATGGCTACATCGTGGTGGCGATCGATCACAGCTACTGGGGCCCGGGCGTCGCCTTTCCGGATGGCCGCCACATCGCCTACACCGACGGCATGGTCGCCCGGGACCAGTTGGGCCCGCTCGACATCGATGCGTTGATGCAAGAAGGCATCGGGGTCATGTCGGACGATCAGCTGTTCATCGTGAGCCAACTCAAGCGATCCAGGTTCGCGCTCCGCGACCAGGTCGATTGGGACCGCCTCGCCGTAGTGGGCCACTCGATGGGCGGCATGGCGGCCACCCGGTCGTGCCTGGGGTACGCCATCTTCTCCGCCTGCGCCAGCCTCGACGGGGCCACCTGGACCGGCGAGGGGTTCGCCGCACTGGGCCAGCCGCCGGCGCCGAGCGAGAAGCCGTTTCTCCTGCTCACGGCGCCGCTGCGCGGACCGGCCGACATGAGCCTGATGGCGCGCCGGTATGAGAGCGCGTGGCGAAAGCCCGTCCTGGCCGTGATCGAAGGAGCGCGCCACAACAGCGTCACCGATCTCGCGTTCCTCGATCCCAAGCCGTTGGCTCAGCCGGCACTGGCGCCGGAGCCAGCCTTTCGCGTCGCCGCCGGTTTCCTGCGGGCGTTCCTCGACCGTCACCTCAAATTCGATGCGGCCCCGCTGCCGTCCCGCGCCGAGATCACCCGGCTCGACCAGAGCGGTCCCTGACCACCGGCCCGGAAACGCTCCGCAGGTCCTCGCATGCCGTGGATCCCCTTCTACGCGGATGAGAACGATCTCGAGGAGCTCGTCACCGGTCTCTCCCAGGATCCCGAGATCGCGTTCGTCGTCTCGGCCGGGCCGA
Source organism: Gemmatimonadales bacterium (assembly GCA_041576235.1). Taxonomy (GTDB): domain Bacteria; phylum Gemmatimonadota; class Gemmatimonadetes; order Gemmatimonadales; family GWC2-71-9; genus JABDII01. The sequence continues at coordinate 7,671 of JBFGLJ010000040.1, read as the reverse complement.
AGCGCTGGATTGCCCGGCCCGGCGTCGGCGGCGTCTCCTTCACCCGCATCGCGCTCTGGCACGTTCCGTCCGGGCCGTTACCGCTGCTGGCGGGGCGAGCCTGGCAACGCGATCGATGGATCGAAGACCCTCTCCGCGGGTGGAAGGAGCGGCTGACCGGCGCCGATCCGACCGTGCCCTACTTCGGCGCCGGACATCCCGGCATCATCTGGCTCAACGCCGCCACGGTGGGCCCGCACGGCGAAGACATCGGGCTCTCGAGTTTCGAGTGGATCGGAAACCGGTATCGGACGGAAGGATTCGCCGCCGCCCCCGAAACCGAGCGATGGTGGCGCCGGCTCCGGGAGCGGATTCGTGATCATGGCGTCCCGATGCCGCGTCCCGGGGCCCCGGATGCCGCGGACCCCGACGCCCGCGCGCTTCCCGGGGCGTTGGCGCGGATCCACGCCGGTGCGACGCGCGCCGCGAATCCCTGACGCCTCTTCGTCAGGCCCGGCTGGCGTGGGCGTCGGCGGCGGTCGATCGCGCCTTGTCGAACCACGATCCAATGAACGGAATCTCGCGTCGCCGGATCGCGAGAATCACCAGCGCCGCCACCATCGTGACGATGCCGAGCCCAAAGAGAAGGCCGCCATCGTCTTGGACCTCGATCCCGAGCGTGGTGATGTGGCTGCCGATGGCGCCGGCCATCAGGCCGGCGACCAACACCGCGCCCGCAGCGGCGGTTCGCGGGACGAGCAACAGGACGACCGCCAACAGTTCCAGACTGCCAGTGAGGTAACGGCCCCAGGGCTCCACGCCGAGCTGCTCGAAGATGAAGACCGACTCGGCGGCGCCGGTGAATTTGAAGAACAAGGTCTGCGCCAGGATGGCCGCGGCGGTGAGCTGGGCGATCCATGCGACGATTCTGGTCCTGGTGTTGGGAATTCGCTGGGGCATGGGGCGGCTCCGTGTATAGGCAGGCATGAGCCGACCTCGATACGGTCGGCACACGCTCGATGTCCGGGGAGAAGAACGCCGATCGAGCCTGGCGGGTTCCCTGCGACCATCACCGCGTCCGCCAGCCGATCTCCGCCCCGACGTAGAGGTTCCGCCCCGGCGAGGGTTCGAGCACGCGGCCCCCGAACCCATTGACCGTCACCGAGCCGATGTAGGACCGGTCGAATGCGTTGGTGAGCCCGACGAAGGGCGCCACCACCACCTCGCCCACCGCCCGCTCGTACCGGAGCCGGATCGACGGCCGTGAGGGAGTTCACCGTGAAGACGACCGCCGCTATCTTTGTGGCAACGGCGCTGCACGCCATTGCGGTGGGAAACAGCTGCCCGCGTTCCATACCCACTATGACGGCCTGCCGGCGCCCCTCATGACGATCTGCGTGGATCAGACGGAGTTCGTCGTCAACAAGCTCCGCGACCGGGGCACGCATCAGGCCTACGGCGTGGTCACCAACGCCCAGGATTTCATGCACATTCTGCGACACTTCACCAAACTATGCCTTCCTCGGCCTCTCCAGGACTAGTGCCGCCTCCGCGCGTGGCGCCCGAGCCGGGACGCGCCGAAGGCTGGGTCCGCCTCGCGGCGCACGTGGCCGAGCAGATTCCCGTCGACGACCTGGACGGCATCTGGATCTTCCGACCGGTCATGAGCGACGGCCGCCAGTGGGGGACCGCCGTGCTGACACGGGTGGACGGCGACCGCCGCCGCATCTACACCGCCCGCTACATGCACCAGCTCAAGGGCAAGGAGCGCGGTGCGTACGGGGCGGAGGTCCGGGAGGTCGGGAGCGGGCCCGAGCAGACCCTCGAGGAGATCTTCGCGGCCGTGGAGCATCGCTCGGACGAGGACCCACCGCTTCGTATCCCGGTGGAGCGCTGGTTCCCCCCGGAGGCGCCGGCCGAAGCCGTTCCCGACGCCCCCTCCGATGACCCAGCTCCAGACGGCTGAACGCGCCGCTCTTCTCGAGCGCTTCCGGCAATATCTGCGGGACAGGCGATTGTCGGTCACTCGCCAACGTGACTTGGTGGCCTCGACTGTCTTTCTCTCGGATGGCCACGTGTCCGTCGAGGAGATCGAGCGCCGGCTCATCGAGAGCGGGACGCCCGTGGGCACGGCCACGGTCTACCGCGCGCTCGAGGTCATGGTCGAAAGCGGCATGGTGCGGGCCCACGACTTCGGCGAGGGGTTCAAGCGGTACGAGCCCATGCCTTTGCACGGGCAACACAGCCACCTGGTGTGCGAGCGGTGTGGGCGCGTCATCGAGTTCACGAACGAGCGTCTCGAGCGCATGCTCCAGATCATCGCCGACGAACGGGAGTTCCATCCCCACCAACACCGCGTGGAAGTGTACGGTCTGTGTCCCGAGTGCCGGCAGCGCGACCTGGAACCAATCTGATCTCCGCCGGCGTTTGTCCATCCGACTGCCGTTGTCCCCTCCCAAAAGGGCGTAAGCCCAAGGGTCCCTCATCGTGACCGACTCCGCCAACCTCAGTATCGCCGTGGCCTTCTTCGCCGGGGTGTTGAGCTTCCTCTCTCCTTGCGTGCTGCCGCTGGTGCCGTCGTACTTGGGGTTTGTCACTGGGCTCAGCCTCAACGAGATGACCGCGCGCCGCCGAGTCGCCGTGACCCACTCGCTGCTGTTCGTGGGCGGGTTTTCTCTGGTGTTCATGCTGCTTGGCATGGGCGCCACCGCGCTGGGACGCGCTCTCAATTACCACCAGGTCTGGCTCCAGCGCGTCGGCGGGGTGCTCATCATCGTGTTCGGCCTCTATCTGCTGGGGGTGTTCAAGCTCGGGTTCCTCGAGCGCGAGTCCCGGCTCCAACTCGAACGGAAGCCGCTGGGGTACTTCGGCACGGTCGTGGTCGGGATGGCCTTCGCGGCCGGCTGGACCCCCTGCATCGGGCCCATCCTCGGCGGCATTCTCACGTTGGCCGGCACCCAAGCCGATGTCGGCCGCGGGACCCAGCTCCTGGCCGCCTACTCGGCCGGGCTGGCCCTGCCGTTTCTCGCGGCCGCGTGGGCCGTCGACGCGTTCATCGACTGGTTCCAGCGGTTTCGCAAGTGGCTGCCCTGGGTCCAGCGCGCCAGCGGTGCCCTGCTGCTCCTGGTCGGGGTCCTGCTCGTGAGCGGCGAATTCACCCGGCTGGCCGGTTGGCTGCAAGGGTTGACGCCGGAGTTCTTGAGGGAGCAGTTGTGAGAGGGTCTTGAGTCTTGAGTCATGAGTCATGAGTCTTGGGTCTTGAGTCACGGGTCGCTCTCACGCCTCCCGACTCACCTCCTCCAGCTCCTCCTCCAACTGCTGGCGCCTGAGCAGGCTCCAGTAGCGGCCGCCGCCGGCCAAGAGATCGTCGTGCTTCCCTTGCTCCACGATCTCTCCGGCGTCCAAGACCAGAATCCAATCGGCGTCACGGACCGCCGCCATGCGATGCGACACGATGATGCTGGTGCGCCCGGCCAGCGCTCCCCGGAGCCCCGCGAGGATACGCGCTTCGGTGTGCGCATCCACCGCGCTCAGGGCATCATCCAGCACAAACACCGGCGGATCGGTGGCCAGGGCTCGCGCGATGGCGGTGCGCTGCTTCTGGCCTCCAGACAGGTTGACGCCCCGCTCCCCCAACATGGTCTGGAGACCATCCGGCAGGTCCCGAATCGCGGGCGCCAGCTGGGCCGTCTCGACCACTGAGCCCAACCGGCTCGAGTCGGTCGTGCCGAACAGGATGTTGTCCTCGAGCGTCTGGCTGAACAGAAACGTTTCCTGGGGAACGAACCCGACGGTGCTTCGCAGCGCGTCCAGCCGCAGGTCGCGTATGTCGATCCCGTCGATCAGGATCCGGCCGCGGTCGACGTCGTAGGTCCGGGCGATGAGGTCCACCAAGGTCGACTTTCCCGTCCCCGTGGCCCCGACGATGGCCAACGAGCCGCCGGCCGGAACGTGAAACGAGATGTCCCGAAGCACCCAGCCGCGCTCGGTCGCCGTGGGGTAACGAAACCAGACCCCTTCGAAAGTGACCGCTCGCCCCCCGGCCGGGGGAGGCAGCGTCGCCGGCTCCGTGGGAGAGACGATGGTGGGAGACTCGCGGAACAGCTGGTTGATGCGGGCCATTGACGCCGCGCCTCGCTGGACCAAGTTGACCACCCAGCCGAGGGCGATGAGCGGCCAGATGAGCATCGCCAGGTAGACCCCGAACGCGACGAACGCTGCGACCGACACGTCCCCGGAGATGACCAATCGTCCCCCCACGTAGACAACCACCACCGCGCTCAGTCCCCCGAGAAACGTGAACATGGGCCGGAAGGCACCCTGGACATTGGCCAGCCGCATGTTGTGGTGCACGTATTCCTGGTTGAGGCGGCCAAGTTGTTCTATTTCAGCGTCTTCCTGGCGGTAGGCCCGGACCACCCGCACCCCCGAGAGGTTCTCGTGGACGTGATCGCTGAGGGCGCTGAATTGGGCCTGGACCAGGGCGGTCCGGTCGTGGATGAGCCGTCCCAGCACGATCATTGCAATGGGCAGGGCCGCCAGTGGCAAGAGGACGAGCAGCGTGAGCCTGGGGCTGATCTCCAGCATCCGTGGCCCGATGAGGAGGCCTCGCGTGACCGTGTCGACCAGGTACATGATGGCCGGGCCGACAACCATCCGGACGGCCAGGAGGTCGTTGGTTGTGCGGGCCATCACATCGCCGGTGGCGTACCGGTCCCTAAACTCGTTCGATAGCCTCTGGAGATGCCGGTAGAGCGCGTTCCGGATGCTATATTCCACCCGTCGGCTGCCGCTGTTGAGGAACTCGCGCATCCCGTACCGGGCGATGCCGCCCAGGAGCGCGACCCCCACCAGGAGGAGGGCTGCCCGGCGCACCTCGGCGAAGGGTCTGGCCTGTTCCAGGGCGTCGATGCCGAGTTCGATGAACTTGGGGCCGAGGGTGAGGAAGTAGTTGGAGACGACCACGAGCACGAGACCGACGGCGAACGTCCGGCGGTAGGGCCGGATGAACGGCAGGACGGTCTTGAGTTCGTTCATGAAGGGACATGCCAGGGGTTGAGAGACCTGGATTATACAACACAATGGAGGACTGCATGATGAAGCGATTGCTGCTCATGGTGACCTTGGTTGCCGTAGCGGCGTGCGGCCGGGCGGGGAGCGACGAGACGGCCCTGGCCGACAGTCTGAGCCGCGATCTCGAGCTGGCGCCGGTGGACACCCTGGCGCCCTTGAACGACGCTGCGCCCGAGGCGCCCACCCCGCCGCAGGCAGCCCCGGCGCCCACGCCGCGTCCGGCCGCGCCGCGTCCGCAACCGGCCGCGCCCGCGCCGGCACCCACGCCTGCGCCGGCCCCGGCGTCGGCGCCCACGCTGCCGGCGAGCACGGTCATCAATGCCACCGCCCGCGATAGCCTCACCTCGCGGCGGCACAAGCCGGGGCACACCTTCGTCACAACCATCACCGACGACCTGCGCGACAGCCGCGGACGCATCGTTGTCCCGGCCGGGGCCGAGCTGAGCTTCACGGTCAAGGAAATCGCCCCGTCGGAGAACAAGGGCGACAGTCTCGGCGTGCTGGTCCTCCAGCCCTCCCAGATGATGGTGGACGGTCGGGTCTACGCCGTGTCCGGCACGGTCGACTATGTCGAGGTGTATCTCAAGGGCCGTGGAGTCACCGCGGGTGACGCCGCCAAGGTCGGAGCGGGCGCTGCCATCGGCGCCATCGCCGGCCGGGTGATCGGCGGCAAGAAGGGCACCATCATCGGAGGCGTCGTCGGCGGCGCCGCGGGGACGGCGCACGCGGTCGAAACTGCCGACCGCGACGTGGTGGTCCCGCCGGGAGCCAAGATCCAGGTGACACTCACCCAGGATGTGGTGTTGAACTAGGGAGACAGGAGTCGTGAGTCGTCAGTCATCAGTCGTGAGTCTTCAGTCCTTAACGGTAGGATCGGCGCGGCGAGTTCGCGCCACGGGACCGACTAACGACCGATGACTGATGACTGACGACTGGCATCAGTATCCCGCTCCCCCTCCACCCAGGCGCGGATCGCTGACCCCTTGCCACCCGGCGGGGGTCCTGATGATCGCCTCCACGTCCCCGGAGTAACCCCGGAAGTCGATGTCGTGCCCCAGGCGGCGAAGGGCGGCGACGGTGGCGTCGGGAAAGCCATCGCGCTCCATCCGAATCAGATCCGGCAGGCCCTGATGATGCATCCGCGGCGCCGCCACGGCATCGGGCAGAGACATGCCGTGGTCGATCACGTTGCTGATCACGTGGTACACCATGGTGATGATCCGCGGCCCACCCGGCGTGCCCACCACCATGAACAGCTCGCCGTTGGGATCGAGCACGATACTGGGTGTCATGGCCGACAGCATGCGCTTGCCTGGAGCTATGGCATTGGCCTCACCTTGAACCAGCCCGTACAGGTTCGGCCGGCCGGGCGCGGTCGCGAAATCGTCCATCTCGTCGTTCAATAAGAAGCCGGCCCCGGCGACGGTCACGGCACTGCCATACGTGTTGTTCAGTGTCGTCGTACAGCTCACCGCGTTGCCCTCGGCATCGACGACTGAGTAGTGGGTCGTGCTCGTCTCGGTCCGGAGCGCCGGATCGAATGCTGGTGTCGAACTGGCGCGCCGGCGGTTGATCTGGGCTCTGAGCGCGGCCGCGTACGGCTTGGAGAGCAACCGATCGAGCGGCATGGACACGAAGTCGGGGTCGCCCAGATACGTATTGCGGTCGGTGAAGGCCCGGCGCATGGCCTCCGCCTGGAGGTGAATCAGGTCCGGCGTGCCGAACGCCGGTAGGGTGTAGCCCTCGAGGATGTTGAGAATCTGGGCCAGGGTGACCCCGCCCGACGAGGCCGGCGGCATCGAGTAGACGACGTGGTCGCGATACGTGGCCCGAATCGGCTCGCGCCACTTGGCACGGTAGGTGGCGAGGTCCTCGTGGGTGATGAGTCCGCCACCGCGTTCCATTTCCGCCACTATCAAGTCGGCGACCCTGCCACGGTAGAACCCATCGGCGCCGTGGTCGCGAATGGCCTCGAGGGTGCGGGCCAGGTCGGGTTGCCGGAGCACACTCCCCGGCGGTGGTGCCCGTCCGTCGGGGAGAAAAGCCGCCCGCGATGCCGCGAAGAGGAACAGCCGCTCTCGATGGGCATCGATCCCACGGAAGCGCACGCTGTCCACTTCGAACCCTTCCTCGGCCAGGTGGATCGCCGGGGTGATCACCTGGCGAAGGGGCAAGCGGCCCAGGGCGCGTTGGGCCTCGAGCATCCCGGCCACGGAGCCCGGCACCCCCGCCGCCAGGTGACCCGTGACACTCAACTCGGTTGGCTCGCCGTTCCGATCGAGGTACATGTCGCGGGTGGCCGCGAGAGGCGCGGTCTCCCGGTAGTCGAGGGCCCGGACGGTGCCGTCGGCGAGCCGAATCACCATGAACCCGCCCCCGCCGATGTTGCCGGCCGAGGGATGGACCACAGCCAGGGCAAACCCCACCGCCACGGCGGCGTCGATGGCATTTCCGCCGGCCTGGAGGATGCGGCGCCCGACCTCGCTCGCGATCGGGCTGCCGGAGACCACCATGGCGGTGGGGCCGACGGTGACGCCGGCCCGACCGGTGAGGGGCCATACCGACGAGATCCCGCCCGCCGCCGGTGGGCCGGCGCAGGCGCCGGCCAGCGAAAGCAAG
>JBFGLJ010000039.1:0-18883 GCA_041576235.1 Gemmatimonadales bacterium | reverse complement strand
CACGCTCAGCTTGTCGATGGTGTCCTCGGAGGTATGCCAGTACGGGTAATCGAAGTCGATGACATTGATGGCTCGAATGCCGACGCGCTGGAGGGGAACGTGATCGTCAGCGACGGTGTGCTTGGATTGGGCAATGAAGATGTTTCGGTATCCCAGGTCCGCTGCGGTCTGCCAGACATGGTCCACCACATCGGTCGCCGCGATCAACGAGTAGCCTTCCTGGAAAATCTGCAGGTCCCGGTCGCCAACCATGTCCAGCAACACGGCATAGGCTGGGAGTGGGCCCGCAGGGAGGTTCGCCGCGTAGTACCGCGAACCGATGAGCACGTCGACGCTGTCCGCGAAGACTCCATAGTCTTCGCCATCGACCAACAGCAAGTCGATCCCGATCGTCGGCGGGGCCTGGCGCAGCGCGTGCGCCACCGCGAGCAGCACCGCGGTGGCCGAGGCGCCGTCGTTGGCTCCTGGAACGGGTCCGGCGTTGCCGGCGGCGTTGGGGCCGTCGCTCACTGGCCGGCTGTCCCAGTGGGCGAGGAAGAGCAGCCGGGGCTCAGTCCCCGAATTATACCGAGCCAGGATGTTCTGCAGGCGGAGGGAGTCGCCTCGAGCCGTAACGTGATCCCAACGCTGGATGACGACGGTATCGGCGAGGCTCGTGAGGAGACTATCGAGCCAGGCGGCGGCGGCACGATGGGCTGGCGTGCCGGGAACCCGCGGGCCGAACGCCAGTTGGGTCTCGACATACTGCATGGCCCGCTCGCCGTCGAACGGTCGGGGAGGCGGCGCGTCAGCACACGCGAACCCGATCGCGCTCAGCGCGGCGCCAACGGGCACGGTGACCCTGGGCAGCAATCTCAACGAAAGTCTCCCGAGAAGAGTGAGATTTGGAACGACAGACTCAACTGGATCTGCGACGTGCGGCGATTGAGGTGCTTGACATCGTTAATGGTATAGCTGAATTGGAATCCGGCCGTCAGGAGCTGGGAAACATCGGTGTTCATATCGCCTCGAATCTCCTGCCGCCGCACGTCCGACACGGTCGTACATGTTGATTCGCCGCGGAGGAGCAGGCATTGGGTCCGTGAGAGATCCAAGGCAAAGAGTGTCGCTCGGACAACTTTCCGCTGGCGGCTTATGCTGCGGGGCAGACGGAAGGAATAGGAGACCGTGCCAGTCAGGTTGCGATCATCCAGTTCCGTGGTGTTTCCGCCGGTCCGGGTTTCCTGGTCCGTCTTGGCGTAGCCGATGTTGACGGAAAGCCCATTGCGAAACACGATCTGGAGGTCGGGGGTAAACGACGACGAGTTGTTCAAGTTGACTGAAATCTCGTTGCCGAATGTGCTGGGCTGGACAGTCGACCCTTCACGCCGGCGGAAGCCGGCGCCCAGCCCGATGAGGGTGAGCGGTCCTCCGCGCAGCGCCTTGGTCCACCGGAGATTCCCCGCCGGCCAATCCCGCTGGCGCGTGCTGGATTCCAGAAAGCCCTGTCCCACCCGGGTGAAGCGACGCGTTTTGGACAAGGCGTAAGAGAGACTGGCGGTGAGACCGAACGGAAAGTTGAACCCCGAGGTCATGGTCGTCACCCGCAACTCCGACACGCCGAGCGCCCGCACACCATTCTGATTCAGGAAATCGTCGAGCCCCCCGAGGGAGAGCTGGTATTTGAGGCTCGGCTCGAACGCCGCAAGATCATAGGTCGACGATCGCGTGACCCGGAAGCTGACATCGATAGGCCGCAGTCGGGCCGTGGCCGCCGTGAGCGCGCTGCTATCGCCCGTGAGGACCCGGATCAAGTTGTTGGGTTCAAAGGCAAACCCGATTTCCCGCTGCCGGCTGTTGTTGAGGGTCTGGGGCAGGATGAACGCCCCGGCCGTGTCTCCGTCGGCGCGCACCGGCGTGCGGCTCGTCAGGCTGCGCGAGAGCACGAACGAGCTGCCGGTGGTGAAACGGGGCCGGATCCAGGACGCGAGCCGCGGGGTGAGGCTGAACGAGGTCGACAGGTTTCGATCCCGCTCGACGCCGACCGGGATCCCGAGAAGGGTCCGCCTCGATTCGGTTGCCAGCCGCCCCAGCGAGGTGGAGTCCGCATACCGCCTCAAATCCCTGGTACTGGTTAGATCGGCCCCCATCGACAGCATACCAAACGGCTGCCACGTCAGGCCCGCCGAATTCCGCCACAGATGCTGGAGGGACTCTACCGGGCGGATCAAGTCATCATCGGGTCGGGCAACGGATACCAGGTACGACGTATGGCGGGCTCCGTTGCGGGTCAGCCGGCTCGCAGCACGAAGGTTGACGGGGGCCAGGGCGAAGGTGGCATCACGGAGCCCCTTGCCGAATTCGCTGTCCCGGAGCCAGCCGGGTAGGGCGTCGACCAACCCCCCGAGCGGGAGCTTGGTCCCGCGTCGCCGGACGGAGAGCGAGTAGTTCAGCACGAGGCTCGAGGAGTTCGACGAGGTCTCGGACAGTTCCGTTCGCGACCGTCCTTTGGTCAGCGAGGCAGTGAGACTCAACGGGTCGACGAACCCCTGGGTCACCCAATTCGAGCCCCGTTGCCGGCGGCTCACGGCGAGCGAGTACGTGGCGCTCCATGCCTCCGGGGTGCGCAGCCCCTGCAAATCATCGCCCCGGATGTCTTTCCCACTCAGGAGTTCGAGGGCGGCACTCGATCGTACGTAGCTGACCGACGCCGGCATGGCCAACCCCAGCCCCTCCGGAAGGAAACGATCGAGCTGAACCCGTGAACCAACTTGAAACTGATTGGTCGTCCGGTAGCTCGGCTCCTGCCCCACCTGGCGGAATTGCCCGCCTTGGCGGATGAATGACACATTGACGTCGCCCACATCCGCGGCGCCAAGCCGGGCTTCTAGTGCCAGCGCGCCGCCGACGTCGTTCACAGGGTCGGTGAGCCGAATGTCGTTCACCCACAGTTCCACGCCGCCCAAAGGACCAGTCTGTGACACCCGCAGTATGCCCGCGGAGACTTCCTGAACGGCCGCCAAGTTTGGCGGGTTCACTCCCGGGTCACGCATGTGCACCAGATAGGGACCGTCGCACACCACAAAGGCCGTCGAGTCCCCCAACCCACATGCCGCGGCTCCGCCGGGAGGCTCCCCCTGCAGCCACCGAATCTCCACCTCGCTGCGGAGCCGACGCCACGTGTCCAAATCGACAACGACCTCTGGTTCCCACGTGGTCGTGCTGGCATCGGCCTGGTAGTAATAGAAGTTGTGTTCGTCACTGCCGAGCTTGATGAACGCCCGCAGCGCCTGGTTGTCCCATCCGTTCCCACGGCCGCGCATCCACACTCGAAGCTCGCGGTACTTGAGCATGCTCTGCGAGCCAGAAGGGAACCGAAGATAGGCTTCGGCTCGCTCACCGACATCCAAGCTGTCGGACAAGATCCGCAGCGCCTTCTCATTGATCTGGGTTCCTTGAGCTTCTTGCCCCACGTCGGTCCGCTCCGCCGCTTGAACGACACCGGGGGGCGAGGTGTAGCCCAAGTTGACATCCTCCGTCGTGATGACGGTCACCACCACTTCGCCATCCGGAGGTCCGACGTTGCCCGAGATTCCCGGCACGGGCGCCTCGGATCGCCGAATCCAGCTCGCGCCTAGGAAGCGCATTCGCGCCAGAGCGAACCTCGCGACGACGTCGCTCTCGACCCCGTTATCCGGTGGGGCGACGACCGTGACCCGAAAATGGGGGATCAGCCGGATATTGGGGGTGCCGATGGTGACATCGGGGCGACGCAGCGGAATGCGATAGAGACTCCACCGGGTGGGCCGCCCGCGGCGATCGACGGCGGACACACCGTCGCGCACGAAATACTGGGCCAGGTCCGCGGGGTCCACAACCCAGCGGAAGACGTTCTCCGGCGCGGCCGGCGCGTTGAAGTTGAGCAGGTCGTCGGCATTGAGATCTTCGGTGTCGAGGACGCCATTGCCATTGGTGCAGCGGCTGCTCAGATCCCCCCAGGGAAACACCTGCACCGCCGTGGTCAGTTGGCGTTCGCAGAGCGGGAAGTCACTGAGGGTGCCCGATGGACCGGCGAGCAGGTCCGGTCGGTCTCCCAAGATGCCGTTGTCATCGAGATCGGCGTTGAAGATGCCCAGCCCCGACCGTTCGGTATCGAGCCGCCCGACCCCGACCGCCTGGCGTCCGGTAAACATCGTATCGCCCGCCGTGGTCAGGAGGCTCTCGGGCGCAAAGGCCAGTGCGTCTTCGTTGACATCGCCCAGATCGATGACCAACTGGACACCGGCGCTGTCCAGCGATTGCTCACCTTCGCGGAAGAGCCAGAACTCGAGGAATTCCGAGGTCGAGAGGTCGGCCCCGGTTGGGCTGAGGGCGGTCACCATGGAGCGCCAGCGCGGGGTCGTGGGACGCGCCGGCAAGCTCCAACGGGAGTTGTTGTTACGCTGGACCACCCCACCGGCGGTATCGGCGTGCAGGGTCAGGTACATCACCGTCTCTTGGCGCTCGCCACGACCGAGAATCACGATGTTCGAATCGATGTCCTGGGGCCGGATCTCGACCACTTGGCCGTCCTGGACCACGAGGTTCTGCCAGACCATTTGCACGGCGCTGGTGGAATCGAATCCCGCTTGAAAGCTCGGAACCCCGTCCCCCCGCTGCGGGACGCTGCTGAACTCCCACGAGGTCTCATTCAAGGAGACGATCCGGCTCGCATCCGCTTCGAACTCCTCTAGGTACGCTTCGCCGATGCGGTTCGCGATCGGACGTGAGAAGGCAAACTCGGCCTTGAGATCGAGAATCGATGGGGCGGTGGTTTCCCCGGCCGTCAGGCTATTGAGGAAGCGCGTGACTCCGTTGGGTTCGAAACGGAGGTCGGCTGTCACCCCGCCAATGAAGTTGGCCGTGGGCTCGAAGCCGAGCGGCGGGCGGTTGAACGCCGTCTGCTCTTGCTGGTACAGGCCGAGGAAGTTGATGGAGCCGGTTCGTCCCAGGGAGTAGCGCGTGGTGAGCCCCAGGATGGTCGTGGGCGCGATAGCGAAGATCCCACGCTCCTCGAACCGGGCAACGACCTGCGAGGCGCCGGTCCCGAAGAGGGCATCGGGATTCAGAAAGGTGACCTGACCCAATTCATAAGCGATGGTGTAGTCCACATCTCGCTCGAGTCTCCGCCCGTCGAGCAACAGCGTCTCACTGCCTTCCCGAATCTGAAGCGCGTTCAGGTTGAGGGTGGAGCGTTCGCCTCCGCCCACCGCTTCGTATTCGAGGCCAAACCGGAATTTGGACGCCGGTCCCTGGTTGGTGAGGACCAGGTATCCGGGGGTGCGGTAGAGCGAATCGCTGCGCTCGCCGGGCGTCGGCAGCCGGGTTGCATCGGCAAAGGGTGCGAGGTGCGGGAAGATGATGTACGACTCGCGGACCACCTGGTCGGCGTTGGGATCCCGGGTGCGGGGGAAGAGCCGGTTGTCCACGTCGAAGACTTGCGGATCCGTAGGAATGGCCAGACCCACGAGCGCCAAGTAGGTCTCCGGAGGAGTGTTGAACGGCCGTTCGGAGCGATTGAGCGACAGGACGACCCGCAAGCTCGGCCGGTTGAGATCCGTACCCGCAATGCGATAGACCTGGCGCATCTCATGCCGGAACGTCGGCCTGGTCGGTCCGGCCTGGGGTTCGACGATCACGCTCAGGGTATCGAGAAATTGCCCGGCGGGTCCGAGCCCGCGGTCTTGGCGCGGGAGGGTGCCGAGGCGCTTTCCGGAGCGAGCCACGTAGCTCACCGCGAGGAAATCGATGTCCGTCGCCAGTTTGGTCTGCAACACAAACCACAGACCACTGGGATCCAGGTAGTAGTCGGTCCCTTGCAACAAGAGTTCCCACCGGGCTCCGACGCCGAGCTGCGATCCGGTGAAGGTGGCAAAGGCGTTGATTCCGTCGAGGGTCTCATCGATCACGTTATTGCCGGAGCGCGGCCGGTATCGATAGACCAGGATTTCTTCGGGAATGAGGGAGTCGGGGATGGCGCTCAGGTTGAGATTCAGGATATCGACGGCCGGGTGACCAGGGATCGCCGTGGGATCGACGACCCAGAAGAACCGCCCGGATTCATAATCCAAGTCCCGCAGCTCTCGGCTTTGCGGCTCGCTGGTCGTGGCTCCGACGGTAAAAATCCGCTCGCCAACGACACTGCCCTTTTGAGTCGCCGCGAGCGTTTGGATCTGGATGGGTCCGACTTCGAACGTCGCGTTGACGCCGAAGTTGTTGGAGGGGATGGCCGCCGTGATGAATCGCGACGGTGGAGGCCGGAACACGACGGTCCCGACTTCGACACGTTGCACAATTTCATCCTGGAGTCCCTGGTAATACACCTGGATGCGATTGTTCGCATTGAACTCGCGTTGCGAGTCGTAGTCGACGTTGACGTGAAGGCGCTGGCCAATGAGCCCACCGGCAAGGATGGAGAATTCGTTCTCGATGCGCGGGGCCTTGAAGCCGCCCCGGCAGCCGGAGTTCGGATCGAGGACGGCCTCGCTGGTACACCGCTCGTTGCGCAGCCGGTCGGTTCGAATCTCGAGCCGGGCCTGACCCTCGAGATCGAGGTCGGCGTATTCTTCCGATAGGCCAAAGATGCCGCGGCGGTCCGGCGGGGTTCCACCGGGGGCGGCGGGCTCCGCGATGGCGCGCTGGCCGTAGATCTGCATCAGCCGGTGTTGGGTTCGGCGCTCCATGCGGTCGACGGCGAGACGGACCGCCACGGCACTGTCCCAGGCCGCTACCACCAGGCCTGGCGGACGTACCGGCGCGCCCAGCCACGAGGCACGAAGGGCGAGCGGCTCGCGCAGTCGGAGGAAGGAGACGTCGAAAGACCCCCGCACTCCGGGAGGAGGCGCGGTCGTATCGGCCTGGCCGGCGAGCGCCGCCGGGAAGAACGCAAGGCCGAGCAGGACGACGAGAACCGAGCGTGCCACGCGCAAGCGATGCGGTAGATTAAATTGGTTAGAGGACGTATCCACAATATACTTGGCGTTCCAATGCGTTACAAATCATTGAGTTAGGCCGTGCGGCTCCTGCAACGCTACCTGGTGACCCAACTGGTGGCCCCGTTCCTCTTTGCACTCGCGGCGCTGACCAGCATCATGCTCTTGAACCAAGTCGCGCGCCGATTCGGCCGCTTGGTCGGCAAGGGGCTGCCATGGTCCGTCATCCTCGAGGTCTTCGCGCTCAGCATTCCCTTTATCATTGCGATGACGTTGCCCATGGCCGTCCTCCTCGCGGTGCTCTACACGTTCTCGCACCTGGCCGCCGACAATGAGATTACCGCGATGCGTGCCAGCGGCGTCGGCGTCGGTCAGCTCCTTGCCCCGGTTGTTGTGGCCGGTGCCATCCTGGCTGCCGGGAACTTCTTCTTCGTCGACCAGGTCCTCCCCCGCACCAACGCCAGGCTGCGCACCCTGCTGATCGACATCAGCCGAAAAAAGCCGACGCTCGATCTCCGTGAACAGGCGATCAACGAGATCCCTCCATCCCGGCTTTTCCTCAGAGCCAGCCGGATCGATGCGGCCAGCGGACGGCTCCGCGACGTGACCATCTATGACATGGGTGCGCAAAACGGACGGCGTGTCATCTATGCGGACAGCGGACGCATGGCGTTTGCCGGCAATCAAACGGACCTGTTGCTCAACTTGCATGAAGGCGAGATCCATGAATTCGAGAATGCCAACCCACATGAACTCCAACTGACAAAGTTCCGAACGAATCAAATCCTCGTCCGCAACGTGGCCAATGAACTCGAACGTGGTACAGTGGAAGCCGTTCGTGGTGATCGGGAGATGTCCACCTGCGAGATGCAGGCAGTGGTGCACGAATCCCGTCGCGAACTGAAGCAAGCCCTGCTGGAGCGCGGCCACGTCCTCCGGCAAGACCTCAGAATTCTGCTGGGATTGCCCACCCTCCCTTCGGCCCCAGTGGTCCCGGCAACCGACCTGTCGTGCGGGTGGTGGGAATCGATCGTTCGCCTCCTAGTTCCTGAGACGGCCCAAGCGCAAGACACTGCACAAACCCGGCGGCTGCAAGACAAACTCCAGAGGCTCAAGGGGGCCCAGGGGCAACGGCCTGGTGCCCAGACCCCGGGCCGGCCGGGCAGCGACCGCCTCGAGATCGACCCGCCCGGCGCGGCCTCCCAAGCCGAGGGAGTGGAGGCCGGGTCCAGGCCATTTTACCCCCGGCGGCTCCCGCTCGCGAGTTGGAGCCAGATCTCCAGCGCCAAGGACGTGGCGCGGGTGGCCGAACGCCAGGTGAATCGCTATGCGGTTGAGATCCACAAGAAGTGGTCCATCAGCGTCGCCTGTCTGGTGTTCGTGCTGGTGGGCATTCCCTTGGCCCTCCGCTTCCCGCGCGGCGGGATGGGCCTCGTCATCGGCGGCGGACTCGTCGTCTTCGCCGTCTATTATATCGGGCTCACCGCGGGCGAGAGCCTGGGCGATGTCGGCCTGGTCACCCCGTTTGTGGCCATGTGGGCTCCAAATTTTGTGCTCCTGGCCGCGGGGGTCTTTGGACTCCTCTGGGCCCGGCGGGCCTCGGGCTCCACCCGCGGCGGGGACATGGCCGAGTTGTGGGAAACGCTCCAGAACCTGGCGCGCCGAGGATGACGGACGCGGAGGGGTGGGCGGGGGAGCGCGCCGGCATGATCAAGCCGCTCAAGACCCTCGACCGGTACGTGGTGTTCACCTGGGTCAAGATCTTTGCGCTCACCGCCATCGGGTTCCCGTTGGTGTCCATCCTCATCAATCTGACCGACAGCCTCCGGAAACTGCTCGATGAGGGACTGACCACCGGCGAGATCGTCATCAGCTACATCTACTCGCTTCCGGAACACATCTTCCTGGTGATGCCGGCTGCGGTGTTGTTTGCCTCGGTCTTCACGGTAGGAGCCATGGGCCGGCACTCCGAGATCACGGCCGCCAAGGCCGGCGGGGTGAGCTTCCACCGCTTGGCACTCCCCATCTTCACGTGCGGCCTCTTGGCCACCGCTCTCGCCGTGTTCGTCGGCGAGGTGGCTCCGGGAGCCACGGCACGGCAGCTCGAGATCCAAAAGAAGGAGCAAGCCCGGCCCACCTCCATGCGCTACAATTTCGTCTACCGCGCCGACCAGGGCTGGGTCTTCACCGTGCGCGCGCTGGACACCGGGACCCGGCAACTGCGCGACGTCGTCTTCGAACGCCAGGGCTCAGGCATAGACTATCCCGCGCTGGTGATCGTGGCGGACAGCGCCACCTACGTCGACTCCCTGGCCGGTTGGCGGCTCTGGAACGGCACCAGCCGGATGATCGTCGACGGCGAGCGTAACGCCGCGTTCCGCTACGCCAGTATGAGGCTGGGCGCCCTGACCCAGACGCCGTCCGAACTCCTCGCCGAGCCCAAGGGACCCGAGGAAATGCGATACGCCGAGCTGGGCCGGTACATCGATGCGCTGAGACGCTCGGGCAACGACGTCAACAAGCTCATGGTGGAGCGCGCCCTCAAGCTGTCGCTCCCGGCCACCTGCCTGGTGATCGCCCTGTTCGGCACACCGCTGGCCATCACGTCTCCCCGCTCGGGGATGGCCTTCGGCATCGCCGTGAGTCTGGCCACGACGGTCGTGTTCCTCCTCATGATCCAGATCTCCAAGGCCGTGGGCGCCGGCGGCCTCATGCATCCTGTGATGGCTGCCTGGTTTCCCAATCTGGTGTTCCTGGCGGCCGGGCTGGGCTTGCTCTGGCGCGCGCGCACCTGACCCGCGGCTTCACATTCCCGAAGTGACCAAGGGCTCTCACCGTGAGAGCCCTTGTCATCCTCCGAGGTCTACAGCTAGGAACTAGAACTCATACTTGAGCCCGATCTGCACGCTGCCCTGATCGGTCCGGAAGGTCGTCAGATCGAGTTCTTGACCGAAGCTCGGGTTGACCGAGTACGTGTAGGTGTTGGTGTTCTCGTCGAAACCTTCGATCTCCAGCAGGCTTCGCTCGTCCGCCGTCAGCGCGATGCCGACGTTCCGGCTCCACTCGTCGTTGATCAGGTTCAAGACGTTGAAGAAGTCGACGATGATCTCGAAGCCCTGATCGCGGTAGGTGCGGAACCGCTTCCGCAGCCGGAGATCCAACTGGGTGTACATGTCGTTCCGGCAGCTATTCCGTGCGGCGATCCGCCCTTCTTGCTCCTGGAGGCACTCGTACCGGCGGAGCATGGTGTTGAACAGCCGCCGATCGGCCGGCGAGTCGAAGGTAAGGGAGTTGCTGATGAAGGCACGGTCGTTCTCGTCATCACCATCGGCGTTCGCATCGCCATCGATGATGGGCGTCCAGGGGGTGCCCGACTGGGTCCGCCAGATGCCGCTGACCGAGAAGTCATAGGGGAGGTTGACCATGCCGGACAAGACGATGGTGTGAGGCCGAGAGAAGTCCGACGGTCCCCACGTCCCGACCACGTCGTCGCCGCGTTCACCCAGGAAGTTCGGGTTGCCGGCGGTCGGGGTTTCGAATTGGGCCGTGCTCGAGATGCAGCATGAATACGACGCGTTGTCCTTGCTGTCCGTATAGGTATACCCAGCCCGCCAGGTGAAGGTGGGCCCCCGGTGCTCCAACCCGACCGAGAATTGATGGGTCCTCGACTCGGCGTTGCTCACGTGGACCAGCCCGTCTGCGATGCTCGATGTCACGCGATTGTCGCCGAATCCCGGATCGCCATCGCGCGAATCGAGTTGATCTGCGGGCGCCAGCACCGGCCGACCCTCGATGGCCGAGGTGAACTGCGGGCCGAGCAGGTTGCGGTCTTCCACATAGAAGTTGTTCTTGGTGTCTGAGTACAGGTAATTGAACTCGAGCTTGAAATTGTCCGTCAACGCCTGGGCAAACCCGAGGCTTGCCTTCCAGGTCCGCGGGTACTCGAAGTCCGGCGCAAACAGATTCACGTTCGGCGTGCCCGGGAATCCAAACCCGCTGCAGGCAGTGGGGGTCGATTCCAGACCGGTGTGGTTGCGGTAGACGTCGATGACCGGGATGTCTCCGTCGCTGAAGCAGAGCAGGAAGAGCTGGTTCAGGCCGGTGTTGAGGAGAGAATTGGAGTAGAGCACCGAGGGGAACCGGCCGAAGAAGAGCCCGACGCCGCCACGCACCACGCTCTCCCCCCGGCCTGTCGGGTCGAAGGTGAAGCTGAGCCGGGGTGAAATGTTGGCGTCGTTGGGCTTCTGCGCCGTGTTGAGGCCCAGATCGGCAAGCACATCGGGGTTCTGCTCCGGCGCGTCGCTCATCCAGGTCCAGTCGGCTCGCACCCCACCGGTCAGGCTGAGCTGGTCGCTGGCGTGCCAGGTATCCTGGGCATAGAGCGACAACTCGTAGGTCTTGTATAGGGCAATCGGGATGATGTCGTCGGCCGTGAAGAACTGGCCGTCCGGCCCCGGGGCCGGCAGCCCCCGATTGAAGTCGTCGACGATGCCGTTCTCGAAATCGCTCAGGCCGTCGAAATCGTAGGCCCCCTGCTGACCGAAGAGGAAGAAATTCTCGTAGTCGAACATATTGAAGTGGACACCGAGCTTGATACCATGATCGCCGGCGCGAATGTTCAAGTTGTTCCGGAACTCGAAGGTGGTCTCCTCGAGGTTGTTGGGAAGGACCCCATCCCCGCAGCACTCGAGGCCCACGCTGGCATCCCTGTCGTTGGTGGGATCGCCGTCGCCGTCGCTGTCCACGGAGGGATTGAAGTCACTGTCGACGAAGACTTCGGCCTCGGGCAGGAGCGTATTGGCCTCGCGCGGTCGTGGCTCGAAGGCGAGTTGGACCCGGGCCTCGTTCCACACAGTGGGTGAGAACACCGAATTGAGCGTTGCCACCGTGGAGTTCCCGGTGTTGCTGAACACGCCCCCATTGAGAAACGTCTCATCGGGGTTGATGCGGTCGGCCTGCTGCTCCAGATCGGTGTAGTTGTGCCGCAGGGTGAGCCGGTGCGCGTTCGAGAGCTGCCAATCCAACCGGCCGAAGATGGTCCACTCGTCCTGGGTCTGGGTGAATTGGCCCGCTTCGTCCTGGACCCCGTAGACCCGTTCGAGAATGTCCAGGAACCGGGCCACACTATCCGGGTGCACCCGAGTATCGATGTTCGGCGTCGAACCCGGCGCCGGGAGGCCGAACACCGGTTCGTTCCGGTCCTGGCGCTCGACTGCCAGGTAGAAGTGCAGCTCGTCCCGGATCAAGGGACCGGAGAACGTGCCACCGACTTGCTTCGAGGTGAAGTTGGGCTGCCGGCCCAAGAAGTCGGCTCGTGTCAGCGCATCGTCCCTCAAGAAGCCGAACAGGGAGCCGTGGAACTCGTTGGTCCCGCTCTTGGTGATGGCGTTGACGAGCCCGCCACTGAAGAATCCGTAGTCCACATCGAACCCGTCGGTCACCACCTGAAACTCGCGGACGGCCTCGATCGAGTACGCAAACGGGATCCTGTCGGACCCACGGGCTTCACCCCCGAAGAAGGTCCCGGTCGCCCCGGCGCCGTCGATCTGGATGTTGTTGGCCCCGCGGCGGCCGCCGCCAAGGCTCAAGTTTCCACCGCTCCCGTCGCCCACATTCACCCCCACCAGCGGGGACAGAGCGATGAGGTCAGCGAAGTTCCGCCCGTTGACGGGGATGGCCTCCACGTCCTCGGCGGTGACCAGATCCACCGTTGCGGTTTGGTCGAGGTCGATGAGCGGATTGACCTCCGCCGTGACGGTGAGCTCCTCGACCGCTACGGCACTCGCCACCATGCTGAAGTCGGCCACCAGCGTGCCGCCCAGCTGGACCCGAATGTTCTGCCGCTCCATCGGCCGGTAGCCGATGAGCCGCACCTGAACCGCGTAGATACCTGGTTGGAGGGCAGGAAACCGATACCGCCCCGCCGCATCGGTCCTGGTACGAGTGACAATACCGGTGGCGATGTTGATGGCACTGACCTCCACCTCGGTCAGGGACTGTCCGTCTGTGGAGGCGACGTTGCCACGGATCGACCCGGTCGTGACTTGGGCCTCGAGCGGCACCGCCGCCGCGGCGAATGCCAGCACCAGCCCAAACACGGCGAGAAACCCCATACGAATCCAAGAACGCATATGAAGATCCTTGAGAAAGAAGAGCCTCGAATCCCCCACCCGACCCGACCGACGCCCAGAGCGATGCGACTGCTCGGCCGGGGAAACCCCTGAGATTGTCTAAGTTATTATCACATTGTGTCTTAGCGGATGGCCGAGAGCGGCTTGAGCCATCGGGTTAGGTGCGCAGGACGAGGCCGCGGCCCGGCCTCGATCCTAGTATATCCGACCCTTCCGACAGGTCAACCCGGAAATCCACCACCTGTTGCAATTCGGAACACGGTCGCGAAATCGCCCAGAATCGGCCCCACCGGCCCCACACCCCGTCAGAGGGTGAAGCCGAACCCGATGAACAGAACAACCGCCCCAGACGCCGCCAGGAGCGCATACGGCAGCTGGGTGCGCACGTGGTCGATGTGATCCGTCGCCGAGGCCATGGACGCCACGATGGTGCTGTCCGAGATCGGCGAGCAGTGGTCGCCGAAGATGCCCCCGCCCAACGCCGCCGCCAGGGTGAGCCCAGGGTGGAGCCCCAGGATCGCGATCATCGGAATCACGATGGGAATCATGATGGCGAAGGTGCCCCAGGAGGTTCCGGTGGCGAAGGCGATGAAACAGGCCAAGAGAAACACCGTTGCCGGCACCAATCCCGGGTGGAGCGCTGCCTGGGCCGCCTGGGCCACGAAGACGCCGGTCCCCAACGCCCGGGTGGTGGTGCCGATGGCGAAGGCCAGGGCCAACACGATCACCAGGGGAACGAGCCCCTGGATGCCCTTGATGGTGCTGTCGGCCGCCTCGGGCAGGGTCATGATGCCCTGGACCCGATACATGGCCGCGCCCACCAGGAGCCCGGTGATTACCCCCCACAACACCGCCCGACTCCCGCTTCCGTTCATGATGTTGCCCTCACCGGTGATCCACAGCACCAGTGGGACCATGGCCACCATGGTCACGATGGGAACGATCATGTTCACGGCCCGGGGGGGCACGCCCGGCTTGGCCTGGGTCATGGCCACGTCGCTAGCCATCATCGGCACCGCGCCATCGCGCAAGAGCTTGCCTTCTTCCCGCACCCGTCGCTCGGCTTCTTTCATCGGGCCGATGTCCCACCCGGTCAGCACCACCACCACAGCCAGCCCAATGGCCAGGATGGCGTAGAAGTTGAGCGGGAGCGCGGACACCAGGAGGGGGACCGCTTGGGGGACGTCCTGGGCGATCAGCAGCCCAATGACGTACGCACCCCAGGCGTTGAGCGGGATGAGAATGCACTTGGGCGAGCAGGTGGCGTCGATGATGTAACTCAGCTTCTCTCGCGAGATCCTGCCCTTGTCGAACAAGGGCCGCGCCACCGACCCGGAGACGAGCAGGCCGAAGTTCGACTCGAGAAACACTGCCATGCTGACCAGGACGGTGACCAGGCCGACCGAACGCCTCGAGGTGGCCAGGCCCTTGCGCTCCACCATCGACACGAAACCGTCCATGCCGCCGGACGCCTGGGTAAAGGTGATCATCGCCCCGATCAGGGCGCTGAACAGGAGGGTGCGGGCGTTGTCCGGATCGGTGACCGAATCCACGAAGACGTTGACCGACTCGATGAGCCCGGTCAGCGGATTCCAGCCGTTCATGATGGTCCAGCCGAGGAAGATGTAGAGGCTCAGCGAGAGGTAGACCTGCTTGGTCTTGATGGCGAGGCCGATGGCCACGATGGGCGGGAGAATCGACAGCCAGCCGAAAGTTTCCATGCACCGCTCGAGATGAGATTCGGGAAAGCGTCGCGGCCGACCATGCGGGGAGGTACGGGTGGCGCGGCGAGACCGCCAATATGATGCTCGGGCGATGGGCTTGACAAGGTCGCACGGCCGCCTGTTTCTTCGTCGATCCGCAAGACCGGCGTCCTTAACGACCGATAGCTGATAGCCGATAGCATCGATGACTCCGTCCACAAGCCTTCGACGAACGGCATACACGGCCACGGCGTTGGCCTTTGCGCTCGTGGTGCTGGGCGGGATCGTCAGGATCACCGGTTCGGGCATGGGGTGCGGCGACGATTGGCCCAGGTGCAACGGGGAATGGTTCCCGCCCCTCGATCTCCCCACCTTCATCGAGATCTTCCACCGCTGGGTGGCGGTCTTGGTGAGTCTCGCGGTGGTGGCGACCGCGGGGGTCGCCTGGACCAAGCACCGGCCCCAGTCGCGGCTGGTCTGGCCGGCGACGGTGGCCGTGGCACTGCTGGTGACCCAGATCCTGCTGGGGGCCGTGACCGTCAAGCTCGAACTGCCGCCCTCGGTGGTCATTCTCCACTTCGTGAACGCCATGCTGCTGGTGACCGCGCTCCTGGTCACCGCACTCCGCGCCCGCGAGGCCGGCGGCGATCGGCAGCCCGAGGGCGCGGGACCAGGACCTCTCCTCTGGATCACCGCCCTTCTGGGCTTTGGCGTGGTGATTCTGGGCGCCCACGTGGCCAACCTGGACGCCGGGCCCGCATGCCAGGGCTTCCCACTCTGTCTGGGCGGGGGCGCAGGCGGCCTCCTGCCGCCGCCCGGGGGTGGAGGGCAGGCCCTGGTGCATTGGGTGCACCGGATCACCGCGTACGGCTTTACGGCCCTCGTCTTGGGGGTGGCCTGGCGCGAATTCCGCTCCTCGAGCCGCGGCGCTCGCCGGACGGCCATCATCGGGGTGGCGCTGCTCACCGCGACGCAGATCGCGGTCGCGGCGGGGATGGTGCTGCTCACCCTGCCGGCCGGGTGGAGGGTGGCACACGTCCTCATCGGCACGGCGGTCTGGCTCGGCCTGGTCGGCGCCCTCCATTTCGCCGCGTCACCCGCCCACCAGCGACCCTCATGAACTGAAGAACAACAGAGCCCCGCCGCAGCTGCGGCGGGGCTCTGTTGTGTCCGACGTGGACGGTCTACTGGGCAGTGACCTTGTACCGCACCGCCCCCATGCTGACCCCGCTGAACTCGAGGTTGGCCCAGATGTAGGAGCCCGCCGTCAGCGTGATGGTGCCGGATTCCGGCTGGGCACCGCTGCCACTTCCGGCGCCGTCCGCCGCCCCGAGGATGCCGAAGGCCAGATCGAGGAAGTACAGACCGAGATCATCGGTATCAGGCTTGGCCCATTCCATCACGACATCGTAGGTCGTCGTCGCCGGGACCGTGATGCGATACCAACGGGTGGGGAAACCAAAGAACCCGTTGGCGGCAGAGAAGCCGCCGGCATCGTACAGGTTGACCGAGGTCCCGGACGCCGTCGGCAGCACGATGATCGGCGCCGTGGCCGGATCATCCGTTCCGGAATACGGCTCGGGCGTAGCGGGCACCGTATTGATCGGGGTATCGGTCGGGATGGTCAGCGGGAACTGCGGCACCGCCGTGTTGACCACGTCGCTCACCAACTCGAAGGTGCCCGCCCCGATCGGGAAGACCACGTCGATATAGGCCCCGGCCGGATCGACGGCATCGATCAGGGAGGTGAACGTCGCCGAGGTCACCGTGGACGTCGGGCTGAACTGGAAGCCGGCGCCTGCGGTGATGCGGACGACCTCACCGGCGAGCGGACTCACATTGGACAGGGTCACCGGCACCTCGGTGATCGCCGGCGTGGTGAGCGCGACCTCGGTGTCCAGGGAGAACGGCGGGACCCCTGGCGCATAGGTCATCGACAGGTTGGTGATGGTCGCCGGCTCCGCGGTGTTCGGCCCCGGAAGGAACATGATGGATGTGCCAGCCGGATCGACAACCACGTTGACCGGGGTTGGCGAGTTCGGCAGCAGCACTTGGGTCGCCGCCGGATCCGCAACGACGCCCGGCGGCAGGGTGATGGTCACGACTTCACCCAAGATCGGCGCCACGTTGGAGATCGCCGGGGTCAGGATGGCGGTGGGCACCACCCGAACCGGAATGTCCAGCGATAAGCCGGCCGCGGTAGCGGTCACCGTCGTCCCGACGGTGCTGTTCCCGGTCACGGCAAACCGGGCCCGGGTCCACGGCGAGGGTCGCACCAAGGTACCCGTCGCATCGAACACCAGGTTGAAGGCCGAGTCCTCGACCACGGTGACGCCAGGGTCGTTGGACGTCATGGCGAAATCCGTCACCCCGAGCTGATTCCCCTGGGCGTCGAGCGCCTCGATGGTGATCAACTCCGTCGTGCCTTGATCGATGAACATGGCCGCCGGATTCGGCAGCAGCTTCGTGGGCGTTTCCTTGAGGTCGCCGGTGGGATCGCCGGCACACCCCCAAACGACCAGCCCGATGGCGAGTACAGCCAAACCACGTAATGTACGGTTCATATTTGTTCCCTCGTTCGAGATCGGATGCCAAGAACGTCTAAGTAGAATCTCGTCGGCCCCTAAGTTACTGATTGAGACGCCCTTCGTACAGGAAGTCGATTCCTACATAGCGGCCCACGTCGATGGCCCCTTCTTCCGTTATGATATCAAGCCAATCCGGCTTCGAGACTTCCTTCAAATCGTTGGAGTGCAAGAGCTGGTAGTTCCCGAGCCCGGTCCGGTCCGCAAAAATGAAGAACTGGCTCTTGCCCCGGAAGTACCGCCACACTTCGTACGGTGGTGCCTGCCCCGATCGGGTCCGCGTGAGCTTGTCGTCCGGGTTCCCGAACCGAGCGAATATCCGGCCGCGGTCCGTCCGCCAGCCTTCGCGTCCGCGGCGTCCCGGCTCGGTGAAATGCTGGTTTGCATACTCGATGCCGCCATAGAACTGCTCGCGTGCCTCGTTCTTGTCGGTGCCGGGCGACGGATCTCGCCGGCTCCAAAACTCCGCTAACAGGCGCCGCTTGGCGTTGAGCGACAGATCGTCGAACAACCGGAGGTTGTCCTTCGATTCCGCGATGTAGTCGAGCGGCTCTCGCGCGGCTTTGAGTTTCTCCTCCGACATGTCGGCGAAGTACCCTTCGTCGCCCACCCGCTCGGCAGCGCGGCGGATCGAGTCCGCCACCAGCGCCTCGTGCAACCCCTGCATTCGAAACGGCAGCGATCGCTCCACCGCCTGATCGCCCAACGTGAGCGACACCCGCATGTGATAGGTGCCCTCAGGCAACCCCGTCAAGTCCATCTGCCCCTTGAGCACCCCGCCCCCGCTGGGAACCTTGACCATGGTCGGTGGTGTCCGCACCACCACCTGTCCGTTCTCGGACAGGATCGCCACCGCCATCGTCCCCTCCGCCTCGTCTTCGGAATACGCCTCCAGCAAGTAGTAGGCTTTGCTCCGAAGCGGCGTCAGCAGGAGGTGCACCGCCGGCGTCACCAGGGTGTTCCCCAACTGGATCTGGCCGGCTCCCGGCACCGTGTCGGCCTCGGTGGCCAGGCGCATCGCCGGTGACAGCAAGAGATCCGACGCCACCGGTCCAGCCTCGAAGGCCTGCAGCACCGCCTCTGTCGCGAATCGGCGGCCCGTCACGGAATCGGTGACGGCCACCTCGAGGCGATAGCGTCCCGCGGCCAACGGAAACTCCAGCACCTCCATGGCCTCTGCCCCGGCGTAGCGGACGGACGCGGGCGCGCGGCCGTGCCAGGACTCCTCGTGGAGCGTGAGGCCGGTGGTGTCCGCGATGCGGACGCCCACCTCATAGGTCAGCTGCCCTCCGGGGCTCGACACGGTTGGCTCGAGCATCCGATAGGGGATAGAGACAAACGCCTTGACGCGTGTCTGCTGGTGTGCCGCCCGGTAGAACCGCACCGCTCGCACCGCCACCTGTTCTTGCGCTTGCGCTGCCGGAATCAACCCCACCATCAGGAGACAGGCACTAGCGAAAGCCAGGGCGCAGCGACGCATCATCATCTATGTCAGCCTTCTGGCGTGGGGGGTG
>JBFGLJ010000038.1:0-19037 GCA_041576235.1 Gemmatimonadales bacterium | reverse complement strand
TGGAGCGGGGGCGTCCGGCTCGGCGTCATGAGCGCTGGCAGCACCGCCCCGGTGGGAGCGGGGAGCGGCTGCCGGCGCGCGACACCGGGGAGCCCAAGATCGTCCAGCGCGCCCGGAGCGAGTTTGCCCGCTGGGCGTCCGTCAGTGGGGGGTTGTTCCTCCTCGACATCGTGACCAGCGGCTTCCCGGATTGGTCCCTGGTGGTGGCCGGCATCTGGGCCGGGTTCGGCCTGGTTCCCCGCTATGCCCGACTCTGGCAGGCGGGGTACAGCTGGCGCGATGTCCTCAGCCGACCGCCCGCGCCCGATTCCATCGAACGGACGCTCAAGAAGGGCAAGGCCGGAGCAGGGAAGCTCCCGCGGCAGTTACCGCCTCCATCGGTCCGGGAGTACGGGGCCTACGTGGACCGGGTCGAGCACATGCAGCGGGACCGCGCGGCGATTCTCAAGCAATGGCAGAGTCTCCCCAAGACGGAGCAAGCCATGCTTCCGGAAATCGCCGAGACGGTGGATCGGCTCTTCGAACGGGGACAGAAACTCGGCCGAGTCCTGAGGGACATGGACCTGGCCGACGTCAGCGCCGTCGAGCTCGAAGAGTTGGAGGGCCGGTTGGCGGCCGCCCGACAACGCCCCGAGGGGCAGGACCGCGCCCGGGAACTCAAGCTCCTCGAGCGGCAGGAAACGAACATCCGTTCCCTGCGTGCCCAACGCGAAGACGCGGTCCGGAACCTCGATTCCTGCTACCTCGCGATGCAGAATCTCCGGTTCGATCTCCTGAGGCTCAAGTCCTCCAGCATCAACGATGTCTTAGGGGGCCTCACTCAAGTCACCCAACAGGCACGGGCTTTGTCGCGAGACGTCGATCACGCCATTCTCGCCGCCGAAGAGATTCGAGACGTCTTGAAGTAAGTCGTGGGCGAGATGTCGGGAGTCTGGGTGAGGGGGGACCACGCCAACCGGTCGAGGGGGTCACCATGCCAGCTGGGCTTCCATCGCCTGCTTCAAATCGTCCACTTGGGGCAGGATGACGTCCTCGAGCTGCGGGGCGTACGCCACGAAGGTATCGGACGACGCGACCCGCCGGACCGGGGCATCGAGCCAGGCGAACGTTTCATCGGCCAGTCGGCTCGCGATCTCCGCCCCATAGCCCCAGGACAGACTGTCTTCGTACGCCACCAACGCCCGATTGGTCTTCTGCACCGATCGATAGATCGTCTCCCAATCGACGGGCGAGAGGGATCGCAGGTCGATGACCTCGATGCGGGCCCCGCGCTCTTCCTCGAGCGCCTTGGCGGCCGCCAACGCGCGTTGAACCACCGCACCATAGGTGATCACCGAGAGATCGGTGCCCTCCCGGACCAGTTTCGCCTTCCCAAAGGGAATCATGAAGTTCGGACCGGGGTTGGGCGCCTTGTTGTAGGTCTGGCGGTAGAGGTGCTTGTGTTCGAGAAACAGCACGGGGTCTTCGGAGCGGATAGCCGTCCGGAGCAGGCCGTTCGCATCCAGGGCCGTCGCGGGGCAGACCACCCGGAGGCCGGGAATGCCTGTGAAGACCGCGGCACCGGTTTGGGAGTGGTAGATGGCACCGCCCTTCAGGTATCCACCGTAGGTGACTCGGACGACGACCGGCGCGGCGAAGTGATTGTTGGAGCGGTAGCGCATGAGCGCTAATTCGTTTCGAATTTGCATGTAGGCGGGCCAGATGTAGTCGAAGAACTGGATTTCGACCACGGGCTTGAGGCCGCGGATCGCAAGGCCTATAGCCCGACCCACGATATTCGCCTCGGCTAGCGGCGAGTTGTACACCCGCTCTCCACCGAAGGTGCGCTGCAGCCCCCACGTCACTTTGAAGACCCCACCCTTCCCCTTGACGGCATCGAGGTATTCTTCTCGGCTCACGTCGGCCACATCCTCGCCAAAGACCAAGATACGAGGGTCGCGGGTCATCTCGTCGCGTAGACAGATGTTGAGCAGATCCACCATCGTGGTAGGGTTGCCGGTGAACTTGGGGTCGTCCTCGGTATCGAACTGCTCGGAGGTCGGATCGACGTCGGGTGAATAGACGTATCGATCATAGGTGGCGGACTCGGGCTGGGGCGCGGCCAGCGCGATGTCGGTGGCGACTTGTACCTCTTCTTCGACCTCCGCCTTGATGCGCTCAATCTCCGCCTCCGTCGCCACACCCTCCGCAATGAGATACTCCGGAAAACGGACAACGGGATCGCGGGTCGACTCCGCATCGCGCTCGGTGGGCGGACGGTACTGCACCTCATCATCGGACAGGGAGTGGCTATACGGCCTGATCACATGCGCGTGCACCAACGCCGGTCCCTGCCGCTGGCGAGCGTAGTCCACGGCGCGGGCCAGGGCGTCGTACGAGGCCAAGAGATCGCACCCATCGACTTCTTCCACATACAGATCCGGAAAGCCGGCGAGGAGTTTCGAGATGGACCCGCCCGCGGTATTGACCTCAACCGGGACGGAGATGGCGTACTCGTTATCCTCGATGAGATAGACGATGGGCAGCTTCAGGTTACACGCCGTATTGATGGATTCCCAAAACTCGCCTTCGCTCGTCGTCCCATCGCCTGCCGAGCAAAACACGACCTCGTCCCCGTACATCAACTCGTTGCGATCCGGGATCGCCTCGTTTTGACTGTAGCGGAGCCAGGCTTCCGCCGAGCCGACCGCTTGGAGAAACTGGGTGCCGGTGGGGCTCGAAGCACTTACGATGTTGAGCGCCTTGTGGCCCCAGTGAGACGGCATCTGCCGGCCGCCTGAGTTTGGATCATCGGCCGCCGCGACCGCCGAGAGCAATTGTTCCGTTGCCGTCATGCCGAGCCCGAGACAGAGGGCCCGATCGCGATAGTAGGTGTAGAACCAATCGTAGCCGGGACGAAATACCTTCGACGCCGCGGCGAGCACCGCCTCGTGCCCGGCTCCAGAGATTTGGAAGAAGATCTTGTTCTGACGTTTGAGCTGTATCTCCTTGTCGTCGATACGACGAGACAGGAGCATCAAACGGTAGAGGTCCACCAAGTCGGCCTTGTCGAGCTTGGCGGAGGCCGGGGCCTTCATGCGGCCGGATGTTCGAGTCGCCATGAGATCGAGGTTCGGGAATGGGTGATGGGAGTGTGGAACTCATGAAAGATACTCCGCCCGGGCGGAGCCGCGGGAGGTCCGAGTCTCAGCGGCGAAAGACCGGCCTTCCGCACGTGCGCCAGACTGGAGGACCCGCATCAGCGCAGCTTGGTGATCCGCCGAAGGGTCTCCAGCTTCTCGATGGCGCTCGACGTCTTGGACTCGGCGGCCGAGGCCGCCGGAGCGACGGCAAAGAGGTCCCGAATATCGAGGAGGACCTCGAAGATGAGCTGGTCGCGCATGTAGGCGTTATCGAGCTCGGCCATGCGGGTGGTCTGACCGTCCGTCTCGGCGCGGGCGTAGGACTCTCGGTAGAGGGTCTCCAGGTTGGCCAGGATGCGGTCGCGATGTCGCATGGATCGTCTCTCGAGAGCGGTTCCCAGGAAGATAGGGTGGGCGGTTGGGATCGGTGAGGGTGGGCCCCCAAGGGCACGGCCCGGGTCGGTGACCCGGGCCGTGGGAACCCTCGACGGTGCCTATGCGGCGTCTAGTACATGGAATACACGTGGGTCCAAGCCCGCTCCCCCAAGGGGCGGGCGGTGGCCGCCGCCTGAAGCGCCCTCATGATGGCGCACGAGGAGAACTGGGCCAGCGAGTTTCCGCTGAAGGTCGACGGATCGAGGTCCACTTGCCCGGCCATGATGCCGCCGTTGATGTGGCCACCGGTCCCGGTGCTCTTGACCCGGCCCTTGACGATCACCGGGCCGTAGAACTCCACCCCGCCGGCCAGCTCCAGATCGCCCTCCACCAGGAGAGTGCCCTGGCCACGGCCGCCGTTGAGCTTGACGTCGCCGGGGGCATGGAGAATCGGGAAGTAGTTGAAGCAGGCCCCGAAGGTGGTCGCGGACCAGGGCTCGCCCCAGTTCAGGAGGTTGCTGGTATCGCACCGGCCGCCGGCGTCTAGCGTGGGCGCCAGGCCGTTTTGGACCCCGCTGATCTGGAAGTTGGCCATGGCGGCAAGCTCATCAAAGGTAATCCCACCGAAGTTATTGAAGATGGTGGAATCGATCGTGGCGTCGTTGGTCACGGCCTGCGGGCTGCCATCGACGCAATCCAGGTTGTTGCAGTTGGCACCGTTGGTGTTGATCTCATCGGCCGAGGTGCGGATGCCGGCCACGTCGGCTGGCGCGGGACAGCCGCCCCACCCGCCCGGCACCCAATCCATGCCGGTCGCCTCGGCGGAGCCGCCGATGGTCATCTCACCGTCCACGGTGATGGCGGCGTTCATCTGGACCACCGGCAGGAACAGCCGGGCGAAGGTCCCGACCAGCCGCTGGGACATGACCCCGCCGCCGGCGTTCATCTTCTGGCCTGCTGAGACAACCATGAAGATGTTGTCGTTGAGCCGGGTCACCCGGCCGGTATAGGCCGTGCTGGCATCTAACATGACCGTGGGCAGCGTCAGCGTGTCGCCCGCCGCCATGCCGTTGTAGGTGCCGGTGTTCCAATTGGTCATCATGTCCGACAGTCCGGCCTCCCCAGCCTCGAAGGCCTGGGCCGCGAACAGCGAGTTCTGGCTGGTGCGGTGCTCCAGCCGGCCGGCCACGAAGGCCCCGGCCACCAGGGCACCGATCACCATGATGCCGAACACGGCCATGGCCAGCGCGATGCCGCGCTCATCAGAGTGTCGAGGGGTCCGCATATGTATCTCCTTCTCAGACTGGTCGGGTTAGGGACCAGCGTTCCGTAGGGCTACCAGGGTGACGATACTGTCCTGCACGATGGCCGGCGCTTGGCCCAAGGCCCGGCTGACCGGCGCGCTGGTGAGGCCGCGCAGCGTTACACGAATGCTCCGCACCAGCAGGTTGTTCGCCGTGGGGTTCCCGTTGGCGTCGAGATAGGCCAACTGGAAACCGTTGGCGGCGGCGAGGGGCCCGAGCACCGGCATCAAGCTCACCTCACCGGCGCTCACCGAGCGCGCGCCGAGCCAGATCTGCCCGCCCGCGGCGTAGGACTCGAGCCGCATGATTTCGTACACGCGGGCCGGTCCGCCGGCGACGACGTCGGCCAGCCCACCGGGCAGCGTCCCGGCGAAGGGGCCCACGGTGAGGGCGATGGCGGGCCTGGCCCCGCAGGTGCTCGTCATGTTGACGCCGACAATGACCAAATCGGCCCAGGAGTCGTCGGCTGGGGTCGCCGGGTCGCCCTCGGCGAAGAGCAGCAGACGGTCACGGGCGGCGAACGGGCGGCGCACGCCCGAGTAGGGAATCGCCGCGGTGTTGAGCAGGCGGATCTCGGCCGGCCCGACAAAGCAGGTCACCCCAAAGCCCCGCATGGCCCGGTACTGAATGGCGTTGGCCGCCATCACCTGGAGATCGGACGCGGTAGCGCTGACGCCGACCTCACGCAACTCCGACGGCACCAGGAGCGCTCCGGTTCTGAGATCACCCTGCAAGTCGGCCCGCTCGGCCTGATCGCGGGACAGCCGCTGGGTGTTCACGATGAATTGGAGCATCAAGCCGCCGACGATGGAAAAGATCACCATCGCGATCATCAGCTCGATCAGGGTCATGCCGCGTCGATTCTTCATCTTTAGGGGCACCGGATCACGGTCTGGAGGGTATCGGTCAGGGTCCCGCCGGCGCGCCGGTAGGTGATGATGGCCAGCACCGGGCGGCTGCCGCCCGCTCCTGGCACCACCCACGATTCGGTGACCCCGTCGGTTGTCACCGGCCCGCCACTCGAGAACGCACCGGCGGTGCAGTTGGGCGAGGTCGATCGCGCCAGTTGTCGAAGCGCTTCGAGCCTTCGGGTGGCCACCTGGACCGCGGTCGTGGTGCGCCGTCCCTGGCCGATCATCCGGGTGGTCATGGCGGAGGAGCCCATGAGGGCTATGATGCCCACCGATAGCACCACAATGGCGATCAAGACCTCGACCACGGTGAAGCCGGTCTTGCCGAGTCGGGGGGTGGGGATCATTTGGCCACCACGCGGCCGAAGCCGCTGATCTGGACCGTGTCGGCGTGGCTCCCGCGCACCAGCGAGATCGTCGAGACGGCGGTACCCGCGCCGCTGCCGAAG
Organism: Gemmatimonadales bacterium; assembly: GCA_041576235.1. Classification (GTDB taxonomy): domain Bacteria; phylum Gemmatimonadota; class Gemmatimonadetes; order Gemmatimonadales; family GWC2-71-9; genus JABDII01. The sequence continues at coordinate 12,876 of JBFGLJ010000038.1, read as the reverse complement.
CCGCGGGGGTCGATGGAGAGCATGGTGTCCGTCGAACTCATGGTGACACCGTATTGCCCATAGAGATCCTCGATGCCGCCCAGGGTGTCGAGCCCGCCGCCGGGGAGCGCCGTGGTAATCATGGCGGAGTTTCCGTTCAGCCTGAGCGCGGTCCACCGGTTGGTGGTCATGGCCACGGCCTTGGCCTGGTTGTAGAGGGTCACCACCTTGGTGCGGGCGCCCCGGACGTCGCTACGCCGGACCGCGTCCTGGAACTTGGGCAGCGCCAGCAGCATGAGCCCGCCGATCACCACGATGGTGATCAGCATTTCGCTCAGGGTGAACCCGCTGTTCGGTCGTCGGCCCATTTCGGTCTCTCGCATCAGGTGTAAAAAAGTCGGTCCCCGTCCCGCGGGCGGCTCCTGCACCCTGGGATCGCAGGGCTGTCCTCGATCATAACCAACAGCATGCGGCATGCCACGCCGAATGGGTTGTCGAATAAAGACTTACGGGGGAAGTGTGAGCTGAGACCCCGGCATTCTGCCACAGAGAGACCGCCATTCGTTGCATTGACGCTACGGTCCGCAAGATTTTAAGACATACTATGTCGACTTCGGCGGGGAGAATCAACTCCTAAAAGTGATACATGTGGGTGTTGATAGCCATGATGATAATCGCCCTAAACCGTTGTTAATGATGCTATTGACTCGTTTGCGCCTGAGGGAAGACAACGTGTTCATGTTCTATACAGATGACCACGAGTATCGCCTCCCGTTCATGGGCCCCGAAATCATCTCCGCCGGCGCGACCGCGTCCCCGCCTAGCGCCCCAGAGCGCGGCCTTTATCTTTGGCCCCGCCTCTTTGGCCCCGCCTCGTCACCCTCACGCCCGCCCGGAGTCGCCATGTCGCTCAGCGGAAAGCATGTGCTCATCTTTGCCGGCCCGCTCTATGAGGATCTGGAACTCTGGTACCCCAAGATCCGGCTCGAGGAGGAGGGAGCGAGGACGACGGTCGCCGGAACGGGAGAGTCGAGGTACACGGGCAAACGAGGCTACCCGCTCACCGTGGACACCAGCGTCGACGAGGTCCAAGCGGACACCTTCGATGCCCTGGTCATCCCTGGCGGCTACGCGCCGGATGTGATGCGACGCTCTCCGCGGTTACTCCAACTCACCCGACAGATCTACGAGGCAGGCAAACCGGTGGCCTTCATCTGCCATGCCGGGTGGGTGCCGATCTCGGCCGGCATCGTCAAAGGCAAGCGCGGGACCAGCGTCGGGGCCATCAAGGACGATTTGGTGAACGCGGGCATGATGTGGGAAGACAGCCCGGTGGTGGTCGACGGCAACTTGATTTCCTCTAGAACCCCAGCGGACCTCCCTCAATTCATGAAGGCGCTCATCGCGGCGCTCGCGGGGTAGCCCAATGCCACTCCTGGAAATTCAAACGCGGGTGGATCGATGGGTCGATCAGTTCGAACTGGGGTATTTCGACCCGCTCACGAACATGGCGCGATTGGCAGAGGAGGTGGGAGAACTCGCCCGAGAGGTCAACCATCGATTCGGGCAGAAGCCCAAGAAGGGGAGCGAGCCGGACCGGGACCTCGCCATGGAGATGGCCGACGTCCTCTTCGTGCTGATCTGCATGGCGAACCGAGAGGGCATCGATCTCGACAAGGCATTCGACCGCATGATGAAGAAGATCGATAGTCGCGATGCCGCGCGGTGGGCGCGGAAGAAGGACCGGCCCCAGGGATAGGACCGGCAGTTACTGCCAGGGCTTGGGCGCCGCCTCCGCCTCATCCAGGAGCGCGAGGTAGCTCTGGTAACGATCCGTCTGGATGCGACCCTCCTCGACCGCTTGGCGCACGGCGCACTCGGGCTCGCGGTGGTGCCGGCAGTCGCCGAACCGGCAGCGTTCCACCAGGGGGCGAAGCTCCCTAAAGCACTGCGCCAGCTCGCCCGGCGTGACCCCCCACAGCCCGACCTCGCTCAGGCCTGGGGTATCGATGACGAACCCCCCATCACTCTGGGGGCCCAATGGCAGCATGACGGCAGAGACCGTCGTCTGTCGCCCCCGCCGCACCTTGGCGCTCAACGCCCCGACCCGGAGCGTCCGGCCCCCCCCGGGCCCGCCTGGTTGTACGGCGTTGAGCAGGCTCGACTTGCCCGCGCCGGAGGGACCGGCGACGACGCTGGCCTTGCCGAGGAGCCGCTCCCGGAGCCGGTCGACACCGTGCCCGGTCTTGGTGCTGGTGAGCACCGTCGGGTAGCCGGCGGCCTCGAACCGGGCCGCCAGGGGCTGGCCCGGGCTCAAGTCCACCTTATTGATGGCCACCAGGGCCGGCACGCGATTGATCTCGGCGATGGCCAGGAGCCGATCCAGCAACTGGACCACGGGTGTGGGGTCGATGGTGGCGGTCACCACGACCACTTGATCGACGTTGGCCACGACGGGACGCAGGCTGCGTCCGTCAGCGCCGCGCCGTGACAGCACACTGCGCCGGGGACGGACGGCGGTTATCCCGAAGAGCTGTTCGGCACCGCCCGCTTCGAGTTCGACTTCATCGCCCACGACCACCCGAGGGCCATCGCCCTTCGCCTTGCCGCGAAGCACCGCCCGCACGGTGCCGCTTGCGGTGGCGACTCGGTAGGCGGCGCCGCGGCGCTCGAGGATGGTGCCTCGCCGGGGAGGGGGGGGGGCGGCGCCTACCACGGTTCGGGGGCGTCGGTGATGGCCTGGTCCAGGGCGGCTTTCACATCGAAGAGGGAGAGAGCCTTGAGACGGTCCTCCGCCTCCGCCGGGCTGGCACCCCAGGCGAGAAACTCGGTCTCGACATGCCCGACCGGGTCGGTTCCGTCCGTCGACCAGCGGATGAAGAGGAGCGCGGCGCCGAAGCGGCCCTTGGCGTCCGGGGCCGCGTCGGTGAAGAGGCCGACCGAATAGGCGTGGCCGTCGTTGCCTTGGAACGCAGCAGCCCGGCCGTGCTTTTCCATGTATCCACCAAGCGTGACTTCCGGCTTCACGACCGCTTCACCGACTCCCGGAAGAGGTTCGCCACCATGAACGCCACGTTGGATGGACGCTCGGCCAAGCGGCGCATGAGGTAGGGATACCAATACCGTCCAAAAGGAATGTACACGCGGACCCTGGCGCCGCTGGTACGCAATTGTTGCTGCACGTCACGCCGGACGCCGTAGAGCATTTGGAATTCAAATCGCTCCGGGGCAATCTGGTGCTGATCCGCAAACCGCTGAGCATGCGTGATGATGCGCTCGTCGTGGGTGGCGATGGCCGGGTAGTTCCCCTCGAGCAAGAGGCGCTCCATGAGGGCGACAAAGTTCGCGTCGACATCCGCCTTCGCGGGAAACGCGACGTCTGGCGGCTCGAGATACGCGCCCTTGCAGAGTCGCACGCGGGTCCCTGCGGCGAGCAGGTCCTCTACGTCACCGGCCGAGCGTCTCAGGGCCGATTGAATCACCACCCCCGCATGCGATCGCTGGCTCCCCCCGAGCTCACGGTAGAGATCTAAGGTCCGTTGCGTGTACTCGGAACTCTCCATGTCGATCCGAACGAACCCGCTAAACTCGGCCGCCTTGTCGATTATCGTCCCGATGTTGGCAGCACACAGGGACGCATCGATGTCGAGACCCATCTGGGTTGGTTTGACCGACACGTTCACTTCCAGGCCCTTCGCCGCCAGCTGATCTAGGAGGGTAAGGTACTGATCGCGAGCGCCGCCGGCGTCGGCGGTGTCGGCCACGCTCTCGCCAAGGAGATCGACGGTGGCGGTGATGTCGGCCCCGCGGAGGGCGAGGGCGGCGCTGACGGCGTCGTCCACCTCCTCCCCGGCCACGAACCGAGACGCGAACTTCCACGCTAAGGGATTGGTGCGTAGGAAGTTGGCGATCCCTTGGCGCTCGGAAAGCCACAGTAGGCCGTGTCGCAGCATCCGCCTCAACCGTCACGAGTTGCAGAGGAGTGTGGCGTGCGTCACATTCGGGGCAGGCGCCCGAAACTAGTGCGCTCCTGTGAGGGCTACAAGCGGCATGCCAGTGGTTTCCGTGCCGCAAACCACCACGCAACGACTTGCACCGGGGCCGCAATCCAAGTGCGTAAGCATCTCACATGACGAGATCTAGCGTTTGTGGCACGACTCTCGCTCTACAGTGGGCGCGGGCGAAAGCCCGAAAAAAATCAACGGATTACGGACACACGATCCGCCCGATAAGAGCACACCCGGAGCGATCCGGGGCCGCAAAACTAGAGGTCTCCCCTCGTGGGGTAGATAGCTCGGTGCCGAAGGTGGACGAGCAGTGCGGAGCGTGATGCCATCAAGCGTCGCGCTTTTGTTTTTGTCGGGCGTGGGAGACAAGATGACTTCCACGCTGCACGCAGTGAAACGGTGGTTGACCATTACCGGCGCCCTGGCCCCGGTAATCATCGGAGGATGCACGGCCTTCGAGCCCAGCAACCTGCCCTTTGGCGCCGTGCCAATGGAAGCCCCCGCCCAGTATCAGGAGTGGTGGGCCCGGACCGAGCAGTGCTCCGGGTTGACGGGGGCCATGACCGAGGTGGCGTGGTACGTCGTGCCCAACACGGCATCGTTCCAAACCGACCTCGGAGAGAAAGTCGGTCTGTGGGTCAAGACCGACTCGGACGCGAAGATCGTCCTCGCGGGCACGTACCGAGATCATGAGCTGGTGGTGCGTCACGAAATGCTGCACCAGCTGCTCAAGCGGACCGGACACCCCGAGGATTTCTTCGTCGAGAAGTGTGGGCTCACCTGGGAGCGCTGGCAGGCTGCACCCCAGGGCTCACTGCTCGCCTCCGCCGCCCGCTAGGCACCCAGCGAGCACGACCCATCCCCCCTGGAAGCGGGACGACCCCCGCGGTGGCCACGCCATCGCGGGGGTCGTGCTCGTGACAGGGAAGGGCTAGCGCGTGAACTGGCTGATCAGCCGATCCACGCCCGGTGCGCCCAGTCCAGTGAACACACCGCTAAAGAGCTTCGGGGCTTTCCCCACGACCTGCACCGTCACGATGTAGTTGGACTCTGGAACCCCACAGTCCGCAAAGTACACCAGATTGACCGTGTAGGATCCGGTCGGCGCACCACCAGTCGGCCAGACGATGTTTTCATTGTTGATGTTGTCGAGATTACATGCAGGATTCGAGTCGAGATCGAGGGTTCCGCCGCTCGCCGACTGCGTGTTCGCGAAGAACACCTCTTCGCCAGACGGATCGATCACGTGGAGGTCTACATCACTCGGGGCATCCCACCACACACTCACCTGGACGTCCCCGGTGCCCACCCGGATGATCCGCACCGTGCCACTCGCCGCAGCACCGAGGGCTCCACCCGCGTCGGCGCCGCCAAAGAGGAAGGTGCTGGTGCTGGGACTGGCCTGGCGATGCACCGAGGCCACGAGATCCACGGTCGTGACCGGCGCCGGAAAGATCAACTCATAGTAGTTGCCGAGCCCCTTCACCGAGATGACGAGCCGCGAGAACGGGACACTGGCCCGCACTTCGATTTGAAAGCTTCCGCCGTTCACAGCCGTCGGGGTGGCATCCACCATGACCGCGGGCCCTCCGACGGCCTGGGGCCGCGGCCCGTCGCGCAGAACGCCCACGGTGGAACCGTCGAGGGTGGCAATCCGCGTCACCACATCCTGGATCTCTGGCAGCGATTCCTTGAGTTCACTCGTACACCCGCTGGCGCCGAGCCACCCGAGGGCAAGGAGGAGGGCGAGGCCTCGCCGCTCAATGGATCGAAATACGCGCACGATGCAACTCCGGCTGAAGTGATGGGTCCCAGAGTCGTCGGATCGCCGAGGCGGCCGACAGATGGGGCGTTGCATGCAAGCCCACGGGGGCTCGATCCCCGGGCCAGCCCCGGGCCCGGTGCGGAGACCTCATCGAATCAGGATGCATGCCAGCCGGAGACGAGAACGCGTCACCGACGGGGTGCGGTATCTAATGGGTTGGGGATCAGTGAGTTAGGTGGGTATTGCGCCGGCGAGCACGGCACCCGAGCCCCCCCGGACGGGGGATAACCACCAGGCCTCTCGCAAGGCGCAAGGGCAGATAGGCCTACTCCCGATCGCGGTAGAAGCGATCCCCGCTCTCCGCCATCCCGACCAGCCCGGGGGCCGGGGCGAAGCGTGGGCCGAAGGCCGACTCCAGGCCGCGGAGCATGTCCACGACCCGGTTGGCGCCAAGGTCATCGATGAGCCGCAACGGGCCACCCCGAAATGGCGGGAATCCAAACCCGAAAATGGCCCCCATGTCGCCGTCGCGAGCGCTGCGGACCACGTCTTCGTCCATCGCCATCGCGGCCTCGTTCAAGAGTAGATATACGAGCCGCTGCTCGATGGTCTCTGGGCTGATGGCCTCGGCAGGACGAATACCCAAGAGCCGGTAGACGGCGTCATCGGGATGATGTTTTCGCCCCTTTCGGTAAGCGTAAAACCCGCCGCCGCTCTTGCGACCCTGCCGCTTGTCGGCCAGCAGGGCATCGATCACCCCAGGGGGATCGAGCCGCTCTCCATAGGCCTCGCGCATGACCTGGCCACCCTTCTGCGCGACGTCGAGCCCCACCTCATCCAACAGGGTGAGCGGCCCGACCGGGAATCCGAACCGGGTCATGGCGCGATCGATGGCATCGATCGGGGTTCCCTCCACCAAGAGATGGCCGGCCTCGTTCAAATACGGCGCCAAGAGCCGATTCACCCAGAACCCCGGACGATCACGCACGACGATCACCGTCTTCCCCATCCGCTTGCCGAAGGCGACGGCCGTGGCGACCGCCCGGGGGCTCGTGGCCGCACCCGGAATGACTTCGAGCAGGGGCATCTTCTCTACTGGCGAGAAGAAATGCATGCCGAGGACGTGCTCCGGACGCTCGGCCCCCGCGGCGATGTCGGTGATAGGAATCGTCGACGTGTTGGTGGCAAAGATGGCGTCATCACGAACCTGGGTCTCGACCTCCGCAAGGACCTTCCGCTTGATGTCGAGCTCCTCAAAGACCGCTTCGACGATGAGATCGGCCTGACCAAAGCCTTCGTAGCCGGCAGTTCCGGACAAGAGGGCATCCAGTCGAGCGAATTCGTGCTTGGTTATCCGCCGTCGGGTGTAGCGTCGCTTCAGGATCGCCCGGGCCGCGCCGACGCCCTGGGCCACTCGGTTCACGTCGGTGTCCTTCAATCGGACCTCGACCTGAGCCTTGGTGACGGCGGTCCCGGCAATGGCCGCGCCCATGAATCCGGATCCCACGACCCCGATGAGATCAACGTCGGCCGCCGCGGCCGACCCGGGGGAGACGCCGTCGTCCTTCTTGAGGGCCGTGGTGGCGAAGAAGATCTCGACCAACTTCCGCGAGACGTCGCCCACAGCGAGTTCACCAAATTTCTTGTGTTCAACAATCAGCCCGGCTCGCATCCCTCGTTCGAGACCGGTCCGCACCGCGTCGAGTGCCGCGAGCGGCGCGGGGTAGTGCCCGCCGGTCTTGGACAGGACTTGTTTCCGCGCGCCCCGGTAGACCAACTGCCTGCCCAGTGGGTTGGCATCGAGGAGCCACCCCGCGACCCCACGGCGACGGCGACGGCGTTCACGCCGATCGGCCATCCGGCGTGCCGCGCGGCTGGCCACCGATCCGAGAATCGCCGGGGAGACAAGCTCATCCACCAAGCCCAGGCGCAACGCCTTCGTGGCGCGCACCGACCGCCCTGCCAGAATCATGTCGAGGGCCGCGCGGGCACCGATCAGCCGCGGCAGCAGTTGGCACCCGCCGGCCCCCGGTAGGAGCCCGAGCTGGACTTCGGGGAGGCCGAGCTGGGTCTTCGGGTGATCGGTGGCAATGCGGTAGTGACACGCCAGGGCGAGTTCGAGGCCGCCCCCCAGACAGGTGCCGTGAATGGCAGCCACGATCGGCTTGGAGCTCTCGGCCAGCCGGGTGACCATGTCCTGGCCGGTGCGGCTCAGGGCCTCGGCCGCGTCCTGGCTGTCGAGGGCGGTGAATTCTTCGATGTCGGCCCCGGCGATGAACGTCCCTGGCTTACCAGAGATGATGACCAAGGCCCGCACCCGTTCATCGGCCTTGAGCTCCGAGAACAAGGTCTCGAACTCCCGCCGTGCATCAGCGCTCAGCACATTCACGGGCTGGTCCGGAAGATCGAACGTGATGACTGCAATGCCGTCGTCGATGGCTACGTCAAAGGCCGACATGTTCTATCCCTGAGTGTGGTCCCTAGCGGCGCTCGAGCACCATGGCGAACCCCATTCCGCCCTGGGCACAGATCGAGATGAGCCCGAATTGCGCATCTCGTTCGATCATGGTGTTGGTCAGGGTCGTGACCAAGCGGGCCCCCGTCGCGCCAAACGGATGGCCAATGGCGATGGAGCCGCCCGCGAGATTGGTTTTGTCCCAATCCACCCGGCCCACCGGGGCGGTGCGCCCCAGGCGCTGCGCCCATTCACGCGATCCCCACGCCTGCTCGTTCGACAGGACTTGCGCGGCGAACGCCTCGTGGATCTCGAAGACGTCTACATCTTGCCATCCGATCCCGGCCCGGTCGAGAGCCTGGGGGACCGCGAACACCGGCCCCATGAGCAGCTGCCAGCCGGGATCGACGGCACTCACGGCATAGCTCCGAATGAATGTGCCCGGCGTATACCCGAGCGCGGCCGCCGTTTCCTCCGCCATGAGCACCACCGCCGACGCGCCATCGGTGAGCGGCGAGCTATTCCCTGCGGTCACCGATCCGTAGCGTCGATCGAATACCGGCCTCAAGTCAGCCAGCGCCTCCAATGAGGTATCGGGACGAATGCCGTTATCGGTCGCGATCACATCGCCCCCGCTGTCCTCGCGAAACCAGGGGACGATCTCCGCGGTGAGTCGTCCATCGGCGGTCGCGGCCGCCGCCCGCTGGTGACTCATGAGCGCGTATTGGTCCTGGGCCTCCCGCGAGATTCCGTTTTCCTTCGCCATCTTCTCGGCAGATTGCCCCATGGACTCACCGGTCGAGGGTTCCGCAATGGCTGGTGTGATCGGTATCAAGTCTCGAGGACGCGTCTTGAGCACGGCACCGAGCCGGGCAGCAAAAGATCGTGCCTTGCTCGCGCTGACGAGGATCTCGCTGAAGCGCCGGGAGTGAAGAATCGGAACTTGCGAGAGCGATTCGACCCCGCCCGCGACAACGACATCGGCGTGGCCGAGGACAATCTGATCGTACCCCGCAGTGACGGCTTGAGCGGCGGAGGCACACGCGCGATTGAGGCTGAACGCCGGGACGGTGCGGGGGAACTGCGGAAGGAGGCTGACTTCCCGTGCGACATTGGGGGTGAGAACGGAAGGAACCACTTGCCCGAAGATCACCTCATCGACTTCTTTGCCCCGCAACTCGGTCCGATAAAGCAGCTCACGCGCCACGTGGCGCGCGAGGTCCACGGGTGGCACGTTGCGGAGCAGCGTGCCCGCCTTTGCGAAGGGCGTGCGCAGTCCGTTGATCACGGCGACGCGGCGGCCATTGGGAGCAGTCGGCATGCTGAGAAGCCCTCACCCTGGGTTGCTTACCGGGCACGGCCCATTGATTATCTCAGGGTCGTTCGTACGGACCCGCGGAACGGAGGACTACCGTTTCTCTGCGACCACGCTGGCCACGGCCCGCCATCGCTGCGCGTCGACCGGTTCGAGGACCTCCCGGCAGTGCACCACTTCCAGTGGATCCACGAGGCCGGGCAACTCCCCAGGTCGAAGCAGGAACTCGTCACGGCTTGGGCCCCAGCCAAGGTCACGTTGCGCGAGGAGATAGGTTTCCATGACGAGAGAGCCGCCCCACTTAAGGCGGTCGATGAGATCGCCGATCCGAGCTCGGTCAAGATAGTTGAACACCAAAATGGCATCAAACTGGCCCAGGTCAGGCCACGGTTCCTCCAGGTCGAACTGGCGCCACCCGATCGCGAGTTCCAGTTGTTCGGCGAGCGCCCGGGCCGACTCCAGTTTGTCCGCATCACGATCCACCGCCACCACCTCCGCCCCCAGGCCGGCGGCCGCGATGCTGTGCGTGCCCTCACCGCACGCCAAGTCGAGCACCCGCGTCCCTGGCGTGAAGAGATAGTCATGCCAGGCGAACCACGTACTGGGCCGGGCAATCGCCGGCGGCGGTGGCATGGACACTAGAGCCTCAACCTCTGAACGAGCGAGCCTCGCAAGCCTCGAGGCTTACAGGGCGGATGTCGTCATCATCGGGGCGGGCATCACCGGCGCCGGGGTGGCCCGCGACGCCGCCATGCGCGGACTGCGCACCATCCTGATCGATCAAAACGATATCGGAGCGGGGACCAGTTCGCGTTCGAGTCGGCTGATTCATGGTGGGCTCCGCTATCTCGAGCAGGGGCACTTCCGCCTGGTGCTGGAGGCAAGCCGCGAACGCCGAATCCTCCTCAGAATCGCTCCGCACCTCGTGCATCCGCTCCCGTTTGTGTTTCCTGTCCACCGCAACGACCGCGTACCCCTGTGGAAACTCGTGGCGGGTATGTGGCTCTACGACCTCCTAGCAGCGTTCCGCAATGTGCGGCGCCACCGGCTCCTGAGCAAGCGCCGCGTTCTCGAGGCGGAACCCATGCTGCGCGAGCGGGGGCTCGTCGGCGGCGCCCTCTACTACGACGCCCAGTGCGATGACGCCCGGCTCACGATTGCAACCGCGCGTTCGGCGATAGGTCACGGCGCGCGAGTCGCGAACTATATGGAGGTCGAGTCACTGGCCCTCACCGACGGGACGGTGCGAGGCGCGCATGTCCGCGATCTCATCACGGGGGAGGAAGGGACCATCACCGCCACCGTGGTGGTGAACGCCACGGGCCCCTGGAGCGATACCCTGCGACGCATGGAAGATGCGCGCGCCCAGCCGCTGCTGCGCCCGACCAAAGGAGCGCATGTTATCGTCCCCCGCCAACGGATCGGGAATGCCCACGCCGTCACCCTCACGAGCCCGATCGACGGACGGGTCATGTTCGTGTTGCCGTGGGGCGACCTGGCCTACATTGGCACCACCGACACCGATTGCGCCGACCTGCCCGATCACCCCCGGGCGACCCCCGATGACGTGGTCTACCTGCTGCGGTCGGCGAACTCCTGTTTCCCGAACGCGCACCTGAGCGAAGCCGATGTGATCGCCACCTGGGCCGGCCTCCGCCCCATGCTTGCCGGCTCGGAAGGGCAGCCCGAATCGGAACGGTCCCGAGAGCATCAAGTCCACATCGGGTCCGGCGGTATGATCTCCATCGTCGGCGGGAAGCTGACCACCTATCGGGTCATGGCCCAGGACGCAATCGGGAAAGTGGTCCGCCGCCTGTACGAACTCGACGGCGTTCCCCGTGCGAAACACCCCGCAACCGATACCGAACCGCTCCCGGGCGGTGAAGCACCCGACTTGGAACCCTTTTACCAGACGCCGCGCGAGCTTGGGCTGTCCACGGGGACGATCGAACACCTGCTCCGACACTACGGAACGGAGACGGCGGCCATCTGCAACCTCATCCGCGATACGCGCGCGCTGATGGCCCCCCTGCATTCGGATCATCGGGCAATCGAGGCCGAAGTCGTGCATTGTGTGCATCGCGAACTGCCCCAACACATCGACGATTTCTTGGTCCGGCGCGTCCACATGTTCTACGAAGTCAGGGATCGAGGTCTGTCCGCGGCCGAACGGGTCGGGGCGCTCATGGCCGGGGAACTCGGCTGGGATCCGGCACGCACGACCTGGGAAGTCGAGCGCTACGCTCACCTCGTCGCGACAAACGTGTAGCGTCCTTGGAGGTTAAGTTTGACCCTCCGCCGCTCAGCATTGGGCGCGGCGAGGAGCAACCGCGGCATCACGCAGGAGACTGAGGTGGATCCCAACCCCTTCGAAACGGCGAACGCAGGGTTCGCTCAAGTCATGTACGAAGAGTTTCTCCGGGACCCGGCAGCCGTCGGACCAGAGTGGCGCCGACTCTTCGAGAGCGGAGTCGAGGGGATCCGCCCCAGTGGCCCCAACGGCGGCGGCGGCCAGCCCCCATCGACGACGGGCCAGGCCTCACCCCCGGCCCTGCCCGATGCCGCGGAGCTCATCAAGGGTCCGGCGGCCCGGCTGGTTGCGAACATGACCGAGAGCCTCGGGGTCCCAACCGCGACCAGTTTTCGGGAGCTGCCCGTCTCGGTCTTGGAGCGGCGGCGGCGCGACCTCAACGCTGCACGCCAGGCCGCGCGCCAGACCGGCAAGATCTCCTTCACCCATCTCATCGGCTACGCCGTTGTGCGTGCGGTTGGCCGGCACCCCACGATGGCGCACGCGCTTTCCATCATTGACGAGAAGCCGTACCGCATCGTGCCGGAGTCATTCGGTCTGGGGCTGGCCGTGGACATTGAGCGCAAGGATGGGAGCCGCGGACTGGTGGTGCCGGTGCTCAAAGCCGCCGGCCGCATGAACTTTGCCCAGTTCTATGACACCTACGAGACGCTGGTCGCCAAGGCGAGGACCCACAAGCTCATGCCCGACGATTTTGCGGGCGCCACCATCACGCTCACCAACCCGGGTGGCCTAGGAACGGTTGCCTCGGTTCCACGGCTCATGGCCCACCAGGGCACGATCGTAGCGGTTGGAGCCATCGGGTATCCGGCCGCGTTCTCCGCTACCGAGGCCGACACGTTGGCGGGGCTGGGCGTGGGCAAGGCCATGATGCTCACCAGCACCTACGATCACCGGATCATCCAAGGGGCCGAATCTGGTGAGTTCCTCCGAGACGTCGATCGATTGCTGCAAGGGGAGGACGGATTCTACGATTCCATCGCGACCGATCTGGGGCTCGGCGCCTTGGCCCCCCTCCCGTCGGAGCTGGCCTCCCCCCACCCT
>JBFGLJ010000037.1:0-19166 GCA_041576235.1 Gemmatimonadales bacterium | reverse complement strand
CGGCGGCGGGGGCGGGGGAGAGGACGCCGCGGCGTCGGTCGGCCGGCCGCATGTCGCGCAGGCGCTCCTCGGGGCCCGCGCCGTCAGCAGCATCCAAGACGCATTCGACCGGTACCTGGGCTGGGGCATGCCGGCGTTCGTCGCCAAGACCTTGCCGGCCTTTCGGGCCGTGGCGGAACTCGTGCACCAGGTGGGCGGCCTGGTTTCGGCGGCCCATCTCAAGTGGCGTGGCACGCGTCGGCTGCTGCGGCGTCTGCGAGACGAGGGGCTCGACGCGGTCGAGACCCGTCATCCGAGCCACACGCCCGAGATCCGGGCGCGGCTGACCGATCTGGCCCTGGAACTGGGCCTGGCCCGGACGGGTGGCAGCGATTGGCACGGCGATGCCTTGACGGAGCCGGCGCATGCCTCGATCGGCTCGCAGGCCGTTCCAGAGGCGTGGCTCGAGGAGCTCGAAGCCCGCCGTGTCGCTGGAGGTGCCGATGATTGACGAACGGCTGGCGTCGGAATTGGACGATCGCGACGCCCTCGAGCAGGAGCTCGGGCGTGGTGGAGTGGCGACGGTCTACCGGGCGCAGGGCCGCAAGCACGATCCCCACCCGGTTCCCCATGGCTGATCTTCCCTGGTACAGGCGACTCCGCATCCCGCACGTCTTCGTGTTGCTGACGGGCGTGATCCTCGTCGGGTCGCTGTCTACCTACATCCTCCCGGCCGGCGAGTACCGTCGCGAGACGAAGACCATCGAGGGCCGCGAGCGCACGCTCGTCGTACCCGGCACGTTTCAGGCGATCCCGAAGCACTACTCGGCGCGTGGTCTCCTGATCGGCGACGGCGACAACGCCCCCGACGATCATGCCGAGCCGGTGAGCGTGATGGGTTTCCTCACGGCGATTCCACGAGGACTCGAACAGTCGGCCGACATCATCTTCTTCATCTTCATGATCGGCGGCACGTTCGGCATCCTGCAGCGGGCGGGCACCATCCCGGCGATGATCCGCGTGCTCCTCGATCGTTTCGGGCACTCGGCCCCCCTCTTGACCATCATCATCATGCTGGCGATCGCCGTCGGGGGATCGACGCTCGGCATGGGTGAGGAATTCATCCCGTTGGTGCCGGTCTTTCTCCTCATCTCCCACCGCCTCGGCTACGACCGGATCTACGGTCTGGCGTTGGTCATGCTGGCCGCGGACATGGGTTTCGCCTCGGCGACCACCAATCCGTTCACCATCAACATCGCCCAGGGCATCGCGGAATTGCCGCTCAACAGCGGTATCGGCCTGCGACTGGTGTTCTTCGTCTGTTGTCTCACGGTCACCATCGCGTACGTGCTGCGGTACGGGGCCAAGATCCGGCGCGACCCATCCCGGTCATTCGTGGCCGATGAGCCCGAACACCGCCCGCCGGACAACCTCGATGACCACGCCTTCGATCGGAGACATCTCGCCACGGTCACCCTGTGCGTCCTGATCTTCGCCGGAATTCTCGTTGGCGTGCAGACGCTCGATTGGTGGATGGCGGACATGGCCGGGGGGTTCTTCTTGATGGGCCTGGTGGCCGCGGCGGTCTCCGGCCTGTCCCTCAAGGCCTCGAGCGAAGCCTTCGTGAAGGGCATGGAGGACATGGTGGTGGCGGCACTCGTCGTCGGATTCGCCCGTGGGATTCAGGTCGTGCTCTTCGACGGGCAGATCCTCGACACCCTGATTCACTCCGCCGCGACGGTGCTGCAGACGGTGCCGCGGTACGTGTCGGTCGAGGGGATGCTCGTCTTTCAGACCTCGCTCAATTTCCTGGTCCCAAGCGGCTCCGGCCAGGCCGCCGTCACCATGCCGCTCATGGCCCCGCTCGCCGATGTGCTGGGCATCACCCGGCAAACCGCGGTGTTGGCGTTTCAGTTCGGCGACGGACTGTCCAACACTATCGTCCCGACCTCGGGCATCCTCATGGCCATGCTGGCCCTCGCGCGGATTCCGTACGGCAAGTGGCTGCGGTTCGTCCTGCCGCTCTTTCTACAACTCCTGGTGCTCGCCGGCGTGTTCCTGGCCATTGCCGTGGCGATCGATTACCGGTAGGGAGGGTGTGTCCACGCGCAGGCGGCGGCCCCGCGAGGCTCGGGAGCGCTCTGCGGCGTCGTGAGGGTGTTTGAGAGGGAGCGGAATGACTGATTTAAAGGCAGATCTGGGCACGGCCCTCGCGGATCGCTACGTAATCGAGCGAGAACTCGGGCGGGGGGGCATGGCGACGGTGTACTTGGCCAAGGACGTGAAGCACCGACGTCACGTAGCGATCAAGGTCCTCCGGCCCGCCCTCGCGGCCTCGGTCGGCGCAGACCGGTTCCTCCAGGAGATCGAGACGACTGCCAATCTCAGGCATCCCCACATCCTGCCGCTCTACGACTCGGGCGACGCGGACGGGCTGCTTTTCTACGTCATGCCACTCGTGGAGGGGGAATCGCTCCGGGACCGGCTGAATCGGGAGACCCACCTCCCCGTGGGTGAGGCGCTTCAGATTACGCGCGAGGTAGCTGATGCGCTCGGCTACGCCCACAGTCAAGGCGTGATCCATCGGGACATCAAACCCGAGAACATCCTGCTCGAAGGCGGCCACGCGACGGTCACGGATTTCGGCATCGCTCGGGCGTTGGCCGCAGCCGGAGACGACCGACTAACCGAGGCGGGGCTCGCGATCGGCACCCCGGCCTACATGAGTCCGGAACAGTCGAGCGGGGAGGAGGTTGACCACCGAAGCGATGTCTACAGCCTCGGCTGCGTGCTTTACGAGATGCTTGCCGGAGAGCCGCCCTATACTGGACCTACCGCGCAGGCCATTCTGGCGCGCCGGTTGAGCCATTCGGTGCCCTCGGCACGGCGGATCCGCGACACCGTGTCCCCCGCCCTCGACGCCGCCGTCATGAGGGCTCTGGCTAAGATTCCGGCCGATCGATTCGGAAGCGCCGCCGAATTCGGCGAAGAGTTGCGAGACGCGGGTCGGGTGACAACAACGGCGACGGTACCGCCGCCAGCCTCCGCGAAAGAATCCTGGCGGGATCGAAGCGCTCAATCGATTGCCGTTCTTCCCTTCACCGACATGAGCCCGGAGCGCGATCAGGAGTATTTCTGCGACGGTATGTGCGAGGAGATCATCAACACGCTGGCTAAGATCAAGGGTTTGCGAGTAGCCTCGCGGGTCTCGGCGTTCGGATTCAAGCATTCCAATGCCGATAGCCGCGCCATAGGCGATCGGCTCGACGTGGCCAAACTGCTCCAAGGCAGTGTCCGCCGAGCAGGTGACCGGCTCCGAATCGCCGTGCAGTTGATCGATGTGGCCAACGACAGCCACCTCTGGTCGGAGCGCTATGATAGAACGCTGGATGACATCTTCACCATTCAGGAAGACATCGCGCAGAGCATTGTCCAGGCCCTCGAGGTCACCCTCACGCCCGGAGAGCGCCGCGCCCTGCAGCAGGCGCCAACCCCGCATGCAGCGGCGTATGATTTTTATCTTCGCGGGAGGGAGTTCTTCTATCTCCAAAGCCGGCGGGATCACGATGTTGCCCGCCAAATGTTTTCCCGAGCCATCGCAATCGATCCCTCGTTCACGCGCGCGTACGCCGGGTTGGCCGATACCATTTCCTACGTCTACAAACACTTCGAGCGGGATGCCGCTCTGCTCGACGAGGCCGATGCCGCCAGTGCCAAAGCGATTGCCCTCGATCCGGGCCTGGCTGAGGCCCATGCCTCTCGGGGCGTGGTGCACTGGCTCAAGGGTCGGAGCCAGGAAGCCGATGGCGAATTCGAGGAAGCGATACGTCTCAACCCCACATTCTTCGGGGCCTATTACCTGTTCGCTGTCTCGTGCTTCAATCGAGGGAAGCTTGAGCATGCGGCGCGGCTATTTGAACAAGCTTCTTCGGTACGCCCTGAGGACTTCCAGTCCCCGCTGACTTTGGGCGTGGTGTACCGCGGGCTTGGTCGTCAGGAGGAAGCCGCCTCGGCGTTTCGCCGAGGTCTCGCGGCCGCCCGGCGACACTTGGAGCTCCACCCGGGAGATGCCCGGGCTTGGTATTTGGGAGCAAGTGCACTGGTGGAGGCGGGTGACGTGGACAGGGGGCTCGAGTGGGCAGAAAAGGCCCGGACGATGGATCCCGAGAACCCGCTTCTGGTCTATAACCTGTCCTGTATCTACGCGAGCGCCGGTCGCGTTGGGGAGAGTCTGGATTTGATCGAGGAGGCGGTAGATCTGGGGTTTGCACACAAGGAAGCCTTGGACAACGACCCTGACTTCGCTCCGCTCCGCGATCATCCGCGTTTTGCCGCGCTGCTTACCCGCCTCTCAGATGATGCCGTGTAGCGTCTCTTCCCACGCCTTCGATGATGAATGAGCCCCCCCTAGCCTTCGGCGACGTCATCATCGTGGGGGGCGGCTGCTACGGGACGTTCTACACCGAGCAGCTCCTCAAGGCCCGCGACCGAGACAAGGCGCGCTTTGTCCGCCTGCTGGTGGTCGATCGCGATCCGGCCTGCCGGATCCGACGGGTCACGCAGGACTGCGAAGTGGTGGTCGAGGAGTGGGACCGGTTCTTCGACCGCTATTTGGCCCGCGCGGCAGCCGATCCCACGTCAGTCCCCGCCGGCAGCGTCATCGTTCCCTCGCCGCTCATGCCGCACCTGATGTTCAACTGGCTCCTCCGCCGAGCCCGCTCGCGCTGGCCGGATCGCGCGGTGGCCGTGACCGATGTGGGGGAGCGGGTCGGCACCCCGTATGAGACGACCGCGCCCGACCACACCCGCTACGTCTCCTACGCCGACTGGCTGTGCCCCACCCACTGCATCGAGCCCGCCATCTGCCCGGTGATCAAGGCGTCGCGCTCCTGGGAGATGAGCGAAGCCGTTGCCGCCCTGGTGGACCGGCTGCGGCCGCACGCCAACGTGGCCGGTCCCGTCACCTTCCTTTGCCGCCATAGGGTGTTTGGAGTGGGAACCTTCTCGGTCGACGACGTCCTCGCTGGCGACCGGCTGGTGGCCGAGGCCGGCGCCCCGGGCGCCCCCGTCGAGATCGTCGTCGGGACCATTTCGGCGTGCCACGGCGCGCTGAATCGGCTCCGAATCGGTGGCGCCACGAGCCTCGCCGAGACCGGGAACCACTGAGCGTTCTATATTGTGAGACCCAACGCCGCGGGGCAGGGGGTCAGAGGCAGGAGGCGAGGGGCGGGGCGAGGGCGAGGGCGAGGGCGCAGTGACGCCATTGGAACCATCACACGCGAGCGCGACTCAGAGCATGGACACAGCACACAACGAATTCGAGGTCATTGTTGTCGGCGGCGGACCGGCGGGCCTGTGCGCGGCAATGTATGCCGGGCGAGGCCTCCTCAAGGCCGTTCTCCTGGAGCGAGGGGTCCCGGGCGGGGAGTTGCTCAATACCGAACTGATCGAGGATTACATCGGTTTCGAGAGCATCCTGGGCCGTGACCTCGCCGAGAAAATGACCAACCACGCCAAGAAATTCGGCGCCGATATCCGGCAGGAAAACGTCGAGTCCATTGAAAAACAGGCGGATGGAACCTTCGAGGTGCTGACCTCGAAGGGCACCGTGTTTCGCGCGCCTACGGTGATTCTGACGGCCGGCGGCACCCCAAACAAGCTCGGCGTACCCGGAGAGCAGGAGTTCGCCGGCCGGGGCGTCTCGTACTGCGCGGTCTGCGACGGAGCCTTCTTCAAGGGCGAGACGATCGCGGTTGTCGGTGGCGGCGACGCCGCGGTCGAAGAGGCCGACTATCTCACGCGATACGCCGAGAAGGTGTACGTGATTCATCGCCGCGATGAATTCCGGGCCTCGAGGCTCCTGCAGGAGCGCCTGTTGGCCAATCCCAAGGCCGAGGTGATCTGGAACAAAGTCGTGAAAGAGCTCAAGGGCGGGCCATCCGGTCTCTCGCAGTTGACGCTCGAGGATACCGTGACCGGTGAGGCAAGCACCCTGCCCGTCACCGGCTGCTTCATCTTCATTGGCTTCACGCCGAATTCCGGACTCATCAAGGGACACTTCGATCACGATCCGAGCGGGTATATCATCACCGACGACCGGATGATGACCTCGATTCCGGGCCTGTTCGCCGCGGGCGACCTGCGGGTCCAGCTCACGCGCCAGATCACCACCGCCGTCGGTGATGCGACAACCGCGGCCATCGCCGTCGAGAAATACTTGAAGGAAGGCGTCGAGGTGGCATGACGGGAGCCCCGGAGATCGTCGTCATCCCCAACGGGCAATTCATGGAGAACTGCCTGCTCATCGCCGATCCCGTGGCGAAGCGCGCGGCGATCGTGGACCCCGGGGAGGAACACCAGCGCTTTCTCGGCGAGCTTGCCCGTCGGGGCTGGACGCTCGATGCCATGTGGCTGACCCACGCCCACATCGATCACGTCCTCGGCGTGAAGGCGGTCAAGACGGCCACCAACGCGCCGATCCATCTCCACCCGCTCGACCGGCCGCTCTATGACGCCGTCGCTGAACAAGCGCGGTGGTTCGGGTTCGAGGCCGCGCCCCTCCCACCGCCCGACGTCGACCTGGCCGACGGTGACACCCTGACGGTGGGGCAGGTAGCGTTCACCGTTCGGCACACGCCCGGCCATTCGCCAGGCAGCGTGAGCCTCGTTGGTCACGACGCGATCATCGGCGGCGACGTGCTGTTTCAAGGATCGATCGGCCGCACCGATCTTCCCGGCGGCGACACCGAGACCCTCATGGCGAGCATCCGGCACCATTTCCTCTCGCTTCCCGATGACACCATGGTCTATACCGGTCACGGGCCGACGACGACCATCGGGATCGAGCGTCGCACCAACCCATTCCTGACGGGTGCGGTGCGGCTTGCCTAGCCCGCTCACGGGTCTGGACCCTGCGCCGCCTGCCTCCGCAGGTCAGCCCTGTAACCGTTGCGGGTGTCCGGTGCCGCCGCGGTGCTGGGGGTGCAAGAATCCCTGTCCCAACTGCGGGACCATCTATCCGCACGGAGACTGTTCGGACTAGACATCGCTGACCGGTCTCTTCCCCACCTCGCGGTTGAGCGGCGGCCCATCATGGTCACGACTCCAGCCACTCCCCCCATCACCATTGCCCCGCTCGCCATGGAAGCAGCGGCGGCCCCGCTCGACCGGACGGCGCCCCTCCCGCCACGGCTCCGCCCGAACGCCACCCTGTCCATCCTCGACGCCACCAAGTACTTCGGCGATAAGACCGGCGGCGTCCGGACCTATCTCCTTGAGAAGGCCCGGCACGTGGCCGGCCATGAGGCGTTGCGCCATGTCCTCATCGCTCCGGGAGCCCGGGACAGCATAGCCGAGATCGATGGGGTGCGATGCTACCGACTGAGGAATCGTAGGATTCCAACTCAGGCTCCCTACCGGTTTCTCATGAGCGCGTCGATGATTCGCCGGATCGTGGAGCACGAGCAGCCGGACGTGATCGAAGTCGGAAGCCCGTTTGCGGTTCCCTGGATTCTCCGGCATGCCAATCGGATGCACCGGACGCCCATGGTCTGGTTCTCTCACAGCAACCTCCCGCGGATGGCCGCGGCGGCTCGTGGGGTGCCTACGGCCATCGCAGAAGGTCTCGCGAGGGGATACACCAGGCGGGTCAGCCGGCTCGTCCACGCGACGATCGTTGGATCGGCAGCCACGGCGCGCGACTTCGGGTCCTATGGCGTGTCGCCCGTCCTCACCGTACCACTCGGAGTCGACACTACCGTGTTCCACCCCGAGCGGCGGGTGCGCCGCGCCGATACGCGGCGGGCCGCCGGGTTGCCTGCCCAGCCGCTCGGCATCTTCGTCGGTCGGCTGGCGCGGGAGAAGCACCTCGAGGTGCTGCTCGACGCCTGGGCGGACGTCGAGGCCCGCGCCGGCGCCAGGCTCCTCATCGTGGGCGATGGCCCCTCTCGCACGCGGTACCGGCGGCATGCCTACGGCGACCGCGTGCTCTGGCGGACCTTTGAGCCCGACCGCCTGGCGCTCGCGGATCTCGTGGCGTCGGCCGATCTCTTTGTCACCCCGAGTCCAACGGAGACGTTTGGGCTGGCCGCGTTGGAAGCGCTGGCGAGCGGCCTGCCGGTGCTCGCTCCCGATTCCGGCGCCGCGGGCGAGCTGGTGTCTTGCGCCCGAGCGGGTGCCACCTTCGCGACGGGCGATTCTGGTGACCTGGCCCGGACGGCCGCCGCGCTGCTGGCGGGGGACCGTGCCGAGCTCGGCGCGCGGGGCCGCCGCTATGCGGAACAGCACCATGCATGGTCCATCGTGTTTGAGCGTCTCTTCGACGCCTATCGCGATATCGCGGCTCGGCGATGATGCTCTTGGTCTCCATCCACGATGTCACCCCGGCCCACGACGAGGCCGTTCGCGGGTTGTGGGCAATGTGTCGCGAGCATGAGGTCACCCCGGCGCTCTTCGTGGTTCCAGATTGGCATGGCGCATGGCCGGTGAAGCGCCACCCCGATTTCGTCGAATGGATCGCGGCCCGGGCGGCTGAGGGAGCAGACATCGTGCTCCACGGTCTCCGGCATGACGAGGTCGGGACCAGCAGGTCGTGGGCGGACCAGCTTCGTGCCTGGGGCAAGACCGACGGAGAGGGCGAGTTCCTGGTGCTCGACCGGGCCGCGGCCCGGGCCAGGATCGGGCGCGGGATCTCGCTTCTCCGCGGGGTCGGACTCGACCCCATCGGGTTTGCGCCGCCCGCGTGGCTCGCACGGCCCGCCACGCATGAGGCGGTGACCGAGGCAGGGCTGGCCTTCAGCGAGGATGACCGGCTCATCTATTGTCGGCACAGCCGCCTTCGAGCGCCGTGCGTCAGGTGGAGTACCCGAACGACCTTTCGGGCCCGGGCGTCCGTTGGCGTCGCCAACGGCCGGCGGGTCCTCCATCGCCGCGCGGCGGCTGTCAGGCTCGCGCTCCATCCCCCGGATGTCCAGCATGCGGTGGTCCGCCGGTCTGTCTCGGGGGCACTCACTTCTTGGGTATCGCGTCGCCGGGTCGTTCGCTATAGGGACCTGTGCCGAAGCGGCGGCGGAGGACCCGGGACGTGAGCATCTGGCTCGCCCATGTGATCTGTGTCGTCTGTGTGGCCGCTGACCTGGTGGCCCGGGCCTGGCGCATTCAGCTGTTGGTGCGCGGGGTTGGAGCGAGCATGTCGTTCAGGGACGGTTTGGCCCTCAACATCATCGGGGATGGAGCGAGCGCCGTGACTCCGCTTCGGCTGGGTGGGGAGCCCGCCCGCTTTGCCGTGCTCGCCGGCAGCGGTGTGAGGACGGCGCCGGCGGTGGTGGCGCTGGTCTATGAGTTCTTGGCGTACTGGCCGGTGGTGGTCCTGTTCGCCCTGGTGCTGCTTGTCCTCTTCGCCCCCGCCTGGCTGGCGTTGGTCGGCCCGAAGTTTTGGAGTGCCATCGCCCAATGGTGGCCGTGGGCGGTCGGGATCGGCGTGATCAGCCTTGGCGTGCTGCTGGGGGTGAAGTGGTGGCAGCGGACCCGGGGTGCGGCCTGGGCGGCATCGGCAATGGAACAGATCCGGGCGGTCGGGTGGCACTGGCGCCAGATGCCGTGGGGCGTGCTGGTGGCAAGCGTGCCGTCGACCCTGGTCAGCGTGGTGTCTCGGACGGCGCTGTTACCCGTCCTCGTGCTCGCCGTTCCCGATCCGCCCTCGCTCGGACCGGTCATCCTGGGGTCCTTCGTCCTCCTCTTTGGCCAGCTCATCCTCCCGACACCGGCGGGTGTGGGGGCGGTGGAGCTGGGCTTCTTCGCCGGGGCGGCGGGCGACCTCGGCCCCGACGCGGTGGTGGTGCTGGCCCTGTGGCGGTTCTATAGCATCGGCATCGGTGTCGTCCTGGCGGCGTGGCTCGCCATACGATACTTCGGCTGGAAAGGGCTCCAGCGGATGGTCCGCGGCGGCCGGCCGGCCCTCGGCCGGTCGGCAGGGCCGGATGGCTCGATCTCTGCTTGAGGGGTTCCTCTCGTCCCGGCCCTCAGGGGGGTGGCGGCGGGGCGGGGGCGATGCCCACCACCATCACCGTGCGCTCCATCGTCTCGAGTACACCGTGCGGGACATCGGCGGGCGCCCACACCACCGTTCCCGCGTCCGCGACTTCGACGTGATCACCCACTTGCATTCTCGCCTTTCCCGAAAGAAGCAGGTAGAATTTGTCTGCGCCGCTATGGTGATGCAGACGCTGGGTTTGACCGACCTCGAAACAATTCAGGCCGAGAAACAGATAACGGCCCTTGGCGAGATCGATCTTGGTGGCCTTGTCCGGATGAAACGCGGCAACCTGATGGATAGCCTGGAATGGATTCTCCATGCGTGCGCCCTCGGATCTCGTGGTCACTGCCGCCGGTATCGGCCTGACGTAGGGATGACGAATCATGACACACGCTCGGGATAAACAAAAGGCGACGGCGGGGGGGGGCGAAGTCCGCGTGGAACGCGACAGCCTCGGCGACATCGATGTTCCCGCCGATCGCTACTGGGGCGCCCAAACGGCGCGTTCCCTCATCCACTTCTCCATTGGGCGGGACCGGATGCCCGTGGAGATCATCCGTGCGTTCGGGGTGCTCAAGCAGGCCGCCGCCATGGCCAATCGCGAGCTGGGAACGCTTGATGAGAAACGGGCCGGGCTCATCGTACAAGCCGCGGACGCAGTGATCGACGGGACCCTCGATGATCACTTTCCCCTCTATGTCTGGCAAACCGGCAGCGGAACCCAGACCAACATGAATGCCAACGAGGTCATTGCCAATCGCGCCATCGAGATCGCCGGTGGAACGCTAGGCAGTAAGGATCCGATTCACCCCAACGATCATGTGAACCGGTCGCAGTCGTCGAACGACACCTTTCCCACGGCCATGCACATCGCGGCCGCGACCGTGGTCCGTGACCGGGTGCTGCCGGCGATGGGGGGGTTGCGGGACGCGCTCGCCAAGAAGGAGTCGGAGTTCGCCGGGATCGTGAAGATCGGGCGGACCCATCTCCAAGACGCCGTCCCCTTGACGTTGGGCCAGGAGTTCTCGGGGTATGTGGCGCAATTGGAGCATGCATTGGAACGCGTGCGAGATGCGCTGCCGGCGCTCTACGAACTGGCCATCGGTGGCACGGCCGTTGGCACCGGGCTCAACGCCCCCGCGGACTTCGGGGATCGCTGCGCCAAGCACATCGCAGAGCTCACCGGGGCGCCGTTTGTCTCGGCACCGAACAAGTTCGCGGCGCTTGCGTCACACGACGCCATCGTCGCCGCGTCCGGGGCGTTTACGGTGGCCGCCGCGGCGCTCATGAAAATCGCTAACGACATAAGGTGGGCAGCGTCGGGGCCGCGCTCGGGGCTGGGCGAGTTGATCCTTCCTGCCAACGAGCCCGGATCGTCGATCATGCCGGGCAAGGTGAACCCTACACAGTGTGAGGCGTTGACGATGGTGGCCGTGCAAGTGATGGGCAACCACACCGCCATCATGATGGCCGGATCCCAGGGCAACTTCGAGCTCAATGTCTTCAAGCCTGTCATGATCGCCAACCTGCTGCACTCGGCGATCCTCCTGAGCGACGCCTGTCGCAACTTCACCCGCTTCGCCGTGGAAGGCCTCAAGGCCAACGCCCGGCGGATCGGCGAGTTGGTCGAGAACTCCCTCATGCTGGCCACGGCGCTGGCACCGACCATCGGGTACGACAAGGCCGCGGAGATTGCCCACAAGGCCCAGGCCGAGGACACGACGCTCAAGGCCGCGACCTTGGCGCTGGGCTACCTGACGGAGGCGGAGTTCGACCGCATCGTGGACCCCGCGGCCATGACCAACCCCGGGAAGCCGGACTAGGCGCTGGGAGCATCCCCAGGGGGTGTCTCCCCATGGGATAGGGTGGGGGCCGGGCCGGGCCGGGCGGTGCTCTTGCGGGACGCGGTATTGACAAACCGCTTCCCGTTCTTCATTAGATAGCCGAGGGGTGGGGGCTACTCAGGGCCCGGTCCCCGGTCCGGATTCTGTTTCAGGCTTGTGGAGTCGGTACTGTATCGCGACGGCGGCGCCATTGCGATACATGATGCTTTATCGGGATTGCGTGGCGGGCTACGGCCTTCCACGCGCTTTGTTCTCACTCGTTCCACGCTTGGCGGAGGAGGGGGCATCATGCGTCTCGCGCGTAGTCTGGCTTTTCTCGTCGGGGCCGTTGCGTTCACGGCCGGACTGGCCGCGCAGGAGCGGACCATCTCCGGGACCGTGGTCGATACGCTGAGCGGCCGGCCCATCGCCGGGGCCACCGTGGAGCTTTCGGGGACCCAGCTCTCGGCGATGACGCGGACGAACGGGACCTTTGTGTTGGCCGGCGTGCCGGCAGGCGCCGCTACCCTGCTGGTGCGCTCGGTCGGCTATCGCCGGCTTTCGGTGACCGTGCCGGCCGGACAGGGGACGGTTCAGATTCCGCTGACCCGGGACGTCTTCAACCTCGAAGAACTCGTGGTGACGGGTCAGGCGACGGGCACCCTGCGCCGGAACCTGGCCAACGCGGTGTCGACGGTGCGCGCCAGCGACCTCGGGTTCGCCCCCTCGGCTAGCGTCGAGCAGCAGGTGCAGGGCAAGGTGGCCGGCGCCGACATCCAGGCCAATAGCGGTGCGCCGGGCGGCGGCCTCCAGGTCCGGTTGCGCGGCATCACGTCGGTCAACGCCGACGCCCAGCCGCTCTATGTGGTTGACGGCGTGATCGTGAGCGATGTCGCTATTCCGGATTTGCGGGTCGCGGTGACGGCCTCCTCGGGCGGGTCCAACCCGGACACCACCCAGGACAACCAGGTCAACCGCATTGCGGACATCAACCCCAACGACATCGAGACCATCGAGATTCTGAAGGGCGCCTCGGCGTCGGCCATCTACGGGGGCCGGGCCTCGAACGGGGTGGTGATCATCACCACCAAGCGGGGCCAGCCGGGCGAGACCCGGGTCAACCTGACCCAGCGGTTTGGATTCTTCGATCTCTCGAACAAGATCGGCACCCGGCGGTTCGCCGATGCGGCGGAGATCGATTCCGTGTTTGGCCCCGGGACGGCTGCGGCCAACAACTTCACTGCAGGCACCTTCTTCGATCACGAGGAGCAGTTGGCTGGCCGGAGTTCCCTCGGGACGGAGACCAGCCTGAGTGTGAGTGGTGGCGATCTCAACACCAGGTTCTATGCCTCGGGTCTCGTCAAGAACGATGAGGGCATCGTCCAAAACACCGGCTTCCAGCGGCAATCGCTCCGGCTGAATCTGGATCAGGACTTCTCCCCGAGGCTCCGGGTGAGCGTCAGCACCAACTTACTGCACACGTTGGCCAACCGGGGGCTCACCAACAACGACAATACCAGCACCAGCTACTTCATGGCGCTGGCGGGTACGCCGAGCTTTGTCGATCTGTCGCAGCGGTCTGACGGCACATTCCCCGACAATCCGTTTGTGACCAGCAACCCGTTGCAGACCGCCGCCTTGGTACAGAACGATGAAGACGTGTGGCGGTTCATCGCCTCCTCGAAACTCGACTGGACCGCCCTCGAGACCGGGCGCAGCACCCTCCGGTTCATCGTCAACGGCGGGATCGACTTCTTCAATCAGGAGAACGCGCTCCTGTTTCCCCCCGAGCTCCAATTCGAGGACGACGATGGGCAGCCTGGGACCTCGCTCCTGAGCGATACCGACAACACCAACCTCAACCTGGACGGCAACATCGTCCACGGCTTCACCGGGAGTGACGGCAAGTACACGGCGACGACATCGGTCGGCGTTCAGTTCGCCCGCCGGACCCAGAACATCGGGCGCATTATCAGCCGCAACCTGATCGGCGGGCAATCCAACATCGATGCGGCGACGAACGTCCAAGTGGTCCAATTCCGGACCCGCATCAACAACTTGGGGTTCTATGCCCAGGAGGAATTCCTCACGCTCGACGACCGGCTGCTGCTGACGGCTGGACTGCGGGCAGACATGAGCAGCCTCAACTCGAATTTCGACAAGTTCTTCTTCTACCCCAAGGCATCGGGGTCGTACCGATTCGTGGAACCCAACGACTGGATCGACGAGATCAAGTTCCGCCTGGCGTACGGCGAGTCCGGGAACGAGCCCAAGTTCGGGCAGCAGTTCACCCCGCTCACCGCCACCCAGAACGTGGATGGGTTGCCCGGCATCGTGGTGCTGGGCACGGTGGGCGCCGCCGATCTACAACCAGAGCGCCAGCGCGAAATCGAGGTCGGATTTGATGCGTCGTTCTTGAACTCCCGGGCCGGGATCGAGTTCTCCTTCTTCCAGAAGAACATCAGCGAGCTCCTGGTCGAGCGGCGGCTGGCGCCGTCCTCGGGGTTCGATCTCGAGATCTTCAACGGCGGGAAGCTCCGGACCCGCGGCGTCGAATTCGCGGCAGGGGTTGTGCCGATCCAGAGCCAGGAACTGTACTGGCTGTTCCGGACTACCTTCTCGCTCAACCGGAGCAAAGTCACCGAACTTCCGGTGCCAGCGTTCTTGGCGGGCGGATTCGGGACCTCGATTGGGGCCTTCCGGATCGAGGAGGGGGCCTCGGCGACGCAAATCGTTGGCAACGACACCCTGCCCAACGGCAACATCATCGTTCGGAAGATCGGCGATTCCAATCCGGACTTCCGGATGTCGTTCACCAACGACCTTACCTACAAGAACTGGAACCTCCACTTCCTGCTCGACTGGCAGCAGGGCAGTGACATCCTCAATCTGACGAAGCTGCTGTACGACTTCGGCCAGGTGACCGTGGACTACGCGGAGCCCATCCCGGGCGAATCGCAGACCGTGGGCGAGAAGCGGCTCGCCGGGTTCACTCGAACCGCCGCGAACTACCTAGAGGACGCGAGTTTTCTCAAGATGCGGGAGATCACACTCTCCTACGACCTGCCATTGGAATTCGTCCAAGGCTTATGGCGCGGGGCGCGGTTCGCCCGGTTGAGTGTGAGCGCCCGGAACCTGTTCACTGTTGCCTCGTACACGGGCCATGACCCGGAGGTGAGCAACTTTGGGAACCAGCCGGTGGCGCGAAACATCGATGTCGCGCCATACCCGCCGAGCCGAAGCTTCTGGTTCTCCATCAACCTGGGGTTCTAACCATGAGCGACCACAAGGAGCTTCGAGCCATGCGAAAGAGTGTAGCCCTGACGGTCCTCCTGGGAGTCTTGACCGTCGCCAGCTGCGACAGCTTCGAAGTCCGAGACCTGAACAATCCGGGCCTCGACGACCTGCAAAACAATCCCACTCCTGGTGGCGTCAACTCCGCCGCCTCCGGACTCTTGATCGGTGCCCGCGGGAACATCCGGGGCTTCGGATCCCAGAATGGGTACGTGTCCATGATGGGCATCCTGGGACGCGAGTCCTACAACTTCGACCCGGCCGACCCCCGCTTTGTCACCGAGATGTTGATCGGCCCACTCGACGGAGGCAGCCCAGCCTTCGGCGGCAACCTGTGGGGCCAGCATTACGCCAACATTCGCAACGCCAACATCGTCCTCAACGCCGTCGATGCGGTGGTCGGCATGTCCGATGCTGAAAAGGAGGGCGTCCGGGGTTTCGCCAAGACCATCCAGGCCCTGGACCTCCTGCACGTGATCAACACCCGGGACACCTTCGGCGCACCCATTGACGTCGACACCGATCCCACGGCCGATCCCGCGCCCCTGGCGTCGAAGGCCGAGGTGTTTGCCCGTATCCAGCAGCTCTTGGACGAGGGGCGAGGCCACCTGCAGTCGGCCGGCGGGTCGTTCTCGTTCGGGTTGAGCAGTGGGTTCGCCGGCTTCGACACGCCGGCGTCGTTTCTCACGTTCAACCGAGCGCTCAAGGCCCGGGTCGAGATCTACCTCGGCAACTTCGCCCAGGCGCTGACGGAGCTGGGGGCATCCTTCCTCGACACGGGCATGCCGTTGGACCTCGGGGTATACCACGTGTTTAGCACGGCGTCTGGGGATCGGACCAACGGGCTGTTCGACCCCAATGCCCGGGCGATCCATGCCCACCGGTCCCTCGAGGCCGATGCCCAGCTCCAGTTGAGCGGCATGCCGGACCTCCGGTTCCAAGCCAAGGTCCAGAAATTGGCCGGCGGGCCGGTGACGGTGCAGGGGATCACCACCGACGTCCAATTCACCGTCTACAGCAGCGAGGTGGCCCCCGTGCCGATCATCCGGAACGAGGAGTTGATCCTGCTGCGGGCGGAGGCCAACGTCGGGCTCAACAACCCGGCGCCGGCCGTCACCGATATCGACTTCATCCGGACCACGGTCGGTGGACTCGAGCCCTACGCCGGAGCCGTCGATCAGGCCTCGCTGTTGGACGAGTTGCTCTACAACAAGCGCTACTCGCTACTCTTCGAAGGGGGGCACCGGTGGATCGATATGCGGCGCTACGGGAAGTTGGGTGAATTGCCCCGTGACCTCCCCACCCACCGGGTGTTCGACAAGTATCCATTCCCGATCTTCGAATGCGACGCCCGTGTGCCGGCGCCCGCTCAAGGGTGTTCACCGGTGGCCGGCGTGCCGTAGTCTTCACATGGAGGATCGAACACATGAAGAGGTCTTCATGATATGGAGGCCTCTTTTCCTTGATAGAAGTCGGTCTGTGGGCCTATCTTTACAATCATGCGCGTCACCACCTGGACCGAATACAGCCTCATCATCACCCTCCATCTGGCCAAACGTGGTCGCGTGGGAGAGCGCCCGATCCCGGCACGTACGATCGCATTGGATGAGAGGCTCCCGGCCGACTACACCGAGCAGATTTGCCTTCGGCTCAGACGAGCCGGACTCGTCGAGAGCGTGCGAGGAGCCAAGGGCGGATACCGCCTCGCGAAGGAACCAGCGACCATCTCGGTCAAGGACGTCATGAACGCCTGTGACCAGGAGACCTTCGAAGTCAACTGCGATAGCCACCCGGTCAGCGCCGAGCGCTGCGCCCCCGAGGCGGCCTGCAGCATCCGGCCGGTATGGCGGGCCTTACAGCAGCGGGTGGACGATCTTCTGGAACGGGTGACCCTCGCGGACCTCCTCAGGGACGAAGCCGAAGTGGGGACGCTGGTCGAGGTGGGGGCGACCGCCGACGCGTGATGCGGCGCCGACGAGTGGCAAGGACCCGGCCGGCGGCCGGGTCCTTTGCGTTTCTCAGGACTCCGTCCTAGGGTTTACCTCATGACGGGCACCGATTGGCACCATCCCTCCATGGGCGATCCAGGGCTTCCGACGCTCTCGGACGAGGAGGTCCTCCGCTATTCGCGGCATCTCATTCTCCCCGAGGTCGGCGTCGATGGGCAGCGCAAGCTCAAGGGCGGGCGAGTGCTCATCGTTGGCGCCGGCGGCCTGGGGTCGCCCCTCGCGCTCTACCTGGCGGCCGCAGGGGTCGGGACCATCGGCCTCGTCGACTTCGATGACGTCGACGCCTCAAACCTCCAGCGGCAGATCCTGCACGGCACGGCCGCCATCGGGCGCCCAAAGCTCTTGAGCGCCGAAGCCCGGCTCAACGACCTGAACCCTCATGTGCGGGTGGAGCCCATCGCCGAGCGGCTCACCAGCGCGAATGCCCTGGAGATCATCCGGGCGTACGACGTCGTTGCCGACGGCACCGACAACTTTCCGACCCGCTACCTGGTCAATGATGCCTGTGTCCTGACCGGAAAGCCCAATGTGTACGGCGCCATCTTCCGCTTCGAGGGCCAGGCATCCGTGTTCGACGCGGCCCGCGGCCCGTGCTACCGCTGTCTCTTTGCCGAGCCCCCCCCGGCGGGCCTGGTGCCGAGCTGCGCGGAGGGCGGGGTCCTCGGGGTGTTGCCGGGGATCATCGGGAGCATCCAAGCCTTAGAGGCCCTCAAGGTCCT
Organism: Gemmatimonadales bacterium; assembly: GCA_041576235.1. Lineage (GTDB taxonomy): Bacteria > Gemmatimonadota > Gemmatimonadetes > Gemmatimonadales > GWC2-71-9 > JABDII01. Next base: position 1,309 of record JBFGLJ010000037.1, on the reverse strand, counting down.
GTTGGGTACCGGCGAGTCCTTGGTGGGTCGGCTGGTGCTCTTCGACGCGCTTCGATTCCGGATGCGTGAACTCGCGCTCCGAAGGGACCCGGCCTGCCGGGTATGCGGACCGAACCCGACGGTCACCGAACTCATCGATTACGAGGCGTTCTGCGGGGTGGGGCGGGAGAGTGAGGACGAAGCGCGGTACGACCTCCCGGAGGTGAGTGTGCAGTCGCTCGCGCAGGAACTGGAGGCCGATGGGCGGCGGATTGTCTTGCTCGACGTGCGCGAGCCCCGCGAATGGGAGATCGTCCGCATGGACAACGCCATCCTTGTCCCGCTTCGTGAGCTTCCCGATCGATTGGACACCCTGAGCGCACACGATGACATCGTCACCTACTGTCACACCGGGGTGCGCTCGCTTCGGGCGGTCCAGATCCTTCGCGGCGCCGGCTTCGCCCGGGTACGGAGCCTGGCGGGGGGCATCGACGCGTGGGCCCGGGACGTCGATCCCGGTCTTCGTCGCTACTAGAGGCAGGCCTGGCTGTCCTCAAAGCGGGACAGTCGAGCGGAGCCAAGGCGGTTCGGCTCGGCGTGGAACCCGCCGAAACAAAGGCCTTGCAAGGCATAGGCTTTGCAAGGCCTGTCAATGCCGAAGGGGGGATTCGAACCCCCACGGGCTTTCGCCCACTGCGCCCTGAACGCAGCGCGTCTACCAGTTCCACCACTTCGGCCTGGGCGGGCAAAGTACGCGGAGGTCGGGGCCCTCGTCAAGACGCGTGTTGATAACGCGGAACTCGCTGTCTATCTTGCGCTTACGTACGAGCATCATGACCAAGAATGCTGAGATTCCCGAGGATGCCAAGCGGGTCATCGCCCGCAACAAGAAGGCCAGGCACGACTATCACATCCTCGATACCTGGGAAGCGGGAATGGTTCTGACGGGGACCGAGGTCAAGGCGCTCCGGCAGGGCAAGGTCTCCATCAAGGAGGCCTACGCCCGCGTGCGGCGAGGCGAGGTCGTGCTCGAGGGCATGAACATCACCCCTTACGAACAAGGAAACCGTTACAACCATGATCCGCTGCGCCCCCGTAAACTCCTGCTCCATCGGCGCGAGATTGCGCGCATGATCGGGGCTGTGGAGCGGCAGGGACTGACCCTCATCCCCTTGGATGTGTATTTCCGAAACGGCCGGGCCAAAGTGACGCTCGCGCTCGGTCGGGGGAAGAAGCGGCACGACCGCCGGCAAGATCTCAAGCGCCGTCTCGCCGAGCGGGAAATGGCGCGCTCGATCTCGAAGAGGGTGAAGACGTGATTGCCTTCTTG
>JBFGLJ010000036.1:0-19611 GCA_041576235.1 Gemmatimonadales bacterium | reverse complement strand
CGCTTTTCGGTCAGCAGATGCGTGAGCGCCTTGGCGCACGTCGGCTTGGTGAAGGCACTATCGAGCGGGGTCACATACGTGATATCGACCTTGTCGCGCATGCCCCGCGTGGTGAAGTACCAATCCGCGAGGAACGCAAACTCGAGCGGGGCCACCGGACACTTGATGGGCATGTCGACGATGTCCACGACGAGCCGGCCGCCCTCCCAGCGCTGGAGCGCCGTGGCCAGCGCGACCGCGCCGTCCAGGGTGTAGAATTCGAACATCCGCTCGCCCCAACCGGGGCCCGTCAACCCGTCGGTCTCCTCAGGTGCAATGTCGGTTCCCGTCGCAATGATGAGAACGTCGTACGGGAGGTGCTGGCCGTTGGTGAGGACGACCTCATCGGACTCCGCCAGGATCCGATCGACGCCACTCTCGATGCGGAGGACCTCCTTTGGCAGGTGATCAGCCTGCTGCTGGACAATCTGGTCCGGTTGATAGATCCCGAAGGGGACGAACAGCAGACCGGGCTGATACAGGTGAACCCGTTGTTGATCGACGATCGTGATCGCCATCGCCTTGCACTTGACCTCACGGCGATAGATACGGGACAACCGATTGGCCATGATGGTGCCAGCGGTTCCCGCTCCCAGAATGACTATGCGTTTCATCTCAAGCACCCGTCGGGTCGAGTCGAATCCGGCGGCCGCCAGGCCGCCCGGTGCCCCAAAGATGGAGCCGGCGGGTGAATCGGCTCCAAAGCGGCCATGAAGCATTCTTCATGTCGACTGAGGCCGCCCGACAGAGGTCTAACAGACTGCCCCGCAGAGGATTGGGCGGAGCACCGGGGCCGAGTGTGATCGGGCGGAGGCACGGAGATTGCGGCCCTCGAGCGGAGCGAGGATGTGCAATCCAGCCGGCCTGGCGCATCTCCCAAACCACCGACTCTCGAGCTCGCGAGCACCAGATATGCTACGAATCCAGTACCTCTTGGGCGGCGCCTACCTGGCCCTCTGCGTCCTGCTCCTCCGGAGCGCCGGCGCCGCGCCCGTGGTCCCGGTCGGCCCGCACCCAAGCACCGGGGGCGCCGCACCGGCCGGCGAGGCCGGAGCCTGGTACCGCGCCATGAAGCCCTATTGCAATGCGGTCGAGGTGGAGACCCGCCAGCGGGCGAACCCCGCCCCCGAGACCCTCGAGGGCTTGGGCTACAGTGCCGCGTGTTACGCGTTGGGTGGCAAGATCGACCTGGCCCGCGAGAAGATCTCGCTGGCGACGGACGACGATCAGTACAAGGCGGCCGGGATCGTCTTTGCCGTGGCCCATCCGGTCGCCGATGCCGGGGACGACAAGTCGGCGGGCCCCATCATGGAGCTGGTGCTCGAATTCTGGCCTAATCACTACCAAGCCCGATACCACGCGGGCATGTCGGCCTACGCCCTGGGCCGATCCGAGGACGCCCGGGCCCACCTCCGCCGGTTCGTGGGCGAGTACCAACAGAACGATGGCTGGCGCAAGAACGCGCTAGCGGTCTTAGATCGTCTGAAAGACTGACAGCGTGAGTGACGTTGCCGCCGCCTATCTCCCGATCGGGGCCGTCCTCAAGAACCGCTACGAGATCGTGCGCGAGATCGGGCGTGGCGGCTACTCCGTGGTGTTCGCGGCCCGTGATCGCGAACTCGACACCGAGGTCGCCGTCAAGCTCCTCGTTCCGCCGCCCGCGGTAGCCCACATCGCACGGGAACGCATGCGCCGTGAGGTCCAGGTGGTGCGGGGCCTCGCCCATGAACGGATCGTGGCGGTGCACGATTTCCTGGAGGACGGCCCTCCGCCCCGGAGCTTCATCATCATGGAGCTGGTGGATGGCCCGAACCTGGCCGCCCACGTGGCCCGACGCTATCGCCTGGCCGTCGAGGACGTCATCCGGCTCGGACGAGACATCGCAGCCGCCTTGGCCTTCGCCCACGAGCGCGGCGTGCTCCACCGCGATGTGAAGCCACAGAACATTCTCCTCGACACCTCAGGCCACGCTTTGCTCACCGACTTCGGCTCGGCCAAACTCGACGGGCAACTGACCGTGACCCAAACCGGCGGCCTGGTGGGCACGGTGCCCTACACCGCGCCAGAGGTGCTCCTTGGCCAGCGGGGCGACGCGCGGGCCGACATCTATGCCCTGGGCATGACGCTCTTCTTTGCGCTGTGCGGCCGGCTGCCCGGCGAGACCCCCCGACTCCCCCCGCCGGCCGCGCCCGCTGGGCACCGGCCGAGCCACGTCCGCGATGACGTGCCCGAGTGGCTGGACCACGTCATCGCCCGCTCGACCAGCTCGGACCCAAGCCGGCGATTTCACGCCGCCGGGGACCTGGTCGCGGCGCTCGAGCGGCGGGAGCATGCCGGACCTCTCGTGCCGCCCCCGGCCACCGGAGCCGACTTCTGTTTTGCCTGCGGCGAAACCGATACTTATGGCATGACCCCATGTCCGACCTGTCGGGGTCGAGGCCTACCAGCCAGGAGCCGCGACACGCTGGTATTCGCGCTCGCGGCGTCGAAGCGAAAGGACCGGCTCGACCTGGCCCTCAAGATCGGCGCACTGTTTACAGAGCCCGTCACGGCCCGAGCGTTGCGCGATGCTGCTCGCGGGCGCCGGGCGCTCGTTCGCATTCCCGCCGGCCGGGCCGCCGAGGTGGTACGCCGCCTGGCGAGTCTCGAGATCCCGGCGCAAGCCGTTCCCAAGTCGCAGACTTGGGCGGCGCTGCCGCTTCCCCTCTATGGATTGGCGGCGGCTATTGTGGTCGTGGGAAGCCTGGCGGGACTCCTGGTCACCCCCCTCTTGGTGTGGACCAGCCCATTGGTGGCGGGACTCTTGGTGCTCGGGGGTCACCGCGGGGCGCAGGACCCGCTGCTCAAGGTCCGGAAGCGCCAACGCCTATTTCCAGCGCCGCTCGAGACCCGGGTCTCGGACACGATGGCCGACTTGGAACCGGGCACGACCGCCAAGCGATTGGTCGCCGACATCGTGACCGTGGCGCAGTCGGCGCTCGAGCACGCGGCCCCCGGAGACGAGCATCCGTGGCGTGAGCAACTCGTCGACCTCGTGGCGAACGCCTGCGAGGTGTCCAAGGACCTCGCCAACCTCGATCAGGCGCTGGCGCTGTTGGAGCGCCACCGGGAGCGTTTCGCGTCCCGACCCGAGGCCTGGGTCGATGCGCTGTCGCAGTGCGAGCAGGCCCGCGACCGGCTGGTGCAGCAACTGCTCGACGTCTTGAGCGTTCTCGGACGCATCGAGGCTCACGGGGCGAGTGGCGACCTGAGCGCGGAGCAGGATCTGGCGCGGCTCACCCGGAACCTGGAACACGAAGTCGAGCGGCGGATCGAGGCCGAGGCCGAGATCGAGGCCTTGCTGGCGGCGGTTCCCGCCTAGCATCCAATCTCCCCAAACCACCAGAATCCCAGTGTCCCTTGACATTCGTGGGTCGGCGGTCATCTAGTACCGGCCTGATGAGCGCCACGCGCACCGACCTCCTGGCCGTCATCTGGGACTTCGACGGCACCCTGGCCGATACCCGGCAGAAGAACCTCAACGTGACGCGGGAGATCTATACCCGGATCACGAGCCGACATCCCGACGAGGTCCCGGGCCTGGCCTCGGTCGAGGCCTACACCGCCCTCACCCGCCGGACTACCAACTGGCGCACCCTGTATATGGAGGAATTCGGGCTGACGACGGAGGAGACCGACCACGCCGGCAGACTGTGGTCGGGATTTCAGGAGGCCGACCCCACCCCCGTTGCCCTCTACCAGGGTGTTCGAGAAGTCATCACGGCCTTGGCCGACACTCCGCAAGGCATCGTGTCCCAAAACGGCCGCCGTACCATCACCCGCACCCTGGCCGGCGAGAAGCTCGAAGGGTGCTTTCAGACGATCATTGGCTACGAGGAGGTCCCCTCGGAAAAGCAGAAGCCTTCCCCCGAGGGGCTGCTCGCGTGCATCGACGTGCTCACGCAGCGAACCCGGGGCCACGTGCTCTACATCGGCGATCACGAAACCGACGCGCGTTGCGGCCAGAATGGCAACGAGGTGCTGCTGGCGCGCGGACTCGGCATCCACGTTCGCGTGATTGGGGCGGCCTACGGGGCGGGCGATCCGGCCGACTGGGTCACACCGGTGGCCCACACCGCCAGGCACGCCAGGGACATCCTCGGGATCGTCGCGCGGTATGCGGAGGCCTCAGCGGGCTGAAGCGCGAGGGGCGCAACACACCGAGCCCCGTCTCGTACGAGACGGGGCTCGGTGTTCCTCAGAAGAGAGGGCGCCTCACATCGGGATTTCCCGCCGCGCGGTGTTGCCGCGGGCGTCCTTGTAGCTCATGACGCCCCGCCGGACGCCGGCCTGGAAGATGGCCACGATGCCCGCGCTGCAGCGCGCCCGGGCCACCACCGGACCCTGCTGACCCGAGCGGGCCTGATCGCTCTGCTGTCGGAGGCCCTCACGGACCGCCGCTGCGCGGCAGACCTCGTCCGAGTCGGTCTGGAGGCTCATTTCACAGACCGTGGCCCCGGCGGCCCCAGGCCCGCACTCCACCTTGACCCCGTGGGCCGGGATGGCGGCGAGCGAGGCGGTCGGGATGCCGAGGCGGGTCAGGACGCGTGCCTCGTTGGCAGCCCCATTTTGGGCCCAACCGGCCGCTGGTGTCGCCAATAGAAGACACACACCAGCCAGTAGAGCCCCGATAGAGGCCCTTAACCCCTGTTCCAGCGTGTGGATCGTGCAAGACATTGCAGTACTCCCCTCTGAGGGCCGTGCCCTCACCATGGGCAAGGAGCAAGGGGCGTACCGTGACCCCTGTTACTTCGGCCTTTATTCGGACCTGCGATCCCGATTGCCCCATCCGGGGGGATGCCCGCATATTGAGCGGCGAGCGCCGCGTCGCGGCCTCGGCAGTGTCCGCGCCCGATGTCTTCCCCAATCAAGGAGGTGATCCATTGTCTAGTCCGTGTACCGTCTGCGTCCCGGCATGGGCAAGCGATCGCCGTTCCGGTAACTAACGGGTAGCAATCGCGAACACTCCGCGCCGTTCGGTGCCGCACGGCATCGTGCTGGGTCGCAGAGGTGAAAACGCGTCGCGGGCTACGGCCCACGGCGCGTTTTGCGTCTACCCGCCGCGCGCCCGATGAGGTCGAGCTTAGCCTCGCGAGACAGTTGCTTCACCTGAGCCTCGCGGCGCTGGGCCCGCGAGCGATCGGCGCACCGCTCCCGGTACACCAACCGGACCGGCATGCGGGTGCGGGTATACTTCGACCCGCTCCCGTCCGCGTGCGCCTCGAGCCGGCGCCTGAGGTCGTTGGTGATCCCGGTGTAGAGTGAGCCATCGCCGCACTCCAGCATGTAGACCCACCAGGCATCGGTCATGGTCTCCACTCTTTCGCGCGCGCGCCCCGCGCGTAAGTTGGTATGAGATACGGTGGATCGCCCAATCGTGCCAGACCCACGTGACCCGACCGAGCGTCCCGCTCGTCGTGGAGGACACCATGGAGAAACCCCGCGTTCGATGGACCGCCCCGCTCGCTCTGGGGATCGCTGCCGCCGTGGCGGCAGGCTGCGACATCGAGACCTACCCCGACCAGGACACACGGACGAGCCAGATTCCCCAGTATTCGGTGGACACCGAGACGACCCACAACAAGTTCAGCAGCATCATCCCGCCGGTCCTCCGGGTGCCGCCCGGCGCCGTGGTGGAGATGTACACCAAGGAGGCCTCCGACGGGCAGGTCACTCGCACATCCGACGCCTCGGTCCTGGCCACCCTGAGCTTCGATCCGGTGCATCCGCTCACGGGACCCGTGTACATCGAGGGTGCGGAGCCGGGGGACGTGCTGGCGGTGACGCTGCACGAGATCGAGGTGGGGGACTGGGGCTGGGCGGCGGTGGTCCCCGGCTTCGGGTTTCTGCCCGACGAATTCGACCAACCCTTCGTCAGGACGTTCGAGCTGGGCGCAGGCGCACGCGAGGCAACCTTCAACGAGAGCATCCGCATCCCCCTCCGCCCGTTTGCCGGCGTCATGGGCGTGGCGCCGGACACCGATTCCCTGCTCTCGACCATTCCGCCCCGTGCCAACGGCGGCAACATGGACAACCGCCACCACACGGTCGGCACCACCGTGTACTTCCCGGTCTTCGTCGAGGGCGCCCTCTTCTCCATCGGCGACACCCACGCGGCGCAGGGCGACGGTGAGGTGTCCGGCACCGCCATCGAGGCGCCGATGCGGATCGTGCTGGAGCTGAACCTCGAGAAGGGCGGCCGGTCCATTCCAGAACCGCAGTACGAGACCGCCGAGTACTACGCGGTCACCGCCTTCGCGACCACCATCGACGAGGCGGCCAAGAAGGCCACCCGCTACATGATCGATTACCTGGTCGACGTGCGGGGCTTGGAACGAACCGAGGCCTACGTGCTCTGCTCGCTGGCTGGGGACCTCAAGATCTCCGAGGTGGTCGACGTACCGCACATGCTGGTGAGCATGCACATGCCCAAGCGTATCTTCGGCGGTTAAGCCGATCCAGCCGCGAGGGCGAGCTCGACCGTCGCGATCTCGCAGGGACCGAGCGAGACCTGGAGCCGGCCGTCGGACCAGGCGCCGGCGAGTTCGGTCTCGCGGTCCTCGAGCAGGGTGAGCCGCCAGCCCGCCTCGATGGCCCGCCCGACCTCGAGGGTCTCGTCCACGGGCTCGCCCGTCAGGTTGTAGAGCCGCACCACCAGGGTGTCCCGGCTCTCCTGGCGTTTGATGGCCGTGACCGCGGTGCGCCGGGTGCGGGTCGAGAGGAACGACCGGCCGCCGGGCGCCAGGCCGTCGGTAACGCCCTGGATGGTGAGCACCGGCACCCGCCACCCCGCCGCGATGCCGGCGATGTCCCGCTCGATGTACTCCCCGCTGAACGGCACCAAGGCGTAGTGGGCGCGGTGGCGGCCCAGGCACTGCGCCTCGGGCGTGGGGATCATGGGACCGGCGTTGCGATAGCGGCGGGCGGGGAAGTCGTCGCGGCTGAGCCACCCGACCGAACGGAGCAGCGTCAGCGCCAGGGTCACCCCGTCGGGCGTTCGGAGCGCCTGGATCTCCGGCAGTCCCCGGTTGAGCACCGCGAGCCCCCGCCCCTCCCCGTCGTCTCCGTCCTGCACCAGGCTCCACCCCTGCTGGGGATGGGTGCCGGCCGGTGGCTCGACCCAGTCGGTTCCCGGCGGCTGGTCGATGGGGCGGTGGTTGATGGAGAAGTGCCCGTCGGAGATCAGGGTGTCGGTGGTGATCCCGGTCGGGAAGAGCACCCGGAGGCGGTGATCGCGCGCGCGGTTCTCGATGGCGGTCTCGACGGCGATGACGGGACTGCCGCGCACCAGGCGCACCCGGGTGGCGATGGGGCAGGCGACCGTGTCCTCGCTCCGGCGGGACCGGTCGGGGGCGACCGCGCGCGGGAGGTCTAGGTCGAACGCCGTCTCGAGTTGCCCCGCGAGCCCCGTGGCCTCGACGATGGTGCGGCGGCCTTCGCAGCCAGCCGAGGTGAGCGTCGTCGAGTGGCGCGCCGATCCGTGGTTGTACTCGTCGCCCACGTCCTCGGTGTCTTCGAACAGGTTGAGCCCATCGAGCCGGCGCCCGGTCGCCTTGACGGTCACATCGAAGCTGCCGTTGGCATGGCACTGCACCAGGTAGTGCTCGTTCTCCAGTGACTCGTTGGTGACCGTGACCCCGCCGGCCGGCGGGCGCCGGTCGTCCCGAACAGGGCGCACAAAGAAATTGGCGTGCCCCAGTGCGGGGAGTTCCTCCGCCAGGAACTGCACCGCGACGAAGACACGGCGGGGGCCATCGGCGCCGGCGTCGACCGACCGCCGTCTCAAGAGCTCGCCGGAGTCACGGAGTGCGTCCGCCTGCTCCCGGCCGCTGAGCATGCCACCGATGTCGGCTCCCCAGAAGCGCTCGACGGCGTGGCGCCCGACCACGGTCGCGGGGACCGGCGCTCCGGCCTCGTCGAAGACACCGAGGTCGCCCGCGTCCTTGGCGTCGATCACCACGACACGGTCGACGACCTCGGCGCGCGAAATGGGCAAGGGATTGGCCACCAGGATCACGGGGAGTTCCTTGGCCTCTGCCGCTCGGGCGTGAGTGGGCGCCAGCCGGGTCAGCTGGCGCCTGAGCTCCTGATCGGCGGTCTCGATGGCGGCGGCGAAACGGGGCAGCATGTCCTGGTGCACCCGGTCGGTACTACAGCCACAGATCGAGTCGTGGGCATGATTCTGGAGCAGCCGCTTCCACGCGTAGGCCAGGTGGCCGGCGGGATACTCGAGGTCGTGCATGAAATGGGTGTAGGCCGACACCGGTTCCAGGACCCGTTCGAGCATGGTCTGGGCCTGGTCGTTCAGCTGCTTGAGATAGAGCCGTGCCGACCACACGCCGGACAGGATGAAGTGATGCTTGCCGCCGAGCAGCTCGCCCCGGTACCTGTTGGTGACGAAACCGGCCCCGCGAACGGCGTCCAGGTACTGCTCCAGGCTGCCGTGGGTGAATTCGGTGTCCGGGAACGCACGCCGCAACGCCTGCAGGACTTCACCAAGGGCCCCGCGCGGGAGCGGCGGATCGTGATCGCAGCCGTTGCTCAGGAGGTAGACGGACCCGTTGGACCGCCGGCGCATCGTCTCGAACAGCCGGCGCACCTGTTCGACGGCGCGCGCCGGATCGACCTCGCGTCGCGTCTTGGCCTCCCACCCTGCTTCGAGCCCAAGCGCGCCGGCGTTGCAATAGCCCTCGCACTGATTGATGGCCAGCACCTCAGTCCCGTCGGGTCCCGCCCACCAGAACTCGTGTCCCAGCCCGTCCAGCTCCTCGCCGTTCCCCCGGGTGTAGACAAAGGAGTCGATGCCGGATCGCTTGAGGATCTGCGGCATCTGGGCGATGTGGCCGAACGAGTCGGGCAGATAGCCCACCCGCTGCGTCCGGCCAACCCTGGACGCGACGGCGCGGCCGACGAGGAGGTTCCGCGCAGTCGCTTCGCCGCTCACCAGGAACTCGTCGGGCAGCACGTACCAGGGACCGACGGTCAGGGCGCCTCGCGTCACCAGATCGCGCAGCCGGGGCTCGTCCTCGGGATGGATCTCGAGGTAGTCCTCGAGGATCACCGCCTGGCCGTCCAGGAGGAAGTGCCGGTACGCCTCGTCGTGTTCGAGGCGGTCGAGCACCTCCCGGACTACGTCCACCAGCATGCCACGGAACCGGTGGTAGGGGTGATACCATTCCCGGTCCCAGTGCGTATGGGACACCAGAAACGCGTGCGACGGCGCGTGGGCCATGTGCTGGAGGATCTCCGGTCTGGACAGCCGAGTATACCTCGGCGGGGGGGGAGTTGCGAAGCGCCTGGACCCGGGGGCGGCGATCGCGGTATTCTCCAGGCGTACGCAGTTGGGCTTTCAGAACGAGGGTGACGATGAGGACGGCACGCATAGCGATGGCCGTGGTCGCGGGTCTCGGCTCGGCAGCCATGGCACAGGCGCAGGAGGCGGTACCCACCAAGGTGTTGGTGCGGGTGGTGGCCCACGACGCCAAGCTGATCGGGTCGGGCGTGGGCGGGGCCATGATCACGATTCGGGACGCCCGCTCGGGACGGATCCTGGCCGAGGGGCTGCACCAGGGGAGCACGGGCGACACCAAGCGCATCATGGTGGCCCCGCGCGAGCGGGCGACGACGGTGTTCGATACCGAGGGCGCCGCCGGCTTCACGGCCACGCTCGAGCTGAGCAAGCCGACCCTGGTCGAGGTGATGGCCGAGGGTCCGCTGGGCACCGCGCACGCGCGGCAGCGGGCGTCGAAGACACTGCTGGTGGTGCCCGGCCGCCATGTACTGGGTGAAGGCGTGGTGCTCGAGGTCAACGGGTTCACGGTGGTACTCGAGACGCCGGAGGACGACGCGCGGGTCAAGGCCGGCGAGCCGCTCGAGGTCCGCGCCAACGTCACCATGCTCTGCGGGTGTCCCACCACGCCGGGCGGGCTCTGGAACGCGGACCAGATCGAGATCGTGGCCCGGGTGCTCCAGGGCAGTAAGCTTCTCGCCGAGGTCCCGCTCGCCTTCACCGGCGCCGAGAGCACCTATGGCGCCCTGGTCACGGTCCACAAGCCTGGCCAGGTCACACTCCAGGTCCTGGCCATGGATCCTGCTATGGCCAACTTCGGCATGGTGGAGCGGACGGTGCGGGTGTTGGAGCGGTAGCTGGGAGGCCACGCAACACAACGCCCCCCGCTCGTCGTGAGCGGGGGGCGTTGTGTACAGATACGAGTTTGAGTTACCGACCGGCCGGCGCCATCACCCCTACTCCTTGGAGCTCATCGGCGATCCGGTCGGCGTCGTACATCTTCCGAAGCGCCTCGATGATCCCCGCCGAGTGCACGCTCACCGAGCGCGATACCTCGTCGGTGAAGATGAACCGGTTGGGCAGCATCTGGATGTTGCCATCGAAGATGAGCCCCACCACCTCGGCGTTCCGGTTGATCACGGGGCTGCCCGAGTTGCCGCCAATGATGTCGTTGGTCGACACGAAATTGAGCGGCGTGGTGAGATCGAGCCGGTCCTTCCGCTCCACCCAGCGTTCCGGCAGGTTCCACGGCGGCTGATGATCGAACGCGGCCGCCCGCGCGTACAGCCCATAGAAATTGGTCTTGTAGGGTGCTACGGTGCCGTTCATCGGATAGCGCTTCACCACCCCGTCGCTGATTCTGAGCGTGAACGTCGCATCGGGCGGCAACGACTTGCCGTAGGCCGCAAAGATGGCCTGACCCACCAGCTCCTCGTTGGCCGAGATGACGGCGTCGAGTTGTTCGGCGCGCACGGCCTGTTCGCGGGCCAGCGGCTCGAGCTTGAGCGCCAGCACCACCAGCGGATCATCGGAATCCTTGATGGCCTGAAGCCCGCCTTCGAGCAGCGCCCTGCGGACCTCGGCGTTGGTCAGCGTGCAGGAATTGATCAGCGCCTCGGCGGCCACCTCGGGGCTCCGCCCCTGGAGTATCGTCGCCAGGAAGGGATCGCCGGCGGGCAGCTCCTGCTGGGCCGACCGAAGGAACGAGGCGAACGCCAGCTTGTCGGCCTCGGGGTCGATGGGGAGGTCGCGGAGGACGAACCCCTTGATCCGGTCAACGCCCTCGCCGCGGTACTGCGGCAGCCGCTCGGCATCGGGCAGGGCGGCCTGCTGCGGCACCCGCACGATGCCGCCGGCCAGGTTCAAGAGCTGGGAGCCGCCGAAGGTGTAGTAGCGGTTCTTGACATCCATCGCCGCGAGCTCCCTCTGGGCCGTGGCGATCTTGTCCCAGGCCGGACCGTACTTCTGCTTGAGCTTGGGATCGGCATCGATGCGGCTGCGAAAGTCGTTTTCGAAGGCCAGCTTCTTGGCCATGATGTCCGGGTCGCGCAGGCCGGCCAGGTACCCCGAAATGGCCTTGTAGGCGTTCTCGAGGCTGAAGATCTGGTTCTCGTACTGGCGGCGCGCCTCCTCGCCGGCGGAGGCCAACTCCCGCAGGATGTCGAGCTGGCGCTCGAAGCCGCGGAGCCGGGCGGGATAGTTCACGTCACGCAGGTACTCCATCTGGGCCATCGTCAGGAGACGGCCGGTCGAGCCGGGGTTGCCGGTCACGAACACGGGCTCGCCTTCGGCCGCCCCGTTCTTGCTCCACGGGAAATAGTTGTCCGTCTTCCGCGGCTGGCCGTTCTCGTAGACCCGGTACAGGGTCACATCGAGATCGAACCGGGGGTAGGTGAAGTTGTCGGGATCGCCGCCGAAGAAGCTCACCGCTCCCTCGGGGGCGAAGACCAGGCGCACGTCGTCGAACCGCTTGAAGCGATAGAGCGAGTACATCCCGCCCTGGTAGAACCGAACCACCTGGCAGGTGAGCCCGGTGGCGGCCTTGCACTCGCCCTCGATCAGTCCGATGACCGAATCCCGCTGCGCCACCTGCATGGCCGGCGTACCGGCCGTCATGGCGCCGCGGACCCGGGTGGTGACGTCCTCGATCGACAGGAGCTGGTCGACCCAGAGCCCCGGACAGGCGCGCTCCTCCGCCTGGCTCTGGGCGATGAACCCGGTGTCCTGGTAATTGGTATCCGCCGGCGAGACCGCGGTGATGCAGCCCCGTGCGCAGTGGTGGTTGGTGAGGACGAGGCCGTTCTCGGATACGAAGGACGACGAGCAATTCGGCAGCCGGACCGAGGCGAGCCGAACCCGGTCGAACCAGGCTTGATCCGGGGCGAAGTCGTATCGCGCCTTCCAATAGTCGAGCGGCGGGGCGTCGAACGTCCACATCGTCCCGAATTCCTTGATGAAGCTCGAGCTCGCGGCTTGGGCAGGGGCAGGAGCCGCAGCGGCCTGGGCGTTCGCGGTACTCCCAACGGCGAACAGGCTGAGAGCAGCGAGGGTGAGTGCACGAGGGACTGACAGCAGACGACGCATGATTCTACTCCACCGGATTGACGTTGTGTTAAGGACGGCCCGCCGGGGAGGCGGGCCCGCCGTACGATCATTGACACATAGGCCTATGGCCATGAAACGAGCGTGAAGGCCCGGTGAATCCTAACACCGTGCCCCTATTTGTTGATTCTGACGTAGTAGTAGACGGCTGTGTTTCGGGGGCGGGTCTCGGCGCCGCCGTACGGCCCGGATTCGACGACGACGCCGGCCTTTCCGCGCCGCCCCGATTTCCGGGACGAGATGGCCTCATGCCGCGACCCTCTGGCGGCGACGAGCGGATGCGAGTGGCCCTTGAGACCGTCCGGTTGCCAGCTGCCCGGCGTGCGGCCCGCCCCGTTGGGATCGCCCTCATCCTCGTGCCGCTCACCCATGACCCCGTCGAACCGGTTGAGACCGCGGACGAAGACACCGCGAAGGTCAGGAGCGGTCACGCGGCCTCGGTCCCTCTGGCCCGGCACGTCCCAACCGTGTCGCTCGGCCTTCCGCGCCAGATCCGAGCCCTCGATGCTCCGCCCGTCGGCCGGGGCCCAGCGGCTCCTGGCGGAATCGAAAGGAACGGAGTCCCCTACCTCCCAGGCATAGGCCTCGGGGGGCAGCATGGAGGAGATGATGGTCCCAAGAGGAACGGGCATGAGACTCCACGGAATGGACGTCGCGTCGATGGGAGTTAGCCCAAAAGGCCGGTCTGTCAAGCAACTGGGCGAGCCCGCGCCCGTTGGACGGAACCTCCACGAACCGCTACATTCCCAGCCTGCTGCCGGGGCCCCCGGAAGCGATTCTGTGTCGATTGAAGCAAGGGAGAAAGCAAGATGGCCGCACCAATCACGATCGAACGGTTCGTCGAAGAGCTGGATAAACTGAAGCAGGAGATGGACACCGGCCAGTTACAGCACAGCGAATACGACCAACGCCTCTCGAGGGTGATCGCAGAACTCAGGGACCGCGGAATCGACGCCGATCGAGCCAAGATCGGCGCGGCGCTCAACGAGCTGCTCGAGAAAGGCACCATCGTGCCCTCGGTCAAGACCCATCTCGAGAGGCGCCTTGGCCTCAGCTAGCCACGGCGCGGGGGGCCCTCGCCCCCCGCATCGTTCGGAGGACCCATGAACGAGGAGCTCTTCAACCTGTCGCTCCGGAAGTTCCTCAAGCAGTTCGGGATCACCGGGCAACGTGCCATCGAGAAAGCGGTCCGTGCCGCGCTCGAGGCCGGCACCCTCACCGGCACTGAGACCTTGCGGGCCCGGGCCCACCTCGAGATCGAGGGAGTCGCGCTCGACGCCGTGGTGGAGGGGGATATCTCTCTGGCCTAGCCGCCGCGAGTCGGGCCATCGCCCCGGCGGCGGTCTCTTCCCAACTGACTCCTATTCAGATACCTGGGCCTCACCTCTGCAAAGAATTGCATTGCAGGGGGAGGTACCGTGGTTTTGTGTCGCGGACGTGCCGCACCCGAAGCCGGGGTCTGCTCCAGATTGAGCCGTCAACTCAAGGCCCTTCACCCATCCGGTCCTGGCATGCCAGTTGCACTCCAAGTGTCGCGAAATTAAGCGATTACGAACGACTGGGGGCACAGTGAGCCAGGACGATATTCCGGGTCGACGGCGTTCGGCGCGAGGAGGGGGTCTAGGCGAGGGCGGGTTCGCGCTCGAAGCGACCATTTTTGTGTTGGTGTTATTGGCGGCACTCATGACGGTGGCGGTGACCGGCGTCGTGACCGCCACCCGGACCGCCAACCTCGACTACCGCTATTCGCAAGTCAACTACGCCGCCGAGGCCGGGGCCGACGCGATCATGGCCCAGCTGGAAGACGCGCTGGAGGATGGCAACATCTCCGACGCCGAACTAGCCGCGATCACACCGCCGACCCTGACCGGCTTCACCTACGGCGCCATCACCGCCAACCGGATCGGCGGGGTCCAGGTCGAGACCATCACGGATGGTCCGTTCTCGGGCCTATACGCCCTCACCCAGTACCTCGACATCTACTCCGAAGCCCAGGACGCGATGAGCAACTCGGCCGCGGCCATCGTGACCGCCAAGGCCCAGGCGATCCCGCTCTTTCAGTTCGGCGTCTACTACGAGAAGGATCTCGAGGTGACCAACGGGCCCCCGCTCGAGTTCGTGGGGTGGGTGCACTCCAACGGCAGCATCTACATGAGTTCGAACAACGCGTGGTATCGCGAGGTGGTGACCACGCCGAACAAGCTCTATCACGACCGGAAAGACCACCACAACGTCTTCAACGGCGTGTTCATCAATGACGCCGGCGGCAACGATGTCCAGCTCGACTTCGACAGCCGGAGCCACCCGACACCGGCCGGGTTCGTGGCCCAGAGCAACGCCAAGTTCGACAACCGCGTCAAGACCGACGCCTACGGGGTGGACACCCTGCGTCTCCCGCTGCCGGCGGGGGTCGGCCCGGAAGAGATCCTGGCCGCCCGTGACCCTCTAGATGGGGTGCTCGAGCGCCAGTCCAAGTTTTCCTGGAAGGCCGATTGGGCCATCGAGATCGACGTCGATGCCATCAACAACCCTGCGGCCAACCTGTGCGGGGTCATGGTGTCAACCCGGGACGGCGGCGAGCAGGCCCCGTCCGTCGGCCAGTGCATGAACATCTTCTCCTGGACCTGGGACGCGTGGTTCGAGGGGCGCGAGAAGCGCTTCGTCGATGTGCTCGACGTTGACCTCGAGGAGCTGTTCGACTGGGTCGGCGGGAACGCCGCCCGCGAGACCCAGATCGTGCACGTCACCTTCACCGGCGCCGGGGCATTCGACCCCCAGGGGGACGGCGTTTTCCCGGTGGTCCGGCTGGCCAACGGCGATGAGTTGGACAACGCCTTTACTTTCTCGACCGATTTCCCGCTCTACGTCCAGGGGCACTACAACCGCACCAACTGGAAGCCGTCGGCGCTGATCGGAGACGCGATCACGATTCTGTCGGAGGCGTGGGACGACACCGAGCACCAATGCACCACCTACAACCCGGCGCTCACGCTCCTGAGCGACATTTGCGGCGGGTTCGTCAAGAAGGTCGCGGCGACGACCCAGGTGTGGGCCGCGGTGCTGGCTGGACACTCCGGGACCCCGTGCGATCATGAAGACGCCGGATGCCCGGGCGGGTATGCCGATTTCTATGGCGGCGGCCTCGAGAACTTCCCCCGGTTCCTAGAGAACTGGTCGGGGGTGACGCTGACCTATCGCGGCTCGCTGGTGTCGCTCCATTTCGCCTCGAAGGCGGTGGGCACCTGGAACGGGAACTACTACACACCGCCGGTCCGGGACTGGGCCTTCGAGACCCGGTTCCAGGATCCGGCCAACCTGCCCCCTGGGACTCCGGTCGTAGGCCATGTCATCCACACCGCCTTCCGGCCGGTCTACTAAGATGGCACTGAACCCGCTGCGTGGCCCGAATCGGGAACGCGGCTTCACCCTGATCGAAGCGATGACGGTAGTCATCATCTTCGGGATGCTGCTGGTGATCGGCATCCCGCATCTTCGGGTGAGCCCCTATACCGAGGCCCGAGATGCGGGGATGCAGTTGGTCCGGGAACTCGAGGCAGTTCGCACCCGGGCGCTCGCGACCCGGAGCGCGGCGCGGGTGGTGTTCGACCCCTCCGGGGGCTCGTATACGGGGTACCTCGATGCCAACCGTGACAGTGTGATCGTGGAGAACGCGGCCGAGCAGCAGGCGCTGCGCACCCTGGCGGGCCGGCGGCCCTTGTCTCGGGGTATGGCGTTCGGACGTGGCGTCGCGGGAGGGATCCCCGGCGATACCGCGGGCGGGGCCATCACCTTCGTGAACGACCGTTTGGAGTTCAACGGACGCGGGGTGACCTCGCCCTTCGGGACACGAGGCGTCATCTATCTCGCACATACCAACAAGCCCGATGCCGTCGTCGCAGTGGCAGTTTCCGGTTCGGCGTCGATGAAGCTGTGGATCTATAGAGAGGGGACCTGGCAATGAGGAAGGACGCAGGTGTGAGCCTGATCGCCGTCTTGGTGTCGCTCGTGCTGTTGTCGATCGGGATTCTGGCGCTCTCGCGGGCGGGCGGCCAGGTCATGCAGGCCCACAGCGGGGCCACGCTCCGCAACAACGCCCTGGCGGTGGCCCGAGCCCACATGGAGACGGTCCGGAGCCAGGACCCCGAAACCCTGACCTCGGAATCGGCGGTCACGGTGAACGGAGAGGGGATGGTCGACGCCGGTGGCTCGTTCACGCGAACGGTCATCGTCGACAGCGTGTCCCATAACCTGCGGCAGGTCCGGGTACGAGTCACCTGGCCGAGGGCCAACGCTCCGGTCGAATTGGTCACCTTGGCCTTCTTCAGCTCCGAGTAGCCTGATGCCTACACTTCAGTCCCGCCGCGGCTTTACCCTGGTTGAGCTCCTCATTGCGGTCACCGTCGGACTCATCGTGATTTCCGCCGCCATGACCTTCACCGTCAATACCATGCGGAGTATTACCGCAACGGAGCTCCGCGAGGGGGTAACCCGCGGGGCGCGCTTCATGGGCATGTCGCTCGAGCGCGACTTCCAGACGACCGGGGTGGGCATCGAGAGCACCAACGCCTATGGCTCGTTGCTGGTGCGCGGGGATACGGTGGTGATCCTGAGCGTGCCGTTCGATCCGACCATGGCGCCGCCCTACAGCCTCATTCCGCCGCCGGCGGCCACCAACCCGTTGCCGCCCGGCGGGACCTGTGGAGCCACCTGCCTGGATCTCATGAAGGCCGCCGACAGCAGCTTCAATATCCAGGTGGGCGACGTGGCTCGGCTCCAGGTCGACGGGGAGCGTCGCCTGATCCTGGTCCAATCCGTCACCCACAGCGACACGGCCGTGACCTTGGATTTCGCACCCTACCCCGAAATTCTGCTCCATTCCTCGGGATTCTCCGGTGGACTCCAGCTCGATCCCTCAGGGACCTTCGTGCAAAAACTCTCGCCCATCGCCTACTGGGTCGCGGGCGACACCCTGATGCGCGCCACCAGGGTCAATCCCGATGGTTCCTTGAAGGGCGAGGTGATCGCCGAGGGGGTCCAGACCTGGGAGGTGACGGTTGCGTTCGAGGATGGGGATGAACTCGACGCGCCTGATGCCTCGGATGGCGACGTCACCAACGACTACGACGACATCCTGGGGGTTCGGATTCAGGCCGCTGTGGCAGCAGATCGGACCAACCGCCACGTCAACGCCGGATCGCTCTACGTCAAGTCCTACGACTGGCGGTACACGCCGCGGAACCTCATGTACGAGCGGAACCGCCGGTAGCCTCATCCCGCCCTTGTGACGGTTTGTGGGCCCGGGAAAATTCGGGTATTGCGCCCCGGGAGCGGCGTATTAACTTTGTGGAGCTTGAAGCGCACTTGGAATCTGTGCGCCTGAGAACCGGAGAAGTCTTACGAGGGATCTGGCTCAGCGCTGGATCCCTTGTTTCGTTAGAAGTTCGTCGGCCATTATCGAAAACCGGGCCGGCAGCCTGCCGCGGGGCATGGTCCGCGGAGTGTGCATGTCATCGGTGGTACGGGATTCCTGGACTCCGAGGACAGCAATCATTTCAAGAGGAGTACCGCAATGCGTACCACCGGAACCGTCAAGTGGTTCAACGACGCCAAGGGCTTCGGATTTATCACCCCGGAGAACGGCGACAAAGACTGCTTCGTTCACCACTCGGCGATCCAGGCCGAAGGCTTCAAGTCGCTCTCGGAGGGCGACAAGGTCGAGTTCGACGTGGTCCAGGGCCAAAAGGGCCCGGCCGCAGAGAACGTCGTCAAGGTCTAACGGCTGAATCTCCCGTACGGGGGAATGCAAGGGCCGTCCCGCTGAGCGGGGCGGCCCTTGCGCATACCCCCCCGTCACACACCACAGGCAGCTATCTTGCCGCGAATGGAGCCTGGGGTTATCTCAGAGCCTATTCACCCGCGACGGAGGATCCATGGGGAAAGGGCACGAAGACCTACACCGTCTGCACACGGCGCTGGCAGCGTTCGAGGAGGCTATCGTACAGCGCGAGCATCGCAAGGCTCTGTCCAGCAAAGTCACACACCAGCAAGAGGTCGACCGCGCCCGCGAGCACGTCGTGACCGAAGTGGTGAAGATGGTCACGGAGGCTCGGGTGGGCTCGGGCACCAAGGGAGGATAGCCCACGCCCCACCAAGCGCGGGGGGAAGGGGCGCTGGCGCAAGGGAGCCCAGCGAGGCTTCAGATGCCTCGAAGGGCCGAGGCTTCCCGGAGGGGCTGATGGCGAAGAAAGCGGCGAAGGCGAAGGGCAACGACGACGAGCACGCGGCGAAGAAGAAGCTCAGTGCAAAGGCATACGACAAGGAACTCCGGAAGCTGCAAGTGGAGTTGGTCAAGCTCCACGAGTGGATCAAGCATCAGGGACTCAAGGTCGTCGTCATCTTCGAGGGCCGAGACGCGGCCGGCAAGGGAGGGGTGATCAAGCGGATCACCCAACGGCTCAATCCCCGGATCTGCCGCGTGGTTGCCTTGGCATCCCCCACCGAACGCGAAAAGACCCAGTGGTATTTCCAGCGCTACGTGGCTCACCTGCCTGCTGCAGGCGAAATGGTGCTCTTCGACCGCAGCTGGTACAACCGGGCGGGGGTAGAGCGCGTCATGGGCTTCGCCACCAACGAGGAGTACGAGGAGTTCCTGCGCAGCTGCCCTTCGTTTGAGCGGATGCTCGTGCGCTCGGGGATCATGCTGATCAAGTACTGGTTTTCCGTCGGGGATGAAGAGCAGGAGCGCCGGTTTCAAGATCGGATCGACGACCCCACCAAACGCTGGAAGCTGAGCGACATGGATCTGGAATCGCGGGCGCGATGGGTGGAGTACTCCATCGCCAAAGACGAGATGTTCGCCCACACGGATATCAAGCAGGCGCCGTGGTACGTGGTGAATGCGGACGACAAGCGCCGTGCCCGCCTCAACTGCATTGCCCACCTGCTGAACATGATCCCCTACGAAGACCTGACGCCCGAGCCGATCGAGCTGCCGCCGCGATCCGAGGGGGGGTACGTGCGCCCACCGATCACCGATCAGACGTTCGTCCCGGAGGTGTACTAGAGAACCTCCCCCCTACCCCCTACCCCCTCCCCCCTCCCTCGAACGGGGGAGCCCCAATGCGGTAGGCATCGGGGCTCTG
>JBFGLJ010000035.1:0-19845 GCA_041576235.1 Gemmatimonadales bacterium | reverse complement strand
TAGGATTCTGAGCAGCGTGGTCTTTCCGGCGCCATTCGGTCCGAATACGACCACGGCCTCCCCCGGACGAATCACGAGGTCGACCCCGCGCAACACCTCGAGGGTGCCAAACGCCCGCTCCACGCCCTCTGCCTCGAGCGCAGGCATCTCAGCGGGGGCGAGTGGCGGCGTCACGCGCTCGGGCGGGATGGTCGAGGCACGCCGTGAAAGGGCCGGGGAATGCGAGGCTCGAGCAACAGGGTTGAATCTGGGCCTATGGGTGATCGGTGGGTACGGCAGGGGGCGGGAGGCAGAGGCCACCCGACTGGCGCAAGATACTGGAATGGGTGGGGGCTGAGAAGAGATCATGCCCGGGACGGGCGGTCCTAGGCGCTCATGTCGAAGAGGTCGTCCAGTTTGGTGAGCGTCAAGAGGAACCGAAGCTCATCGCTCGCCCCCTCCAGCGCGACGGTTTGCCGTCGCTCCGAGGCATGGCGCTGGATCAGCATCAGTGCGCCCAAGCCGGCTGAATCCACGTGGGTGGTCGTGGCCAAATCGATAACGAGCCGACCGCGGCCCTCCGGGAGGCTGTCCAGGAGCTCGACAGCGGCCCTCCGGAATTCGAATCTGGTATCGATCCCCAGGCTTTGTGGAGCCGTAATGGTACGGGGGACATGGTTGTTGTTGCTCACGCGTTCAAACTCGCTTCCCACCGGCTACACGCCGGGCGTGATGTTCCGAACCCGTTGACGGCATCGCGCACGGCGCCTTGGGTCCATCGTGTGCGCCGCAGTCATTCTGCCGCTCATGGCCCCAGGGACAGTCACATCAGGGCGGGCAGCCGGTCCGTGCTGGCCTTGGGCGGAGCGGCCCCCGCTCAGCGGGGATCCGTTGGGTCCATCTCGACCGGTGGCCAGAGCGGTGCCATGAGGCAAATTAGTTGTTCCATAACGGCTTAGGGCATTGCGACACCGTCCGCTTCTGGCCGGCACCCCGCAAAGGGCTATGGCGTCCGGGATTCTGCAAAGCACCTTTTTGCACGAGGGCGTGAGCCCGCGCACATCGTGCGGTCTTCACAAACACAACGGCCGGGACTAACATCTGCGCATGTCTACCCAACTCGATACCCTCCTCACGGAACAGCGGCGTTTCCCCTCACCGGCTGCCTTTGCCGCGCAGGCCAACGCCACCCAGACCCTGTACGACGAAGCCGCCCAAGATCGCGAGGCGTTTTGGGCCGAGCAGGCGCGGGCTCTCGATTGGATGGTCCCGTGGACCGAGGTGTTGGAGTGGAAACTCCCACACGCGAGGTGGTTTGTCGGCGGCAAGCTCAACGCCGCGGCCAACTGCCTCGACCGGCATCTCAAGGGTCCACGGCGCAACAAGGCCGCCATCGTATGGGAAGGGGAGCCGGGCGACCGCCGGGTGATGACCTACTGGGACTTGGCGCGCGAGGTGGGGCAATGTGCCAATGCGCTCAAGGGGCTTGGGGTCAAGAAGGGCGACCGCATCGCCATCTACCTGCCGATGATCCCCGAGGCGGTCATTGCCATGCTGGCATGTGCCAGGATAGGAGCGGTGCATTCGGTGGTGTTCGGTGGATTCTCCGCCGAGTCCCTACGCGATCGGATCAACGACGCCAAGGCCGTGATGCTCATTACTGCCGATGGGGGCTACCGTCGCGGCCAAGTCCTCCCGCTCAAGCGTATCGCCGATGAGGCGGTGAGCGGCTGCCCCTCGATTCGCCATGTCCTGGTGGTCAAGCGGCGTGGGGGTGGAGTGGGCGATGAGGCCTGGGCCACCATGCAGGAGGGGCGCGACCACTGGTGGCATCGCACCGTTGCCGAGGCCGATCCCAGCTGCCCGCCGGAGCCCATGGATGCCGAGGACATGCTGTTCATCCTTTACACCTCAGGGACGACCGGGAAACCCAAGGGCATCGTCCACACCACGGGCGGATACCTGACCCAGGCCGCCGCCACGACCAAGTATGTGTTCGACCTCAAAGAGGACGATGTGTTCTGGTGTACGGCCGATGTCGGATGGGTGACCGGCCATTCGTACATCGTCTACGGCCCCCTGGCCAACGGCGCCACGGTGGTGATGTACGAAGGCGCACCGAATTGGCCCGACCGCGACCGGTTATGGGCCTTGGTTGCCCGCTATGGTGTGACGGTCTTCTACACCGCCCCGACCGCTATTCGGGCGTTCATGAAGTGGGGCACGAATCACTCGGCGAAGCACGATCTCTCCACGCTGCGGCTCCTTGGCACGGTGGGTGAGCCCATCAATCCGGAGGCGTGGATGTGGTATCACGAGAACATCGGCGGCCGCCGGTGCCCAATCGTCGACACGTGGTGGCAAACCGAGACCGGCGGGATCATGATCACCCCCCTGCCCGGCATCACCACCACCAGGCCGGGGTCGGCCACGCAGCCGTTTCCGGGCATCGTGGCCGAACTCGTCGATGCCGACGGGAACGTGCTCACGGGCGGGGGCGGGTTCCTCACGATCGCCGAGCCCTGGCCGGGGATGCTCCGCACCATCTACGGCGATGACCAGCGCTACCAAGACACCTACTGGAGCCGGTTCCCGGGACGCTACTTCGCTGGAGACGGTGCCAAGGTCGACGAAGACGGGTTCTGGTGGATTCTGGGCCGGGTGGACGACGTGCTCAACGTGTCGGGCCATCGGATCGGGACCATGGAAGTCGAGAGCGCACTCGTCGACCATTCGGCGGTGGCCGAATCAGCGGTGGTGGGGAAGGCTCATGAACTCAAGGGCCAGGCGATCGCCGCGTTCGTGACCTTGAAAGAGGGTTACGATCCGACCCCGGGATTGAAGGACGATCTCAAGGACCACGTGACCACCAAGATCGGGGCCATCGCGCGGCCCGATGATATCATCTTCGCGGCCGATCTCCCGAAGACCCGGAGTGGAAAAATCATGCGTCGTCTCCTCCGCGATGTGGCGGAGGGTCGAGCCTTGGGAGACACAACCACCCTCGCCGATCCCAAGGTGGTGAGCAAGCTCAAGGAGAAGTACGAGGCCGAAGAGGGCTAAGCGCCCTGCCAGTCCGGGGAGGAGGCCGCGTTACAGCCGCACCTGCGCGCCCAGCTCGACCACCCGGTTGGGGGGGAGTCCGAAGAAGGCCGTGGCCGTTTGGGCGTTTCGTGCCATGATGATGAAGATGGTCTTTCTCCACCGCGCGAAGCGCGTGGTGCCGGTCGGCAGGAGCGTCTCCCGTCCAAGGTAGTAGGTGGTTTCCAGCGGTTTGGCTTGGAACCCGACCTCGGTCAGGGCCGCCAACACCGCGGGCACATCCGGCGTTTCCATGAAGCCGTAGCGGGCGATGACCTTGTAGAACCCCTCCCCGAGTTCTTCGAACTCCCACCGGTCCTGCGCATCCACCAGCGGGATCTCCTCCGACATCACGGAGAACATCACCACCCGTTCGTGCAGCATCTTGTTGTGCTTGATGTGATGGAGCAGGACGGGTGGAGCGCCTCCGGGATCCGGGGTCATGAACACGGCCACCCCGGGTACGCGCTGGGGCTTGCGGTCTTTGATATCATTGAGGAACAGGTCGAGCGGGAGTGTGGTTTGGCGCATGATGCCGGACAAGAGCACGCGCCCTCGCTTCCAGGTGGACATGGCCGTGTAGACCAGCGCGGCGACCAGGATCGGAAACCACCCACCGACGGGAATCTTGATCAGGTTGGCGCCGAGGAAAGACAGGTCCACCACGAGAAGGGGGACCGCGACCAGCGCCACCTTCCACCAGGGCCATTTCCACCGCTCCCGGGCCACGGCGGCGAAGAGCACGGTCGTGACCGTCATCGTGCCGGTGATCGCCACTCCATAGGTCCCAGCCAAGTTCGACGCGGACTGAAAGCCCAAGACGAGCCCGAAGCAGGCGGCGCCAATGAGCCAGTTGACTTCGGGGATGTAGATCTGACCTTCCGCCGTCGCCGAGGTATGGATGATCGTCACCCTCGGCGTGAAGCCGAGTTGGAGCGCTTGGCGCGTCAGCGAGAACGAGCCGGAGATGAGCGCCTGCGATGCCACCACGGCCGCACCCGTTGCGATCACGATCATGGGATACAGTGCCCACGAGGGGACCAACTCATAAAACGGATTTCGAATGCTGGTGGGATCGCTCAGGAGCAAGCCGCCTTGCCCAAAGTAGTTGAGCACCAGCGCGGGAAGGACGACCAGCAGCCAGGCGAGACGAATGGGCCGCTTCCCGAAGTGGCCCATGTCCGCGTACAGGGCTTCACCGCCGGTCACCACGAGCACCACCACGGCCAATATGAAAATACCGGGCACGCCGTGGCGGGTGAAGAATGCCACGGCGTGCCACGGGTTGATGGCGGCGAGGACGGCCGGCTCCCGCGCGATCCCGGTTATCCCCAGCACACCGATACAGGTGAACCACACCAAGGTGAAGGGACCGAAGATGGCCCCAACGCCCGCAGTCCCGTACTTCTGGACGTAGAACAGCGCGAACAGGATGACGAGCGAGAGGGGGATGATCCAGGGCTCCAGCGCCGGGGTGGCGACGCTGAGTCCTTCCATGGCACCGAGCACGGAGATCGCCGGGGTGATGACCCCATCGCCGTAGAGCAGCGCGGACCCGAATAGGCCCAGGGTAATCAGCAGCCAGCGGCGCCGGGTGGTGATGCGCCCCGGGCGCAGGAGCGCCAGGAGGGCCAAGACCCCGCCTTCGCCCCGGTTGTCGGCCCGCATCATCAGCGACAGGTACTTGAATGTGATCAGGAAGTTCAGCGACCAGAAGATGAGGGAGAGCACGCCGAGCACGTTCGCCTTGGTCAACGGGACACCATGCGGAGGCGAGAACGCCTCTTTCATCGCATAGAGCGGGCTCGTGCCGATGTCGCCGTAGACGACCCCGATCGCTCCGAGGGCAAGCACAACGAGGGCCTTGCCGCGCGGGGCGGTGCGGGGGGACCCGTGCTGCGCGCTCATGGTGTGCGGCGTCGCAGGTCCAGGATGGCGACGACGAAAATGGCGGTGATGATCACCGCCGAGACCACACACCACCGGCAGATGGCATGGATGACGAACAGCTCGAGGTAGGTCAGGTAGCCGGCGAAGATCGCCCCGAGGCCCGAGGCCAGGGCCAGAAGCCAGGCCGGTCCTCGTCGCGCAACGAATCCGGGTTGGAGGCTCACCAAGGCGAGGGCGAGCAGTCCAACGTAGCCGGCCAGTCCAATGAGGGAGACCTCGACGCCGAGGAACTCGCTGTACCGGCTGAGTTGCACCGTCTCACAGCCGCCTGTGCCGCAAGCCAGCGTGCCGATACGGCCGATTTTGTAGAGGTACAAGTACGCGGCAACAAACACTCCCACCACGCTCAGGAGTGCAATAGCCATGCGGTGCTTCACGGAGTCGGCTGTCGTCCGAGGCTGTCGACGAGCGTCTTGAGCCGATCGTAGGTCACGTTGCGCGGCGGCTGGGGCTGTCCGTTCACGAAAAATGTCGGGGTGGAATTCACACCCAACCGATTCCCTTCTTCCACGCTGAATTGAATGCGGCCAGCATACCGTGCCGACCGCATACACTCATCATAGGCGTTCATGTCCAAGCCAAGCCGCTCCGCGTAGCTCCGGAAATCCTTGCCGGGGTTCCGGCTTTCCGCCCATACGGATTGCCCCTCGAAGATGGCGATGTGCTGGGGCCAGTATTGCCCCTGTTCCTCGGCACAGGCGGCCGAGTGCGCGGCGGTGCGCGCTCCGGGGTGCTGGCCGAGCGGAAAATCGCGATACCGCCATTGGACCAGCCCGGCGTCGATCAGCCGTTCCTTGACAGTGGGGAACTGGATCAGGGCAAAGCCCTGGCAGTAGGGACATTGGTAGTCGGAGTACTCCACGACCTTGACGAGCGCCGTGTCCGGCCCCAGGACGTATCCGCCGAAGCCGGCAGTATCCGATGGCTGGATGGCGACCATCGCGGGAATGGTGATCTCGTCCGGCCGGGACATGAGGTACCCGAGCACCCCCACCCCGAGGATGACGAACCCTGCAAGCACGAGGTAAAATGTCTTCATGTGTTGTCCTCCCGGCGCCACGGTTGGTTGTCGTCGGGGTCGAGGTCAAGCGGCCTCGCGTTCGACCGGTGCGCCTCCTCGACGATGCGGCGGCTCTCGGCGATCTCAGGCGTGTCGTAGGTGGAGCGGACCTCGTAGTGGAAGAGCTCGCTTCGGGCCTCGCCAAGAAGCCCCATCAGCTCCGGCACCCCGCTCAGGAGACGCCCGTCTTTGTCGAGCTGTCGAATCCGCTCGGCGATGCGCCGGAGTAGCGCTACCAGCCTGTCCCGCCGCTCATCGCCGTAGATCTCATCGTGGTCCGCCATGGAGCCTCAAAAGCCAGTGTCCAATTCGTCTGCCGTCTCGACCGGCCTCAAATCTAATGGACTCCTTGGCGGGATGAGGCGATCTCCTGATTGCACCGCGTCCCCCCGCCCCCTATATTCCCTGCGCGGCTATCAGTAGGCTAGAGAAAGACTTACGTTCCACAAGGAAGGTGCATGGCAAAGAAGAAGTCCGGCTCGACTTCGACGCCCCCCGGGGCGTTCGATCAGGCGCGCGATGAGCTGTTCAGTCACATTCTTCGATGCGGCGTGTTGGAAGCAACGGAGGAGCACAAGCGGGAGTGGTTCGACGACACGATGCAGTACCTCGAGGAGCGGTACACCAATCTCGCGGACGAGCACCTGGCCACCCTCCGCACGCTTGGTGAGCGCTACTGCGAACCGGTCGTTCAGCGGAATCCTGCCGCCGTGGGATCACCCAACGACTGAGGGACTCACCCTCGACAATCTGGATACCCGTCCCCTACCGGTCGAGCACCCCGGGGCCATGTCCACGCCATCGATAGGCCACAGACACCCGAATCCCACCTCCGACGCCGAGCTCCAACGCCACCCCGCGGGGGCCTCCGGGTCGCGATTCGATCCCAACCAGCAGGACGACGTACCCCTCCTCGTCCGGACCACCCCGGAGGGCCAGGCCGCCCCCAGCATAAGGGGCCACGCCGCTCCGCCGGCCGGGATGCAGGAGAAACTGCCACAAGACTTCTCCGCGCCACGCGAACGCGTCGGCGGCCGCCCCGGCACCAAGCGTGGCGGTGAGGCGGGCGCGAGTCGACGGCCGGATGGCGCCGCTCACGCCGGCCACCCAGGTCACCGGATCCGAGGTCGTCACCGTTCCATGGATGCCCACCTCACGCGTGGTCTGCGCACAAGCCGGGGGTGGGACGGCCTGCCACAACAGCATCCAGGCGAGACTACTCCAGGACCAGCCGCGAAGCAATCTCGATATCCGGAGCAAGCGAGTGGAGAACCGAACAGTATTTCTCGATGGACAGATCGATTGCCCGCTGGACCTTGGCTTCGACTAACTCCTGGCCGGCCACGTGGTAGGTCAATTCGATCGCGGTATATCGCCGTGGGGCCTTCGCTCGCCGCGCCCCTTCGACCTCGACACGAAGGGCGGTAACCGTCAGTCGCATCTTCTCGAGGATGATGAGCACGTCGGCCCCAGTACACGACGCGATGGCCAAGAGGAGCAGCAACATGGGGCCGGGTGCCTCGGTGTTGTCGCCATCGATCGGAATCCACGGCCGGCCGGTTTCGCCCCCCTCGAAGGCGAGGGTGCCTCGCCACTCGAGCGACACGCGCTTGCGCTCCTCGGTCACGCCTTCCCCCGCCTTCCACCGAGCATCGTCCGCTTCTCCGGAGCCACCCGCCGATAGTCCCAGATGGCGTAGATGGCGATGACGGTTGTCACCCACGCGATGGGGTGAAGCCACCGGGAACGCGCGAGGAAGACGAAAAGGGTGAGGACCTGGGCCACCGTCACCGCCTTCCCGCTCAGCCGCGCCGGGATCGCCGCCGGCCGGCCGCGGACGACTGTCGCGAGGAAGGCCCCCGTGGCCACGATGTCGCGGAGCAGCACCCCAACGATCTCGACCCAACTGAGGGCACCGGAGAAGGCCACTACGCCAAAGGCCGCGGCCATGAAGAGCTTGTCCGCGACCGGATCGAGGACGAGCCCCAGCCGAGACCGCGAGAGATGGCGCGCCAGGTAACCGTCCAGCAGGTCCGTCGCGGCAGCGACAACGACGATTCCCGCCCGCCAGCCCGCATGCGGCACGAGGACGAACGCAACGGCGAGGGGAAGCCGAAGTAAAGTGAGGACATCGGCAACTGCAAACCGGTCATACGCTTGCTGGCCTTGCCCTGGTTGGCTACTTTCGGTCATCGCTCCCCTTCGAGCACCGCGGACCCTCCATGAATCTCGACATCTTACGCGGCACCGCCATCTTCGCTGACCTCGACGATGGCGAGCTTGCGCGGGTCGCCGAAACATGCCAGGAGAAGACCTTCGCGGCAGGGCAGGCCATCTTCAAGGAAGGCGATCCTGGAGACGGGCTGTTCATCCTGGCCGAGGGCAAAGTCCGCATCAGCCGCACCATTCCGGGCTCCGGTGAGGAAGCACTGGCCGTGTTACAACCTGGTGCCTGTTTCGGCGAGATGGCGGTGTTCGATCGCGCGACCCGGTCGACCGACGCCATCGCTGACACGGCCTGCACCCTCGTCACCATTTCGCGATCCGACTTCGAAACGTTACTCGAATTCAACAGCGCGCTGGCTCAAAAGGTGTTGTGGTCCGTCGTCCGGTTGCTCTCGCGCCGACTCCGGCAGACCAACGACAGCCTCCGCGCCTTCCTCGCCATGTCGATGTTCTAACATGAGCGACACCTTCCATCACGTCTCGGTCGAGCTTCACGGGATCCCAGGCGCCACCCTCGGCGACCATGCGGGCCTCTCAGGACTCGCCCTCGCCGCGGCCGGCGCCGTCGGACTCTCCCCGCATGACGCTCCGATCGCTCGCTCCGGTCCAAGGGGTATCGTCGTCGCGCTCTTGTGCCACGGCGGGCATGTCGTGCTCCACGCGCTCCCGGAACAGAACCGCTGTCTCGTCGAACTCACGGCACGGGCCCCCGCCCCAGTTCAACGGGGTGTGGACGTGATCGCCAAGCGCTTGGGAACGACCTCGCCCGCCTAGCGTCCGTCTCCACCACCCGTCCCACGCACCACTCCAATCGCGACACGCTCCGGATCGAGATACTCCCGAGCCAACGTGTGGACCGCGTCCGCGGTCACCGCCCGGTATGGAGCGGCGGGATCGGCGATCTCGCTGAGGCCCTCTCCCATGAGCCAGGCGTCCCGAATCTCCGCCACGACCCGGCCACCGATTTGCCGGCGTACCTCCGCCTGGCCGGCGAGGTAGTTCACCGCACGCCGGATCTCCGATTGGGCGGCCGGCCGGTCCCGATAGCCAGCCAATTCCTTGAGCATCGCGTCATGCGCCTCCTGCTCGCGTTCTGGCGACGTGGCGATGTAGGTCGCCAACGTTCCCGTGCCGCGCCGCTGCCACGGAGTCGCCATGACGGTGTACGCCAGAGCCAGCTTGTCGCGGAGGGCTTCGAACAACCGTCCGCCGAGGCCGCCCGCGGCCGCCGCCCAGACATCGGACACATAGCGAGCCGGATGGGTCCGAGCTGGTCCCGGGAACACAAAAGCGAGCGCGGTCTGCGCCTTGGGCTTCTCCTCGGTGCGCACGGCGTTGCCCGCTTGGGCGGCCCAGGCGGTGTCGAGCGGCGGTGGGTGCCACGTGCGCGCCGGCCAGTCGGCATGCACGCCAGCCAGAATCTCCAGTGCCCGAGCGGGCTCGAAGTCCCCAACGGCAATCACCGTGAGCCGGCTCTTGTCGAGCCACGCGGTGTGCCACATCGCGACCTCGACGGCGGACAGGGTCTCCAAGGTCTCCTCCAACCCCGAGACCGGGAGGCCGTAGCCTCGGTCACCGAAGGCCGCGCCGAAAGCCAGGCGGAAGGGATATCGGAGCATATCGTCGGTGACGTGTTTCGCCTCCGCCAAGAGAATGCTGCGCTCGCGTTCGACGTCCGGAGGGTCGAATCGCGGAGACTGAATGGCCGCGTCAAGCAGTGCTGCGGCCGCTCCAAGTTGGTCGCTCACCACGGACGTCTCGAATCCGACCCAGTCGTGGGCCACCCGCGGCGCCAGCGCACCACCCAGACGCTCGAAGGCGAAGGCCAGGGCCGCCGCGTCCAAATCCGCCGCCCCACGCACCAAAGCCCGGGCCGCAAGCGCGCCGAGGCCGGCTTGGCCATCGGGGTCGAAACGCGGGCGCGGCGCATAGACGCCGATGGTGGCCAGTGGCACGCCGGGCTTCTGGCGAACCAGGACATCGGCACCGGGCAGGGCGGCATGGTGCACGGTATGCTCGAGGCGACTCGTGATCGGTGCGGGACTGAAGTGCGATGGCGGGGTCGGCGCGGGGATCGCCAAGGGTGTCGTGGCGGCCGCCGCGAACTGGCGTTCCAGCGACGCCTCGTCGAGGTCCCCGCCCTGCCCGCTCGGGAGATACCCGAGGACCGAGAGACGGTCCAGAGACAAGTACCGTTCGGCCGCCTCGCGAACCTGGCCCGCCGAAGTCGACGCGAGTTGGGCGAACTGCCGATCGAGAACGTGGATATCGAGCAGGGCTTCGGCCCCTGCAAGCGCGGCAGCCCGCCCCTCGGTGGGCTCGAAGTTGCGAGACCATTGCATCACCAAGAGCCGTCGCACCCGCTCCAGATCGTCCGGCGCCGGGCCCTCGTCCACGAGGCGCCGGATAGCCTCGGCGACGCGCCCCATGACCTCGTCCATCCGTTCCGGACGGAGCTCGGCCGCGATGGTGAGCATCCCCAGTTCGGTCGGGGTGAAGTGCGACGCGGACACCGAACTCGCCAGACCGGATTCGCGGAGCGCGCGATACAACCAGCTGCCTCGCCCGGCGGAGAGGACGCCGGCGGCCAGATCCAGCGCGGTCGCATCGGCGTGGAGCGGCGGAACGGTGGGCCACCCACACACCAGGTGCGCCAGCGCGATCTCTCCCCGCATGGTGCGCGCGCGAAGACCCGAGCGCGCAGGCTCCACCGGCGACGGGTCCACGGCACCCGGTGGCGTGGTCCATGCTCCGTACAGCGCCCGGGAACGCTCCAGGATATCGCTCTCATCGATATCACCAACGATCGTGACGATGGTGCGGCCCGGCACATATCTGGTTTGGTAATACCGCCACACATCCTCGCGGGTCAGCCGGGCCAGGTTCTCTTCACGACCGATTCGCCACCGCCGGATACGGTGATGATCGTACATGACCTCATGTAGCGTTTCGCGCGCCACCGCACCCGGGCTATCGAGTTTCCGTTTGGCTTCCTCGATGATGACTTTGAGTTCGCGCTCGAGTTCAGCGGGGTCGATGAGCGCATGCTGCAGGGCGTCGGCCTGGATCTCGAGCCCGGACGCGACGGCGCGCGATGGAAGCACGGTGTAGTAGACCGTGAAGTCATAGGATGTCCCAGCATTCAGGTAGCCTCCGGCCGATTTCGTCTCTTGCGCAATCGCGCCGACGCCTCGCGAGGGGGTGCCTTTGAAAAACATGTGCTCGAGGACATGGGAGATGCCGGCCCATTCGTCGGGTTCGTCGAAGAAGCCCGCCCGCACATGGGTCACGATCGCAGCCGCCGGCGCCGATGGATCGCGCTGGACGAGAAGCGTCAGGCCATTGGGGAGCACATCTCGCCAGGTTCCAGCGGTCCACTGGCTCGTCACCGTCGAAGTGGTCATGAACCTCCACTCCTGGAGCCGCGAGTCAGCATGAACAGATGATGGGAAGCAGCAGAACCCGGATCGACCGCGGCCTCACCGGATGATGCGCAGCACGCCCGCCTGCGCGCTGCCACGAATGAACGCTTCGGCCCCCGTGACGGGAATGACGACACCCGTCTCGGCCTGGCCGCGCCGGGCGACGCGAGCCATGAATTCGCGCACCGAATCGCTGGCGGCGTCGCCGTCAGCTAATTTCATCTGGAAAAGGATTTCTTCCCATGTGCCTTTGAAGAGGTGACCGGAAAGCGTCGCGACGAGATGGATATCACCGCTCCCCCCGCGCCGCTGCATGCTTTGCAGCTCACTGACCAGGGCGCCAAACAGTTCCAGCTGGTGAGGGTCTCGCACCACGCCATCGAGGTGGTGCGACTCGATTTCAGCGAGGAGCAAGTCGACCGCGTCCGGTGTTCCGGTCAGCTCCGCCAACCGCTCGAAGAGCGGCCGGAGAGCGGGGTCGCTATCGCTCAATTGCCCGCACGCCTTCTTCAGTTCGATGGCCCGCCAGAGGGCGAGATCGTCGAAATGGTCTTCGGGGGCGGTGAGTTCGAGGTGATGGAGGGCGGCGGCGGTCTCGCCGCGATCGTAGAGGAGATTGGCCAGGTAGATGCGGGCCTCGGCGTGTCGCGGCGCTAGGGACAAGGCCCGCCGGAGCCAGAACAGGGCGGCATCCTCCCGCCCGAGGCGATGGGACGCGTAGCCGACACAGGCCGAAGCGTCAGCCGATTCGGGGTGGGTGGTGACCGCGAAGTCGAAGTAGCGCTCGGCTTGGGCGACCAAGCCGTCTCGGAAGAGCGCGCGCCCGACCTGCAGCATGAGATCATGGTCGTCGGCGAATCCCAACGCGACAATGTGTTCGAAATCCTCCAGCGCTTCGGCTCGCCGCCCGATCTTGAGCAGCGTCTCCCCGTGGCCGGCCAGCGCATCCTCATGATCCGGATCGAGGGACAGCGCCCGCTCGAAGCTGCTCCGGGCCCACGCGTACTCCTCCCGCACCAAATAGGCATAGGCCATGCCCACATGCAGCTCAGTGTGTTGCGGGTAGAGGGAGACCCCTGCCTTCAAGAGATCGAGTGCGTCGTCGTAGCGTCCTTGGTTGTAGAGTCGGTGGGCCAATTCGTCGTATTCGTCGGAACTCAGGAAGCGATCCGACATCGGCAGGGCCTCCAAGTGGGCGATGGGTGCAAACTTAGGACCTTCAACGGAACCGAGCAAGCCGACCGTCCGCGTCCACGCGGCCGCGTGTCCTAGTCACCACCGTTCATGTGAGGATACCGGTAGCTCTTTGGAGGATTGAAGGTCTCTTTGATGGTGCGCGGGGACACCCACCGAAGGAGATTGAGGACCGACCCGGCCTTGTCGTTCGTGCCACTCGCTCGGGCCCCGCCGAACGGCTGCTGCCCGACCACTGCCCCAGTCGGTTTGTCATTGAGATAGAAGTTCCCCGCCGCATAGCGAAGGGTCCGCTCGGCTTCCCGCAGGGCCCCGCGGTCTTGAGCAAACACCGATCCCGTCAGCGCATAGGGGCTGGTCTGATCGGCTAGCTCGAGCGTCGCCGCCCACTCGGCGTCCGGATAGACGTAGACCGTCAGCACGGGGCCGAACATCTCTTCACACATCGCGACGTTCTTTGGATCGTCGACCCTGAGGAGGGTGGGTTCGATGAAATAGCCCTCCCGGTCATCACACCCTCCGCCGGCGACCAGCTCAACCCCCGGGTCGTTCTGCGCCGCGATGATATAGCCACGGATCTTGGTGAACGCCTTCTGGTCGATGACCGCGCCCATGAACATGCGGAAATCCGTCGGGTCGCCCATGGGAAGGTCGGCGAGCATGTCCCCGAGCCGCTCACGGACCTCCGGCCAGAGCGACGTAGGGATATAGGCCCGCGAGGCTGCACTGCATTTTTGCCCCTGATAGCCATAGGCCCCGCGCACCAACGCCACCGCCAAGGCGTCGACATCGGCTGACGGGTGCGCCACAATGAAGTCCTTGCCCCCGGTCTCCCCCACGATTCGCGGGTACGAGACGTACGCCGACAGATGGTCGGCCACTTTCCGCCACAGGAGCCGGAACACCGTCGTGGATCCAGTGAAGTGAATCCCGGCCAAGCGCCGGTCCGCCAGAAGCTGCTCGGTGATGGCCGCCGAGTCGCCCGAGACGAAGTTGATGACTCCCGGCGGCAACCCCGCCTCCTCCAGGAGTCGGAAGAGATAGAAGTTACTCAACATGGCGGTCCGTGCCGGCTTCCAGATCGCCACGTTGCCAAGGATCGCCGGCGCGGTCGGGAGGTTGCCGCCAATGGACGTGAAGTTGAACGGCGTAATGGCGTAGACGAAGCCCTCGAGCGGCCGGTAGTCCAAGCGATTCCATGTCCCGGGCCCTGAGACCGGCTGTTCCGCCATGAGTCGCTCGGCGAAATACACGTTGAACCGCAGAAAATCGATCATCTCGCACGCGCTATCGATCTCGGCCTGATGCGCAGTCTTGCTTTGCCCGAGCATGGTGGCCGCGTTGACCCGCTGCCGCCACGGCCCCGCAAGCAGGTCGGCGGCCTTGAGAAAAACCGCGGCACGATCTTCAAACCTCCACGCCGCCCACTCGCGCTGCGCCTCGACCGCGGTCTCGATCGCGGACTCAATCGTTCGAGGCCCGGCCTCGTGCACGGTCGCGAGGACCCGACGATGAGCGTGGGGGGCGACGACCCCGTGGGTCGGGCCGCTGGTGGTCTCCTTCCCCCCAACGATGGCTGGGATCTCGGGGTGCTCGTCGCCGACAGTGGCCAAGGCGGATGTGAGAGCTTCCCGCTCCGGGGTGCCCGGCGCGTAGGAGAGGACAGGCTCGTTGCGTGGAATGGGGGGGGTGGCTTGGCTACTCATGTTCAGTCGGACCGCCGTGTATCCTGGTGTGGGTTTGTCAATCAGGTGAGAGTAGACGATTCGCGGTCGGCGAGCAACTGACGGTCTACTCCTGCCGGGTTTGCATCCCGGGCACGGCCCCGAGGCCTGCGGGGGGACGTCCGGGACCCCGCACCACCGGGCGGCCGATTGGGGTCAGCTCGGCAGCCGCCAGCACCGACGCTCCCTCGGTTGAAAAGATGAATGCGACAAATGCCGCCGCCGTCTCCGGATGTGGGGCCCCCGTGGGAATCGTCAAGGCGTAGGCGATTGGCTCCCCGCGGACTGCGATCGAGTCCCGTCCTCCGCCGGTCGACCCCGGAAGCCGCACCAGCGCCTGCCGGTACCAGTGCTCCAGCTGTGGATCGGCGAGGGTCAGCTCGGCCGGAAGCGCCACGGCCTTGAGCCCATGGAACGCCGCGATCGAGGCATAGGTCCAGGCGTAGTCCAGCTCGCCCAACTGAATCAGGGCCACGAGGTCGGCGCTCTTGCTGCGCACGAAGCGCCGGGGGGACGCGCGGAGCAGTCGGGCGGCGAGCCCTGGCTTGGCGTAGTGCCGCTCGGCGAGCTGGAACGCCATGAGCGCCCGGTAGCCGGCGGGATCCAAGAGCGGGTCCGCCCGCCCCCAGCGGACATCGGGCCGCTGAAGAATCTGAAACCAATTGTCGGGCGTGATCTCGTCGTGTCCGACAGCGGTCTCCGCATAGACCAGCGCCAACGCATTGGTTGCAAACGTGGCATACCACGAGGCGTGATCCGGAAACAACAACTCGGGAATGAGCCGGTAATCGGCGACGGCGATCACATCGGGGATCTTCCCCAAATCGCTGATCTTCCGGACGGCCGCCACACTGCCGGAATGTTCTTGGGCAGGGACTACTCCGGGATACCGCTCAACGAACGCGGCGAGGAGGCGTTGAAACGGGATGGCGAGACTCCCCGCGTTGTACACCACGAGGGGACCCGTCGGCCCTACCTGCGCCGGGACATGCGTAAGGGGACTCAGGCTCAGCGCGACCACGAGACACATGCCTCGCCGCATGGCCACCTCCATTGTGTTATCAAGGATGCACGCGTTGGACAGTGCATACCCGCCGAGCGGCGATGCATGGGGCGGGAGTCAGAAGGCGACGTTCCAGGCCACCTCGATGCCCTGGGAGCCTGCCTTCACCCCCGGTGGGCGCAGGTTGAACACCCGCCAGCGCCCATTCACCAGCTTGGCGGAGAAGATCCCGATCATGGCCCCGGCGGCCACGTCACTCAGCCAATGCCGGTTATCGTTGAGCCGCGACCAGCCAACCAATCCCGCGCCGGTGTAGAGCGCCACCGTGGCCCACGGCCGCTCGATTTCATCGGAAAGGGACGTCGCCAGGGCAAACGCCATCGAGGTGTGGCCGGACGGAAGCGACGTATACCCGGTCGAGAACGGGTGGTACTGATCGCTGTCGAGACCGCTCGGGATCGGCCGCTCTCGGCCGGCCCCGAATTTTCCGAGGCGGGTGAGCGTGCCGGTCAACGCCAAGGCGGCCGCGAGCCGGCCCCCAGCCCTCGTGATCCGCGAATCTCCGCTCACCAGCCCTACCGCTACGGTCCCGGCAGCGGCAGAAATATAAAACGGGTAGTTCCCCATGTGGCGGACCACCGACGCAACGTCATTCGTGTCGTTCGATCGGCGATCCTGCATGAAGCGGGCAACCGGCTCATCCACCAGCATCAAGGTGGCCACGCCTCCCACGGCGACGGCCGCATGCCACCATTGCACCGACACGGCCTGTGCCCGCGCCGGCATCTGGCCGGCGAGTGGACCAGCGAGGGCCGGGACAACCAGCGTCAGCGCCAGCACGCAGCCGGCCGATGAGAGCGACGGAAACGGGACTCGCACCCGAGGTACCTTGACCCTTGGTAGAAGGCGTCCAGAACGATACAATTGATCCGGACCCGGAGCCACTCTCTCCTCCATGCGAGCCCATGCCATGAAGCGTGTCCTTGGACCTCTCGTTGCACTCCTCCTCGTCGTCGGCTGCCGGAGCTACGATCAATACACACCGCTGGCCGACCAAGACGGCCTCATCTCCGCGGATCAGTTTGCGCGGTACGGCCACGAACAGGCTCAAGCCATTGCGATCGGTCGCGAGTTCGCCGCCGCCCTCGGTGCGACGACCGACGAAGGATACGCAACCCAGATTGCCGCGGCGGTCCAGTACGCACAATCGCTGCCCGATGTCGTGGGCGTCGAGGCGGATACGGTTGGCCACCGCTTGACCGTGACCTTTCGGAGCGGCTGGCGGACGGCCGTGCTCCCCGTCGCCGATGGCAAACGGGGAAGCGACACCGAGGGACTACCACCCACCGCCCGTGAGTGAGGCCGGCGACGAGGTGAGCCCGTGACCCACGTGCTACAGGTCTCTACCACGCTCGAAACCCAGCAAGCCGCAGAGCGCTTGGCCTCCACCGTCGTCGAGGAACGCCTCGCCGCGTGCGCCCAGGTCACGGGTCCAGTGAAGAGCACATACTGGTGGAAGGGGAAGGTGACCGCCATCACCGAATGGCAGTGTCATTTCAAGACCACCAAGGAGGCGTTTCCAGCCCTCCGGACCCGCATCCAGGAGCTCCACCCTTACGACGTGCCCGAACTCATCGCCTTCCCGGTGTTCGGCGGGCACGCCGAGTACCTCCAGTGGATCGCCAACGAGGTCCGCGTGGCGTCCACCGACTGACTCACATGATGCCTGAGGGAGGTCATCCGTGACTGCCCCCCCACCCCCACCCGCGCCCCCGCTTGATCCGTCGTCAGACGCGCCAACCAGCGCCTCGTGGTGGGAGGATTGCCTGGAAATCTTCGTGGCGCCCACCAAGGTCTTCGCGCGCCGGCCACACGGCAAATTCTGGATCCCGCTGCTGGTGCTCACCGTCTTGGGCGTCTCGCTCTTTGTCGGAACCCAGGGCGCCATTCAGCCGGCCATGGATGCCGACTTCACCCGCGGGATGGCAGCGGCGATGGAGCAGAATCCCGAGCTCCAGGCCGAGGATCTGGAGCGCATCCGCACCGCGCAAGCACGCTTTGCCCCGCTCATCGTGCTCATTGTCACGCCAATCGCGGTGTTCTTGACTGGGCTCATTCTGTGGCTCGCCGGGAAGGTCGTTGGCGCCAAGCAGGCGGTCGGCGCCGCGATCATGGTCGCGACCTTCGCGTACTTCCCTCGGCTCCTGCAACAGATCGTGAACGGCCTCCAGGGCCTCCTCATGCCGGAATCGGCCATGAAGGGCATGGCCAGCCTGAACCTCGGGCTCGGCCGCTTCCTCGATCCCAACACCGCGTCACCCATCGCCCAAGCGCTGGCGATTCGCGCGGACGTCTTCACGCTCTGGGTGACCGTGCTGCTGGCCATCGGCCTCAAGGTCACGGGGAAGATCTCGTTCGGGAATGCGGGCATCGCCGCCGCCATGGTGTACGTCATCGGCGCCTTCCCGACCCTGCTGGGCGCCCTGCGCGCCGGCTGATCAGTCATACCGCGTGCGGATACCGGCGAGGAACTCATGAGCCCTGGCAAGATTGTCATGATCGTCGTGCTGATTGGATTCGTGGCCCTGTTGCTCTGGTCCACCCTCTCGGCCCAGAAGACAGAGTGCGAGATCTGCGTGGAGTTCCAAGGCCGGCGGAATTGCGCCACCGCGTCCGCCGCCACCGAGCAAGAAGCCGCCCGCTCGGCACAAAACACCGCGTGCGGCCCTCTCGCGAGCGGGATGGCGGAATCCATCTTGTGCGGGGACGCAACGCCGGCGTCCCGCCGCTGTCGAACGCGATGAAACGGGAGTCATGAGTCGTCAGTCATCGGTCGTCGGTCCTCGGTCTCGCGTGCGTCGGGGAGACCGGAGCGGGGGATAAACGGCACCGCCTAGCCGTGGCTGGGCCTTTCTGACCGCGGCCCGGTGAGCGACTCCA
Source organism: Gemmatimonadales bacterium (assembly GCA_041576235.1). Classification (GTDB taxonomy): domain Bacteria; phylum Gemmatimonadota; class Gemmatimonadetes; order Gemmatimonadales; family GWC2-71-9; genus JABDII01. The sequence goes on along the minus strand of JBFGLJ010000035.1, from coordinate 1,266 downwards.
TCACGCGACGGTCGGCCAGGCCAACATGGCGTCCGATCTCCCGCCCACCGCGAAAGGCGATGAGTGTGGGGATCCCGCGAATCTCGAATCGCTGAGGGGCGATCGGATTCCGATCGGTATCCAGCTTGACCACCAGCGCCTGGCCAACCTGCCCCGCCGCAAACTCGTCCAAGGTGCTTGCCATCATCCGGCACGGACCACACCAATCCGCGTGGAAGTCCACCAAGACCGGGATCTCCGTCCCCGCGATCACGCTGTCGAAATCCTGATCGGTGATCTTGAGCGGCCGGTCGAGTCGCATCGGGGTCTTGCAATTGGCGCACTTGGGTAGGTCCGACACCCGCCCAGACTCGACTCGGTTCAAGGTGCCGCAGAACTGGCACTTGGCGATGATGGGGCTGGTCCCTGGCGGGGCTCCTGCCATCGGTCCGCTCTCCTGCTGATTGGTTGGCTACTGCCCTTGCGCGGCCGCACCGGAGCCGGCGGCCGGGCCTCAAACCTCAAAGGGGGCCGCCCCCTGTGTCAAACGGGACACCGGTGGGGGAATCCCGGCCCTCCTCGAGGGCAGCTAGGTTCCCTCGAATACCGAACAAAAACCGAATAAAGGCACCGGGGCCTGTCACGTCGATGGGCGTGAAGTGTCTCGGCCACCAGCAGTTGGCGCCCCCACGGGCCCTCGACGGGGAGGGGGTGGGAACCTGTGGCATTGCGGTTGCGTACTACTGAGGGGGGAGGCGTGGGATCGATGGGGAGGACTCGGAGGAGGGCCAGATGAGTGAAGTCACGATTCGCGAAATTGAGCAGGGCGAGGAGTTCGCCGCCTGGCTTGCGGATCTGTCGCAAGACGAGGCGAATCACTCGGGTGCCGAATCCTTTGTCGAGGACAAGTACCTCCTTCTCACCAACGAGATCGGCGACTGGGTCGGCGGGCTGCGGTATACGCTCCGCGGCGGGGTCGCGCACCTGTTGGAGATTGCAGTTGCCCCTGCGGAGCGGCACAAGGGGCACGCGCATTTGCTGCTCGCGGCATTCGAGGAACATGCTCGAGTTTGCGATGCCCACCTCGCTGAATTCTGGACCAATGATCTCCGGTCGGAAGCCCTGTTGGCGGCATTCGGCTGGCGACGGGTCCTTGAACGCCCTGGCTACATTGGGGGCGACACTTGGTATCTGATGGATAAGACCTTGCTCGAGGTGCCGGAGGACTAGGCACGCCCGCTGGGAAGAGAGGACGGAGGCCGCCCGCAGGCCCCCACCCACCACGAT
>JBFGLJ010000034.1:0-20137 GCA_041576235.1 Gemmatimonadales bacterium | reverse complement strand
GTCGGCCGATTCCGGCCGACCGCAGTTCCGCGCCCTCCTCGAGCGTGGCCACGCCATAGCCCCACGGGTCGAGCCGCTCCAGCGCCTTGACGACTTCGACAGCGCCCAGCCCATATGCGTTCGCTTTGACCATGGGAAGGAGCCGACTCCCGGCCACCGTGGCAACGGTCCTGGCGTTGGCGACCATCGCGCCGAGGTCGACATCGGCCCACGCACGGGCGACACACCGTTCGTTTGACTCGCTCACGGGACGGCGGGTATGATAACCGGACGAGGAGGATAAATGCAAGACAATTCAGCGCTTGGACGCGCTCTCGGCATGGTTCGTGATCTCCGAAATCGCTGCCCCTGGGATAGAGCGCAGACCCGGGAGACCCTCCGCCCTTATCTGGTCGAGGAGGCCCTCGAGCTGGACCATGCACTTGGCACCGGGCAGGCCGAGGCCATCCGGGACGAGCTGGCCGATGTCCTTCTCAACGTCGCGTTCCAACTCGTCATCGCCGAGGAACACGGCGAGTTCACCCCGGCGGACGTGGCCGACGCGCTCGAGCGGAAGATGGCACGACGGCATCCCCAGCTCTTCGACCAGGGCTCCAGACAGCCGTGGGAAACGCTGAAACGCCGGGAACGCCGCGGCGTTGGCGGCCTCCTCGATGGGTTACCCCCAACGCTGCCGCCGCTGCTTCGGGCCCACCGACTGCAGGAGCGGGCGGCGGCGGTTGGCTTCGACTGGCCCGATATCGACGGACCGTTGGCCAAGGTCCGTGAGGAGCTGGCCGAATGCGAAGCCGAACTTCACGGCAACGCGTCGGCGGCCGACCTCCGCGACGAGCTGGGCGACCTCTTGTTTGCCGTTGTCAACGTGGTGCGCAAGGCCGGCAGCAGTCCCACGGTGGCACTCGACGCGGCGAACCGGAAATTCGAGCGACGGTTCGGCGAGGTCCAGCGGCTGGCCCGCTCGCGGGGCATCGACATCCACTCCGCCGGCCTCGAGGTGCTCGATGGGTTGTGGGAGGAGACCAAGGCCTCCCCTCGGAGTGCGGATCAGGGATAGAGGCGATGGATCTGGCGGGGGAACGCGATGGACTCACGGATGTGCGGGTTCCCGCAGATCCAGGCGACCGTCCGCTCCAGACCGAGCCCAAACCCGGAATGGACGAAGGTGCCGTAGCGGCGGAGGTCCAGGTACCATTGGTAGGACCTGAGGTCGAGGCCTTGGTCGCGTATCCGGCCGGCGAGGCGATCGTAGTCGTCCTCGCGCTGCGAGCCCCCGATGATCTCACCGTAGCCTTCCGGCGCCAGACAGTCGTTGCCCAGCACGGTGCGGGGGTCGTCGGGGTTTTCCTTCATGTAGAAGGCCTTGACCTCCTTGGGGTAGTTGCAGACGAAGACAGGGCGGTCATACTGTTTCGCCAGTAGCGTCTCGTCGTCCCCGCCGAGATCCTGTCCCCACCGGATGTCCGAGCCGAGCGCGTTCAGCTTGGGAACGGCCTCGGCATAGGGAAGGCGTGGGAAGGGGGGAACGACGGACTCGAGGGCGGAGGTATCCCGCTCGAGTTCTTGAAGTTCTTCGCTGCGGCGATCGAGGACTCGGGCGACGAGGTAGCTCACGAACTCTTCCTGGAGCCGCATGTTGTCGTCGGAGTCGGCGAAGGCGACCTCGGGCTCGACCATCCAAAACTCGGTGAGATGGCGTCGGGTCTTGGATTTCTCGGCTCGGAAGGTCGGGCCGAAGCAATACACCCGGCCCAACGCGGCAGCGGCGGCTTCGACATAGAGTTGTCCGGTTTGCGCCAGGTAGGCCTGGCCCACATCGAAATAGTCCGTGGCAAAGAGACTCCCGGCTTCCTCTCCGATCGCGCCGGTCAGGATGGGGGTGTCGACGAGGGTGAAGTCCCGGTCGTAGAAGAAGTCCCGGATAGCTTGCACGACCTCGTGGCGGACCCGGGCGATGGCCACCTGCCGGCGACTTCTGAGCCAGAGGTGTCTATGTTCAAAGAGGAAAGTCGTCCCATGTTGTTTAGGAGTGATTGGGAAGTCGACGCTCGGCCCCAAGACAGCCAGGTCCGTGGCGGTCAACTCGTATCCCCCGGGTGCGCGGGCGTCGGCCCGGACCGTGCCGGTGACGGCCGCTGACGCCTCTTGGGTGAGCGCCTGGAGCCGCTCCCACGCCTCCGGACTGATGTCGGGCCGTGGAAAAACGGCTTGCACGACTCCAAACCCGTCGCGGATCAAGAGAAACGCGATCTTGCCGCTCGAGCGGGTGGTCACGACCCAGCCGCGAACGATGACTTCCTGGCCCACGTACGAGGACAGCTCATTGATGCGAACGACAGCTGGCATGCCCGGTCCATGTCCACAGTGAAATGGTGTCGAAGCGGCTTGAGTGTAGCCGCCGTGGTGAGCGCCGTCAACGCGGCCTGTTTGAATTATCGCCCGCAACTCCAGCCCTTACCGGAAGACGCCGGGCGGATTCCCTTGGTGACGGCCTGGGAATCGACCGCGGGCCGCGGGACCTATGGAACGATCGCCCTCAGAGACTCCGTTTTCTACGTCGGAGACGCCGATCGCCGGGTCTACGCCGTCGATCTGGGAACCGGGCGGGCGCGCTGGAGCAAGCGCCTCCCCGGTTCTGTTTTCGGCGGCATCCAGAGGTCAGGGGACACCCTCTACACGGCAACCGACCGGCCGAACAGCAGGGTCATGGCCCTCCATGCCCACGATGGGCGTCGTCTCTGGGAGCGAGACATCGGCAAGCTGAGCGCCCCCATCGCGCTCATCGACGATCGTATCCTGGCGCCAACCCAGGCGGGGCGCCTCTACAGCCTCGATGCCGCCACCGGGGCGGTTCAATGGGAGCGGCGCTTGGGCCAGGCCCGATCGGCGGCGATCTTGGCCGCGCCCGATACGGTCATTCTCGCCACTATCGATACGATCGTCAGTCTCACCGCCCGTGACGGCAAGGTGCTCGACAAGATCCCCTCGCCGGGGGCCATCACCGGCGGGTGGGCGCACGCGGGCGTGTACCTGATTGCCGGCACCACCGATTCGCTTGTCATTGCGCTGGACGCAGGCGCCATGCACCTGGCCTGGCGGGTGAAGCTCGATGCGGCGGTGCTCGCCCGCCCAACCGTCACCGGAGATACGGCCTTCGTGGTCAGCCGGATCGGGACGTTGTATCGGATTCCCCTCACCCCCCCTTCTCCGCATCCCGTGGTGGTGGCGGCCCTCGAGTGGCCGGTGACCACATCGCCGGTTCGATTTCGCGAGTGGATTCTCGTGGGCGGCGCCGACGGCGTGATCCGCGCCATCGCACCGTCCGGTCGGGAAGAGTGGCGACTCGGGCTGTGGCAGCCCATTCGTGTGCCCCCGATCGTGCTCGCCGACGGCCTGCTCGCCATCGGCGGCATTGGAGACTTCCACCGATACCGGCAAGAATGATACGCTTTCGTCTGGGCCTGATCGCCCTGCTCATCGCCGCAACCCCGGCCGGTGCCGCGGCCCAAGGCGGCAAGCCGCTCATCAAGTACGGGAAGTGGGCGGTCCTGGCGGCGTCGATCGGAATGAACATCCTCGCGGCCGATGCCCACAACGACGCCGACCGCGTGTTCGAGAGGATCTCGGGGCGGTGTGCGCCGCCCAACACCGACCGGTGCACCATCGCGGCGTCGGGCGCGTACATGGATCCGGTGACCGAGGGGCTGTTCCAGGAGAGCCTGCGGCTCGATACCAGAGCGCAACGATGGTTGATTGCGGGTGAGGCGGCGCTCCTCGGAGCCACGGTCCTCTTCGTTTGGGAGTTGATGCAATCCGACGACGCGCCGCCCGATATCGATCCCTTCACGCCGGTCGTGCGGGAACTGCGAGACGGCGTGGGGGTCGGTTTCGAGATCCGCTTCTAGGACACCCGCCTAGCCGACCCGAAACAACTCGGTTGCCCGCGGATAGCGCGCGATGGCGCGCGCACGAATCGCGCGGTGTTCCTTGTGCGAGAGCGTTGGATCGCCGGCGATGATCTCGGCGGCCATCGACCGCGCTTGGGCGAGCAGATCGGCGTCGCCCGGAAGCCGTGCTTGGCGCAGTTCGACGCCGCCGGATTGCCGGGCTCCGATGAGGTCCCCCATCCCCCGTTCCTCGAGATCCAACTCCGCCACCCGAAACCCGTCATCGGTCGCCGCGAAGGCCCGGAGACGGGGGAGCGGACGGCCCTCGACGAGCAGGATGCAGTGGCTCTCGTTGGCGCCGCGGCCGACCCGACCGCGCAATTGATGCAGCTGGGCCAGCCCAAAGCGTTCCGGGTGCTCCACCACCATGATCGTGGCGTTGGGCACGTCGATCCCGACTTCGATGACCGTGGTGGCGACCAGCACATCGACCTCTCCGGCCCGGAACCGTCGCATGGTCTCGTCGCGTTCCTCGGCCTTCATCCGCCCATGCACGAGCCCCACCTCGAGGTCCGTCCAGCGCGCGCCCAAGCGCTGGGCCATCGTCGTCGCCGCCCGAAGATCGGCTCGCTCGGATTCCTGAATGACCGGAAGCACCACGTAGGCCTGCCGGCCGCTTTCGCATGCCTCCCGCACGAACGCCAGCACCCGCTCCCGGTGGACCTCCGTTCGGAGTGCGGTCCGGACCGTTCCCCGTCCCGGCGGGCGCTCGCGCAGTGTCGAGATGTCGAGGTCCCCATACAACGTGAGGGCGAGCGAGCGCGGAATGGGCGTGGCGGAGAGCAGGAGTACGTCCGGAGTGTCGCCCTTGCCGATCAGGGCCGCGCGTTGTTCCACCCCAAAGCGCTGTTGTTCGTCGATGACCACGAGGCCGAGCCGATGGAACGAGACCGTGTCTTGGAGCAGCGCGTGTGTCCCCACGATGATCCGTGAGCGGCCGGCGGCGAGGCGGCGGCGCGCGGCCGCCTTGTCGTTGGTGCTCAGCCGCCCGAGGAGGAGATCCGGTGCCAGTTCGAGGGGTCCCAACAACTCCTCCAAGGTGGCCGCGTGTTGCTCCGCCAAGAGTTCGGTCGGGGCCATGAGGGCCGCCTGGTAGTCATTCTCCACGGCAAGGAGCATGGCGAAGAGGGCCACGACGGTCTTCCCCGTTCCGACATCCCCCATGAGGAGCCGGTGCATACGGTCCGGCGCCGTCATGTCCGCGGTGATTTCCCGAATCGCTTGTCGCTGGTCGCCCGTCAAGGTAAAGGGCAAGTGCTCCTTCAGGTGGGAGGTGAACCGCCGCTGCACGTGGAAGGCCACTCCCCCGCGCGCCCGCTTGGCGATCGCGCGGGCCCGGACCAGCATGAGCTGCAGATCGAACAACTCATCGAACGCCAGCCGCCGGCGGCCCCGCTCGGCCTCGTCCAAGGACGCCGGCCGGTGAACCGCTCGGAGAGCGTCCGGGAGCGCCGGCAACCCCAACTGGCGCCGGCGGGCAGGCGGCATGTCGTCGTGGCTCAGCTCGATGAGCGCGTCGAGGTGCCGATCGATCAAACCGCGGATGACCTTGTGGCTCAGGCCTTCCGTCGCCGGATACACCGGCAGGATCCGGCCATCTCCGCCGGTGTCCTCGTCCTCACCGTTCGTGTCCGACAGCACCACAAACTCACGCGGCACCATTTGGCGACCGTGATAAAAGCGAACGGGGCCGGCGACGAGCAGGACCTGCCCCACGCGGATGGAACGGTCGAGAAAGGCCTGTCCTGGCCAGGCGCACTCCAACACGCCGGATGCGTCCCGAAGCACCGCGCGAAAGATGCGGAGCCCGCGGCGGGTAGGATGGACCCCGGTATCGACCACGTGTCCAACGCACGCGACGTCATCCCCGATCCGTGCCTCGGCGAGAGGCGTAACGTTTGACGCGTCGACATAGCGGTGCGGCAGGTGCCAGAGCAGATCGCGCGCCGTCCAGATACCGAGCCGGCCGAGCGCCTCGGCGCGGCGGCCACCGATGCCCTTGAGATACTGCACCTTGGAATCGAGCCGAACCTTCACCGCGGGTTGTTTCACTCCTCGGCCAGCAGAAGGTCACTCATCCGTTCGGGGTCAAAGGGCTCGAGATCCTCGAGGTGCTCGCCGAGTCCCAGGAACCGGATGGGGAGGTCGAGTTCACGGCGAAGGGCCACCACAGCGCCGCCCCGTGCGGTGCCGTCCAGCTTGGTGACGATGATGCCGGTCGGTGCGACGGCCTCCATGAACAATTTGCCTTGCTGCACCGCGTTCTGCCCAACCGTGCCGTCCAAGACCAACAAGGTCTCGTGCGGCGCCCCGTCGACGCGCCGCCCCACCACGCGACTGATTTTCCTCAGCTCGTCCATCAGGTCATCTTGGGTATGGAGCCTGCCCGCGGTGTCGATGAGGACGGTGTCCTTGCCCCGAGCCACGGCGGCATCGATGGCATCGAAGGCCACCGCCGCCGGGTCGCCTCCCGGCGCCCCAGACACGCACGGCATGCCGAGGCGAGCGGCCCAGGTTTCGAGTTGGGCGATGGCCCCAGCCCGGTACGTGTCCGCCGCGGCGACCAGCACCCGCCGGCCCTCGCCCTCGAGCCGCTTGGCGAGCTTCGCCATCGTGGTGGTCTTCCCGACGCCATTGACCCCAACCATGAGCACCACCGTCGGCCCCGGCGGGTCGGCCGTGGCCAGCACGCCGGGCGCCTCGGTCTCCTTCCCGGTCAAAAGGGCCACCAATCGCCCCCGCAACGACCGCTTGAGATCGGCCTCGGACTTGGCGTTGCCGCTCCGGACCTCGCCTTCCAGCGCCTCAGTCAATGCCACGGTTGCCGCCACGCCGAAGTCGGCCTCGATCAGAATCCGCTCGATGGCCTCGAGGTCGTCGGCATTGAGCCGCCGAACCAGCGCGCCAACGTCGGTGAGGGCCAGTCGCTTGATGCGGGACCACACGCCCCGCTTGGTCGTCCCCAACCGGCCACTCGTCATTCGGGGTCCCCGGTGAGAGAGCACCGCTTCATATCCGTCCTTTCATCGAAGCCCGAGCCTCCGCCTGGCCATCCATTCCCCCGTGAAGGCCATGATGCACAATCCGAAGAGCCACAGGAGCTCGCGAGCAGAGATACTCGCGGCTCGCTGAACCATGCTGGCGTCGCGTTCCGAGAGCGTGACCCGCCGCACCCCCCATTCATCCGAGTAGCGCTCGACGCCAATGACGCCCGTCGCCTCTTCACCGGACACGCGGTAGCGGTACGCACCTGGCGGAAGCCAGACCGAGGCCTCGCCGCCGCCATCGAATCGAAGCGTGTCATCGATCGGCCCGTCAGGTCCTTCAAGGCGGATCGGCAGGGGATCGGCTGGTTCCTGGGCCGTCCACCGAAACGTCACCGGCCGGCTGTGCTCGACGACAGGGCGGATAGGGACCGCGCGTCCCATCGACGGGTCTCGCCCACTCAAGAGCCAGGTCGTCGTTGCGGCCACCCAGGCCCGGTACCCTTGCTCGCTGCTGCCCCCTCGGAATGCCCACCGCCACAGGCCATCCGCCGTGACGAGGATCCGCCGCCGCCCGCCCTGTTCGCGGCCGATGACCACAGGTCTCGGCGCGCCGCGGCGACCGGCTTGGGCCGACAACGCCGTCCAGTCGGTGGCTCTCGGTTCGACGGGGGTGACCCTGGTCGCCGGGGGGAACGAATCCACCGGGAGCCCCAAGAACGCGTGCGCAATCGGGGAGACCGCCTCGGCGGCCAGGTACCAGTCCCCCGCGAGTTGGGTCTCGCCACCTTCCCCGCTCGGCCAGTGCCACAGGCCGCGGGCTCGGGTGGTCTGGGCAACGCCTTCCCTCGGGTCCCGGCCTTTCACAATGAGCAGGTCGGCGTTGCGCGCGGCGCGGCGCACCTCCCGATCGGGGACGACCCGCAGGTCGCGCATGGCATGCCACACGCCGTCGGCCACCCGGACATACCCACGCACGGGGAGCTCCGCCACGTCCGCCAGCGTGCGGTACAGGAACTTCGCGTCCCAATCCGCCGGATCGGCGACCAGCACGACGCCAGGGGTTGGCACCACGTCGAGGCGATGCAATCGCGCGTCGTTGCGCTCGTCCTCATCCCCGTTACTGCTCAAGGACACCTCGAGCAGATGCGCACCTGAGCGAAGCCCGCGACTGGGAACGGTCACCCGAAACCGCGGCCGTCCGCCTGGTTCGAGGGAGACCCGGCGCTGGGCCAGGACGCGCTCGCCGCCGCGCACCATGATGGTGCCGCTTCCAGGAACGGTGCTGGGGCTGACCGCGACTTCGCCTTCGAGAGTCAGGCTATCGCCGCGCGTAATCCGTGCCGGACCCGTGAGCCGCGTGATCGCGGCATCTGCCTTGGGCTCGCGAGGAAACAGGGTCACGCTGGCCCGAGCCAAGAGGTCGTCGGGGATGTCCGCGCCGTCGTCCAACTCGCCGTCTGTGAGTACGCGGATGGCGCGGTCGGTGGACGCCGCGGCGCGGAGGGCCGGGCCGAGACGGGATTGCCCGCGAAGACGCGAGGTATCCTGGCTCGAGCGATCATCCCCGAAGAACCGCACCTCGCCGAGCGCGTGCGCGCTATCGCGCATCCGGCTCCAGTCGGGCCGGCCAGCCATGCTGAGCGAGGCATCCAGCAGGACGAGGGGGGATGGCGCCCCCCCTCCCCAGCCCCGCGACACGGAGGTGGCGCAACTGGCGTTGAGCACCAGCACGCCGAGCGTTCCCCAGGCGATGGCTCGACAGGTCACCGCCACCCACCCCCGGGCGCCGATGCGCTCGAGCCACCAGTAGCTGGCCACGGCGCACACCGCCGCCAGTCCGAGAACGAGGGCCATGGTCATGACTGAAAGATGGCAGGGCTCGGCGCGATGTGCCGACGGCAGGCCGGCGGCTGCTCTCTATCCCGCGGCCGCGGTGACCAGCGAGTCCGTGGCTGGCTGGAGCAGGTGCTGGAGACGCTCGCGCTCGCGTTCGAAGGCGTCGCGGTCATCGTCGGGGACCGGTTCGCCATCCCCGAGATCCACCCGGCGGTGGTCCTTGGGGACACCGTTCACCCGGAATTCGTAGTGGAGGTGAGGTCCGTTGGCCAAGCCGGTTGCACCGACGTAGCCAATCACCTGGCCTTGGGTAACCCGGGTGCCGGGGCTGACCGCAATGCGGCTCAGATGCCCGTACCGCGTGGTGATGCCCTTCTGGTGGCGAAGTTCGATCAGGTTGCCGTAGCTGTTGACTCTCCCGGCGCGCCTCACCACACCGTCGGCGGTTGCGCGGACGGGGGTCCCCCGGTCGGCGGCATAATCGGTTCCAGCGTGCCGCCGGACCCTGCCCAGAATGGGGTGTCGCCGGGCCGAGCTGAAGCGAGACGAGATCCGTCGGAACTCGAGCGGAGCCCGCAGGAAGGCCCGCCGCAGAGAGCGGCCTTGATCGTCGAAATACCCGACGCTCCCACGCCCGTTGTCGAATCGGTACGCCGGCAGCCGTTTCCCGGTGACCGTGAGATCGCTAGCGTGGATTCGACCGAGCCGAACCTCTCCCTCCTCCGAGACCATGCGTTCGAACAGAACGCGGAAGGCGTCACCCGGTCTGATATCGCGGGTAAAATCGACCGTCCAGTCGTAGATGTCGGCGAGATTGCCGGCCAGACGGACCCGCTCGCGGCTCTCGAGGACCTCGTCGGATATGCTGGCATCGAGGGCAAGGTACAGGGCATCGCCGATGGGGCCGTCGACCGTCACCAGCTCGCCTCGCCAGCGAATGTCCTCGGAGCGGGCCTCCCAGCCGCGGCCGACGCGTTCGTAGTGCAACCGCTCCTCGGCACTGCGGCGCACCGAGATCCGGGTGGGGGCCGTGTCGGTCGTCAATTGTCTGAAGTGAAACACGAGCCCGGCGCGGACTCGACGAGGATCGAGGCCCCGCTCGGAGTCGGCGGCGGCAAAGTTGAAATCGGAGACACCCTGCCGGGCGAAGACCTCCGACAGGGTCTCGCCGGGTTGCAGGGTGTCGCTGGTCTCATGGTATGCCCGGTCGACCACGATGGCAGGCGCCACCGGCGGGCGCCTCCATGGCCAGTCCGCTCTGGCGAAAGCAAAGGCGGTCGCGGAGGCGACCGCCAACCCGAAGACGATGCCCAGGCGCTTCATTAGTCCATTTGACGGCGGATGAAGGTCGGGATCTCCATCTCAGACACCTCGCCGCCACCTGCCCCCTCCGCCGCGGCACGCTTCGGCGCCGGTTGCGGCATCGGAACGGGCGTCGCCTGCCGCCGCGGCGACGGAAAAGTCAGGACGGCCCCTCCGGCCTGCCGGCTGGCCGCGTCGCCTGTCACGGCCTTATCGAACCCGGTGGCGATGACGGTGACGCGAATCTCCCCTTGCATGGCCGGGTCCGTAGTGGCGCCAAAGATGATCTCCGCGTCATCCCCGGCGGCGTCGTGAATGATCTCGCTGATCTGGGTGGCTTCGCCCAGGGTCAGGTCCTCGCCGCCGGTGATGTTGATCAGGACACCGGTGGCACCGGAGATGGAGACGTTGTCCAGCAGCGGGCTCGAGATCGACTGCTGCGCGGCCTCCATGGCGCGATTGTCGCCCCGGCCGATGCCGGTGCCCATCAGCGCCGCGCCGCCATTTTGCATGATCGTCCGCACGTCGGCGAAATCGACGTTGATGATTCCGGTCGACGTTATGAGGCTGGCGATGCCCTGCGTCGCATGCAGGAGGACTTCATCCGCCTTCTTCAAGGCGTCCTGGAACGGGATGCCCTTGCCGACCACGGCAAGGAGCCGCTCGTTGGGCACTACGATCATCGTGTCGACGTGCTTTCGCATTTCGGCAATCCCGGTTTCCGCTTGCCGCATGCGTTTGCGCCCCTCGAAGAGAAACGGCTTGGTCACGATTCCAACGGTCAAAGCGCCGATGTCACGGGCCAACTGCGATACGATCGGCGCGGCGCCCGTGCCCGTCCCCCCACCCATGCCGCAGGTCACGAACACCAAATCGGCCTCCTGCACGGCATGGAGGACCTCGTCTTTGTTTTCGTCGATGGCCTGTCGACCGATTTCCGGCCTGGCGCCGGCGCCCAAGCCGCGCGTCAGCTTCTTGCCGATCTGGACCTTGTGGTCGGACTTCGACGCCTGGAGCGCCTGGGCATCGGTGTTCACCGAGATGAATTCCACCCCGGCAAGCCGCTCCTCGATCATGCGATTGACGGCGTTGCCCCCGCCGCCCCCGACTCCGACGACCTTCATCCGCGCGCTTTGCGGGACGCTCTCCTCCAGCTCGAAGATCATAATGCCTCTCCACCCATCGTCAGAAGAAATCCTGTAGCCAACGCTTCACCGGTCCGAACCACTTTTCAACGGCAGGCGACCGCCGCCCGCCAGTCCCAAACCCGCTCTGCCAGACCTGCCGGGCCCCGTAGAAGACGAGCCCCGTCGCCACCGCCATCCGCGGCGACTCGACGCTGTCGGCCAAGCCCCCGAGCCCCAACCCGGGCACCCCGGTCCGCACCGGCATCGCAAAGACCACCCGCCCCAATTCCACGATGCCCGGAACCACGGCACCCCCGCCGGTAAGCACCACCCCCGCCGGCAACCGCTGGTGGTAGCCGGCCTGGGTGATCTCGTTGAGAGCGAATTCCATGACCTCGTGCAGACGTGCCTGCATAATATGGGCAAGGACGCGCCGCTCCGCCGTCCGCAGCCCCTGCCCCGGGGTGCTCGGGAGTTCCAGACTATCCTCTTCGGGCACGAGCGGCTCATAGGCGGAGCCGTACCGGTCCTTCAACCGCTCCGCGTCCTGCTGGGTGACTTGGAGCCCGTGGACGATGTCGGCCGTGACATGGCCCCCCGCGCACAGCAGCGACCCCGTGTGCCGGATCTTCCCGCCCTGAAAGATGGCGACGTTCGTCGAGCTGCCTCCCAGCTCGACAAGTGCGCACCCCAGTTCACGCTCGTCGGCGGTGAGGACCGCCAGCGAGGCCGCCAAGGGTTCGAGCACGAACTCGCCGACGTGGTACCCAGCGCGCTCGACGCATTTGCCCAAGTTGTGGAGCGCGCTGGAGAGCACCGTGACGAGGTACACCTCGGCCTCGAGTCGCGACCCGGTCATGCCGATGGGTTCGCTGATGCCCGCCTGCTGGTCGATGAGATAGTCTTGCGGGATCGCGTGAAGCAACTCGTGGTCCCGGCCATACGAGATGTTGCTGGCCACGTCATTGACCCGCGCCACATCGGAGGTACGGATCTCGTCGCCCGTCACCGAGACCACGCCGTGAGAACTCCTCCCGGCGACGTGCTCCCCGGCGATGCCCGCGTACACGGTCCCGACTTCCACACCCGCCATGCGCTCGGCATCGCGCATGGCCTTCTCGATGGCCCGGGTGGTCTCCTCGATATCGCGAACCACACCCCGGCGAAGTCCGGAACTCCTCGCGGTGCCGACCCCGAGGATCTTGACCAAGGGATCCCGCGCCGTCCCCGCCGCCTCTGCGATGACCCCGACGACTTTGGTCGAGCCAAGATCCAACCCGGCCACGAGCCGTTGGGGCGGGGTACTCACGCGGCCCTGCCGCGCACGACCACCTGCCCCGCGAAACGGGCGTCCAACTCCCGGAACGACCACCGCCGCCGCTCCAACTCCCGTTCGACGGCCAACACGGCGTCCACGACCTCGGGCGTTGCGCCTTGGCTCAACCGAAGACGCCACGTCCCGAGATCGAACACCACGTCCCCACGCTCACGAGCGGCGTGGGAGATCCGCCCGAAGAGGTCCCGATCCACCTCGTGAACCAGGGCGAGAACACCGGTGACAACCGAGTCGGCCTTCAGCACCACAGGGAGGTCCGGGGCCGATGTTGCGGGATCGAAGGGGAGTACACGCGCCGCGGCATCCAGCAATTCTAATTTGTCTCCTTTCGGGACCAAGGCCACCGGTCGGGACTCGTTGACCTGGACACGCAGTGTCCCCGGGAGGCGCCTCGCGATGCGCGCGGACGTGATGCCGGGAATGTCTCGGATCCGTTGCTCCGCTTGGCCATAGTCATCGAACACATTGGCATCGTGCCGAAGGGCCAGGACGTCGAGAATCATCGCGCTCGACAGATGCCGCGCGCCAACGAGTTCGATGCGGCGGACAGTGAAGAACCCGACCTGCCGGAACACCATAGGAAAAACGAACCACGTGAGCACGGCAAGGAGCGTGGCGCCGAGGACCCACCACCGCGCTCCTACGCGACGGCCAGCCATTCAACGAGTTCTCGCCCAACGGTGGTAATGTCGCCCGCCCCCAACGTCAGCAGGACGTCCCCGGGGCCGAGGAGGGTCCGCACCCTGGAGCCGATGGCCGCTCGGTCGGGCTCGAAGAGGACCTCCGCACCAACCCTGGCCGCCGCGGTGGCCACATCTCGCCCGCTCACCCCCTCGAGCGGCTGCTCGCGTGCCGCGTAAATCTCGGTGACCAGCACGAGATCCGCCCCCGCCAGCGCTTCGCCCAATGCCGTGCCGAGTTGGGCCGTGCGCGAAAAGAGGTGGGGCTGAAACACCACCACCAGCCGGCGCCCGGGAAAGCGCTGCCGCGCGGCCTCGAGCGTGGCCCGCACCTCGGTCGGATGATGGGCATAGTCGTCCACCACCTCGATCCCGCCCGCCTGCCCCACGTACTCGAAGCGCCGTCCGACACCTTGGAACGCTTCGAGGGCGGATAATGCAGGCTCGATGGGCGCCCCGAGTGCGGCCACCGCCCCGAGCGCCGCCGTGGCATTCTTCAGGTTGTGTACGCCAGGGACCGTGAGCCTCAGCTGGACCTCTCCGTACCCCGGCACCGTGACCGTGGCCCTGGACTCTCCTTCGGACTGCGCAATTGCGCCGATGGCCAGCTCACCGCGGTCGAGGCCGAAACGCCACACCGGACCGCCGAGCCGCTGGGCCACCCGTTCCGCGCCAGGGTCATCCACGCCGATGATCACGCGCTCGGCGCGGCCAGCAAACTCGACGAAGGCCGCCTCGAGTGCCTCGACCGACCCGTACGACTGGAGGTGGTCGGCCTCCACGTTGGTCACCACCGCCACCGACGGGGTCAGCTCGAGGAACGCTTGGTCGAATTCGTCCGCCTCGACGACATAGAGATCTGAGTCGCCAAGCCGCACATGTCCGCCCCAGGTCTCCACCCGGCCGCCCGCGACACCGGTTGGATCCGCACCGGATGCCTCCAGCGCCTGCGTGGCCATCACCGTCGTGGTGGTCTTGCCGTGCGTTCCGCTGATCGCGACCACCCGTCCGCCGTCCACCACCGCCGCCAAGAGCCGCTTCCGGGGGATGACCGGGATCCCAAGCTGCTCGGCCCGAAGGAGTTCCGGATGATCTCCAGGGACCGCAGCGGTGACGACCACGGCACGCGCGCCCTCGACATGGGCGGGGTCGTGTCCCTGCTTGATGTCGATCCCGCGGGTCGCCAAATCGGAGGCCCCTGCCGGTTCGATATCACATCCTGTAACAGAAATCCCGAGGCGATGAGCGATCGCGGCCAACGGGT
Organism: Gemmatimonadales bacterium; assembly: GCA_041576235.1. Lineage (GTDB taxonomy): Bacteria > Gemmatimonadota > Gemmatimonadetes > Gemmatimonadales > GWC2-71-9 > JABDII01. The sequence continues at coordinate 5,661 of JBFGLJ010000034.1, read as the reverse complement.
TCATCCCCGCGCCGCCGACTCCCATGAAATGCACAGGGCGCGGGTCCGAGGTGTTAAAAATGTCCATCGCGGATGGGCTAATCTAAAGCGTTTCTATGACTTGGGAAAGCCCACCCGGTCGACCAGCGTCAAGAGATTAGACACGATCTCGGCCGCGGCATCGGGGCGACCTCGCTCCAAGGCAGCCTGCGACATCGCCTCCCGTCGGGCCGTGGTCGTGACCAGTTCGCGAATGGACGACCCGAGCCTCGGCCCGTCGAGATCCCCCTCGGCGAGGGACACGGCGGCCCCAGCCTCCACCATCGCGGCGGCATTGTGGGCTTGGTGGCCGGCTGCGGCACTCGGGAGCGGGACCAGGATGCTTGGGAGCCCCCAGGCGCAGAGTTCAGCCACGGTCAACGCGCCTGCCCGGGCCACGACCAGATCCGCCGCCGCGTAACCATCGGCCATGGGATCGAGAAAATCCACCACCGTCACCGAAGGGGGGCGGTGATAGGAGGCGAACGCAGCGTAGGTACGCCGCCCAGTGACCCAGATGAGGTCCACGCCGGGGTCGGCGCCGGCATCCAACCAGCTCGCGACCGCCCGATTGAGCGCCAGCGCTCCCTGGCTCCCTCCCGTCGCGAGCAGGGTCAGTCCTTCGCGCCCGCCATCGAGACCGAATCGCTGGCGGGCGCTCGCGCGCCGTGTCTTGTCCGGTGGCAGGATAGGGTTGCCGGTCACCAGAACCCGGGCCGTCGGACTCGGCGCCAGGTGCCGCCCCGCCTCGGGAAGCCCCAGGTAGAGATGGTCGGCCCGTCCGGCAAATCGGCGGGTCACCATGCCGGGGAAGGCGTTCTGCTCCTGTAGGGCGACGGGGATCCTGCGGCGGAGCCCTCCCCACACCACCGGCGCCGAGGCGTAGCCGCCAGTCCCGAGAACCGCGGCGGGGCGCTCGGCTTCGAACAGCCTGCGAAGGCCGACCAGGAGCCGGGGGAGGAGCAGGGGCCAGGCGAGGTTCTTCCACCATTGCGCGCGGTAGAGCGGGAGCGTCGGCAGGAGGTGATATCGAAAATCCCGGCTGGGGAGCACGGACGCCTCGACGCCGCGCTCGGCGCCCACCAAGACCGGTTCGACATCCGACGTCACCTCGCGCACGCGGGCGGCGATGGCCAGGGCGGACATCAAGTGCCCGCCCGTCCCACCACCGGCAATGAGGAGGCGCATTACGGTTTCTTCTTGGGCGGACGCCCTCGGCGGGCGCCAATATTGATCAGGATGCCGGTTCCCAAGAGCGTGATCACCAGGCTCGTCCGGCCGTGGGACATGAACGGCAGGGTGAGGCCCGTGGTGGGCATGAGTCCAAGCGTCACCGCCATGTGCATGACCGCGGTGACCCCGACCGACGCGGTGAGCCCAACCGCGAGGTATTGCCCGAACGCGTCGGCAGCGGTTCGGGCAATGCGGAAGCCCAGCCACACGAACAAGGCGAAGAGCACGACGATCACCACCACGCCGAGGAATCCCCACTCCTCACCGATGGTACTGAAGAGGAAGTCGGAATACGCCAAGGGGAGAAAGCCGAGCTTCTGCTGCCCTTCCCCAAAGCCGACGCCGAGCATTCTTCCTGATCCCATGCCGATGAGGGACTGCTGAATTTGCATGGTGGCGTCGGTCGAACCCTCGCCGGGGTTCAGGAACGTCGTGAACCGTGCGAGCCGATATTGGACGTCGCGTATTTGGTGGAAGATCAACAGCACGGCGCCGGTGCCGAGCACCAAGAAGTGCCCGATTTTCGCACCGGCCGTGAAGAGGACGATGCCCCCGAGGAGGGCCACGAGGGTGGCCATGGAGAGATCGGGCTCGAGAAGGATCAGTCCGGAGACACACCCGATGACCACGAGAAAGGGCAAAACGCCTTTCTTGAACCGCCGAACCTGGGGTCCCTTCTTGGCGGCAAGCATGGCGCACCAGATGACAATGACCAGCCGGGCGAGCTCCGACGGCTGAAACCCAACCGGACCGAGGCGGATCCACCGTCTGGCCCCGTTGGCAACAGGGGCGACCGCGGTGGTGAACGGCAAGACCGGGATCACCAACAGAACCACGGTCACGAGCACGAGCGGCCAGGCGAGTCCCCGCCACACGTGGTAGTCGAGGCGAGCGGCGATGAGCAGGAGCACTCCCCCGATCAGGGCGCCGGTGATTTGCCGCAACGCGTATTCCGCGCCGGCCATCCCTCGATTGGCGGCGACCACGCTCGAGGCCCCATACATGCTTGCCAAGCCGAACACCACGAGCACGGCCGTCAGGATGAGCAAGAGCCGGGTCTCCCACCGGAGATCCCCTGGATGCTGGATGGCCGCGGTGCGTCGCCGACTCACATCGCCTCCACGGTGGCACGGAAGCGGGCGCCGCGTTGCTCGTACCCCTCGAACATGTCGAAGCGCGACCAGGCCGGAGACAGGAGCACCGCATCGCCGGAGCGGGCCAGGTCCGCCGCGACCGACAGGGCCTCGGCGAACGTCGCGGCACCGGTGACCGCGGCGGCCTTGCCCAGATCGGCTTCGATCAGCGGGCGGGCTTCTCCGAAGGCGACGACACCCCGGCACCCATCGAGGAGCGGGGCCAGCCGCCCGTAGGGTTCTCCCTTGTGACGACCGCCGAGGAGGAGGACGAACGGGCGTTCGAGCGCGCGGATCGCGACCACCGTCGAGGAGAGATTGGTCGCCTTGGAATCGTTGATCCACAGGACACCCCGCACCTCCCGAACCGGTTCCAGGCGGTGCGGGAGGGGGGCGAACGACCGGAGCCCGTCCGCGATGTCCGCGATGGCGCCCCCGGCATGGTCCGCGACGAGCATGGCGGCGAGGGCGTTCCCGACGTTGTGATCGCCGAGGAGGCGGAACTCGCTCCGTGGCATCACGGCGGTCTCGCCGAGGGCCAACGCCCGGCGGCCGCGATCGTACCAGGCATCGGCACGCTCGCAGACGCTGAAGGTCCGGTGGGTCCCAGGGATGCCGGCGGCGAGGCGCTGAACCGCCTGATCGTCGGCGTTGGTGATCCATGCGGCGTCCGGAGCCGGGTTGGCGAACAGGCGTGCCTTGTCGGCGTAGTAGGCATCGAGTGACGGATACCGGTCGAGGTGATCGGGAGAGAGATTGGTCATGACCCCAGCGGCGAGGGCCAGATGGGGCGCGTCATGGAGTTGGAACGACGAGAGCTCCACCGCGAGCCATGCCGGCGAGGAGTCCGCCAACGCCACCTCGCACACCGGACGACCGATGTTCCCGGCGGACTCGGCGTGCAGTCCGCAGGCGACCAGAAGCCATGCCGACAGGGCCGTGGTGGTGGTCTTGCCGTTGGTCCCGGTGATCCCGACCCAGCGGGTCTGGCGCAAGGCCAGTGCCCCGATGTCGACTTCCGCGAGGACCTCGACCCCAGCCGCTCGGGCGTGCGCCACCGGGGCGGCCTCGGGTGGCACCCCGGGGGAGACCACGACCACCATCGCGCGGCCAATGCGGTCGAGGTCGTGGTGCCCCAACTCGACGGCGACCCCTTCCCGTTCCAGCCGGGCCGCCCGGTCGGCCACCTTTTGGCAGGTGCTGTGATCGGACACATAGACCGACAGCCCTTCACGGCGCAGCAATCGCGCGGCGGCCTCGCCGCTCGCCCCGAGGCCTAAGACCGCTGCCTCCCCGGTCTCGGTGCGCCAGCGTTCGAACGTCACCGCAGTTTGATGGTGGAGAGAGCGACGAGTGCACACAGGATTCCGAGCACGTAAAACCTGGTGACGACGGTCGTCTCCTCCCAGCCGAGTTTCTCGAAGTGATGGTGGAGCGGCGCCATTCGAAACACGCGATGGGCATCGGCGTATTCCCGACCTCGCGTGCGTTTCAGCCACTTGTACACGCCCGTCTGCAGCAAGACGGAGACGGTCTCCGCCACGAAGACCCCACCGATCAGCAACAACAAGAATTCAGCCTTCAGGAGAATGGCCACCGTTCCGAGTGCCCCCCCAATGGCAAGGCTTCCCGTGTCCCCCATGAACACGCGCGCGGGGTGAGCATTGAACCAGAGAAACCCAAGCGCGGCTCCCATGAGAGCGCCACAGAAAATGGTCAACTCTCCCGCACCGGGGAGATAATAGAGGTTGAGATATGCGGTCGCATCCACGCGCCCGAGGATATAGGCGAAGAACGCAAAGGCCGCTGCCGCGATGGCGGATAATCCCGTGGCCAAGCCGTCGAGGCCGTCGGTGAGATTGACGGCATTGCTGCTGCCGGTGATGATGAAGGTGACGAACAACACGAAGACGACGGGTGAGAAGTTCAGAATCAGATACTTGAAGAACGGAAGGGTGGTGCCGGTTGCGGGAATGGTCTCCTGAGGTACCAAGGGAAAGAAGAGCAACACCAACCCAAGGGCCAACCCAAATGAGCATTGACCCATGAGCTTCCGCCGAGCCACCAATCCCCGCGGCTTGCCCTGCACCACCTTCAGGTAATCATCCACGAATCCAATGGCACCCATCCAGATCGTAGCGAGGATCGCCACTTGGACAAAGCGATTCGTCAAGGGTGCCCACAAGAGCGTCGGGATGATCGTCGCCACAATGATCACCAATCCGCCCATCGTCGGCGTTCCGCGTTTCTCCTGGTGCGTCACCGGGCCATCGGCGCGAATCACCTGGCCGATCTTGCGTGCCCGGAGCCGCTGGATGATCGCAGGCCCCGCCACGAAGGCGAGCAGCAGCGCCGTGACCGTTGCCCCCGCTGCCCGGAAGCTGATGTAGTTGAAGAGGTTGAAGACGATGTGCGTGCTGCTGAGCGGTGCGAGCCAGTGATAGAACATGGAGCCTCAGCCGCGCGAGTTGGATCCGGCCGACAGGTGAGGAAGTATACGTTCCAAGGCGACTCCCCGGGATGCCTTGAGCACGATGAGTTCGTCTCCCACGAGCCGCGCTGCGAGTCTGGGGCCCAGGTCGTCCGGATCGGACGCCGTCACCAAACGCGGCCCCAGCTGCTCCCGGTACGGGCTACAGGCGGGCACGAACGCTCCGACCACAGCCAGGACGGCCGGGTCGAGTTCGACCAGCGCACGCGCCACCTCGGCGTGAAGCTCCGCCGACCGATCGCCGAGCTCCAACATGGTGCCGGCGACGAAGACCAGCCTCCGCGACCCTGACGCCGCGTCCCCTCCTCGCATGGCCCGGGCGAGCGCGATGGCTGCCGCGAAGGATTCCGGATTGGCATTGTAGGCATCGTTCACAATCGTGAGCCCACCCCGCTGGGTGACGTGCCCCCGCCCGTCGGGCACAGCCACGCCCGCGAGCGCCAGAGCCGCGCGGGTCCGATCCAATTCGAGGGCCTCGACCACGGCCCAGGCGAGCATGGCGTTGGCGGCCAGATGCAGCCCAGGCAGGGGCACGGTAAATCGCTGGGCGTCCACCTCCACGGTGGCGCGGCCGCCTTCGCCCATGATCACTGCCTTCGGGGTCACGTCGGCGCGCTCGAGGCCCGCCGTGCGGGTCGCCGCCGCCAGCCGACGCGCCCCTGCCGCCAACGCGGGCGGCTCGGTGCCGACAATGGCCAACGGGACGCCCCGCACCAGCTCGAGTTTCTCGCGGAGCACCGAAGCCACGGAACCAAATCCCGCCAGATGCCCCGCGCCCACGTTGGT
>JBFGLJ010000033.1:0-20248 GCA_041576235.1 Gemmatimonadales bacterium | reverse complement strand
TAGAGGTCGCCGCGCAGCTCACCGCTCACGTCGACGATCCGAAGCCCGCCTTGATAATAGGCCGCGTACAGGATCCCGTTCTCGACCCAGAGGTTGTGCACGCCGGCCTCCGGCACCTTGTAGAAGGCCACTTCCCGAGGGTGTTCGATATCCGACACGTCCACCACGTGCACGTAGCCGCGCGGGCCGTTGATACACTCATCGCACCCGAAGATCTCGTCGCCCAAGAAGAGGTAATTCCCTTCTCTCCAGGCCACGTGGGTGTTGCCCTCAGGATAGGAGAAGCTCGACACGAAGGTGGGCGCTCGGGCCGTTCCGCCGTGGGTGCCTGCGCCCACGTCGAGAATCACCACCCCGTCATCCCAATAGGAGAGATAGGCGTACCGGCCGTCCGACCACACATCGTGCAGGTATTTGTTTTGATCGCCCGGGCGCAGTTCCCACGAGCCGATCTTGGCGGGCGCGGCCGGATCGGTCATATCCACGATGTCCATCGCCAGTGTGCCATCGTTGATGGTGTAGACGATGTCCCCATTGATCCACACGTTGTGGACGCCGCCGGTCATGCCCTCGGTGAGGTGTGCCAACACCGCGGGGTGTGCCGGGTCGCGCAGGTCGAGGACCGTGATGCCGTTCTGGCGGGTGCTCGAGTTTTCCCCGGTGATGATGGCCCAACTGGCATCGCCGTTGACCTTGACGTCGTTGACCCGGCGGGCATCGATGCGGACCGAATCGGTCTTGACGATGTTGGCCGGATCGGTCACGTCCCAGGCAAACATGTGCTCGCCACCGTTGGTCGGCATGGTGCCGGTGTAGGCGTAGTCCCGACCGTCCTTGCCGGTAAACACCCAGAGGTCGGAGGTATTGAAGCCGGTCATGATGCCACGGCCGATCAACCGAACGGGTGCGTGCCCGCCGCGCGGGGTCGCAGTAATGATGGCCTCAGTGGCAATGCTCCCCGCCGTCACCACCACCTTGTAGGAGCCCGCGGCTTCCGCCACGAACGCCCCGTCGTCGAAGACCTGGGCCCCGCCCCTTCCCCCGTCCCCGCCGCCCGGGCCGGGCGGCGAGGCGGCAACGCGCTGCACCGCATACGAGAGCGGCATGCTGTCCACCCGTCGTCCGCTGCCGTCGAGTACCTCGACACCGAGCCCGAGGACGTCACCGGTGCGCGCGGTGGCGACCCGTGGCGTCACCTTCACTTGGCGGGCGGGGTTCGCCAATACCGAGAACTGATGCCGGGCCGTGACGGGCTTCCCGCCCTCGCTCCCCCCCCCGTCGGCAGCGGCGACGAGCGCCACACGACCCGGCTGCCAGAACGAGACGATCCCATCCGGGGTCACACTCGCGACCGACGGATTGTCGCTCCGCCACTGGACAGCCGCCGTCGCATGGGGTTGCCCTTTGATGGTGACGGCCCGCGCCGTCACATTGAACGACGTGCCCACGTATGGACGGTACCGGGGCACGGTTATGTCCACGTGACTCACCGGGTGGTCCCGGACGACCACGCTCAGCGTGTCCAGGGTGACCCAGCGAAACCCGCCAGACCCATCGGCTGTCTGGACCATCATGATGAACGTCGCGTCGCCTGGTTGGTGGCCCCACAGGAGGTAGGCGTTGGGCATCGAATCCCGGAGAGAGGTCACATCGAAGACATTGCCCGACCGGGTGAGGCCGAGGCGGGCGGCCGGCACCGGATCGCCGGCGGCATCGAGGGGCGTGAATCGCACCATGACCGTGTCACCGCGCGTTATGGTGATCCGCTCCGGCGACATGGTGAGCCCCGCCACCCTGCTCCCGGCCTGCAACATTTCCGGGGACCCCTGGGGCACCTGGGCGGCCAGGGGGGTGAGGGTGGGAGCAGCCAGTAGGAATCCCAGGCCTGCAAGCAGGCCCAACCAAACTGAGCGCGGTGCCATCAGTACTCTCCTCTGCACGAGTAGGGCCAGGGCGCGCCCTGGATCCGCGGGGCGCATCCGGTCTCGACGTTTTCTCTACGGGTGGAGCCGGCATCCGGATTCGCGGGGGGGGGCGGCAGGCGGGGGTGAGGGGGACGAGGATCCCGGTGAATAGAACACGCCTCGCGTGGCTCGCTCAACTGGCGGTCGCCTGCCTCGGGTGCGGGCGCGGGGGGGGGGGCGACCCACCGCTCCCCCATCCGTACGCGTTGGCCCAAGCGCTCGATACCATGGCTCAGGCGTCCCGCGAAGTTTGGCCGGGTTTCGTTCCCGCCCGCGTCCCGCTCGCGGTCTATGATGGCACCCGCACCTGGGTCTTCCGTCATCCCGCTTCCCTCGCGGGGTTCACCCCAGATGACACTCTCCGCGCCACTCAGGTCTTTGCCGGACGGCACCCCCTGATGCGGGCCAACACCAGCGTCGACTGGGAGGGGGTCCGCACGGCGACCGTGCTGGTCGACACGGCCGAGAATCCGGGGCTCCGGGCCTGGGCGTCGGTGGCAGTGCACGAGGCCTTTCACGTCTTCCAGCGGGCACATTACCGGCGCTGGGGCGGGAACGATGCGTATCTGTTTCTCTATCCGGTTACAAACGCCCTCAACTTGGAACTCCGGCGGGAGGAGACGGCCGCGCTCCGGGCCGCGATGCGCGCGCCGGATGTGGCCGAACGCGCCTGCTGGGCGCGCGTGGCCCTCCAGGCTCGCAAGGAGCGGTTCGGGTTCCTCGATTCCGCGTCGGTGGCCTACGAGCGGGGCACGGAAATGCTCGAGGGGCTGGCCGACTACGTGGCCGCCCGGGCCACCGGGACGGATGTCGCACCGCCAAGGGCCTTTTACCGGGCGGAGGACGTGCGTGGTCGGAGTTATGCGGTCGGGGCGGCCATGGCGGCCGTGCTCGACGACCTGTCGCCGGCGGGCGGCGCCGAGTGGCGCGCCGCCCTCGCCGCCGAAAGCGATCGGTGGTTGGACGACCTCTTCGAAGCCGCTCTCGCGAGGAAGGACGACGCCGGGCGCCGGTGTGGCTTGGTTCCCGCCCAGCAACGCGCGCTCCACGCCCAAGCAGTGCTCGACGTCCAAGACCTCGAGGCCCGCCGCCGGTCGCGCCGGCAGGCGTTCCTCGAGGCCCCCGGCTGGCGCGTGGTCATCGAGGCCGAGGATGCCCCGGTGTTTCCACGGCAATTCGATCCGTTGAACGTGTTTCGGCTGAACGATCGCGAAGTGTTACACGACCGGCACCTCGTGTTGGCGAACGAGTCCGGTGCCGTGGAGATTCTCGATCGCACCAGCCTCACCGTGGGCGATGTCAGCCACCCGCTCTTTGCCGGAGTGATTCGGGTGACGATCACGGGGATGCCGACCCAGCCCATGGTGCGCGATTCGAGCGGGATGCTTCTCGTAGATGGGGACGGGGTGACGGGACGGTTTCGGGGCGCGGTGGCGCGGGTCGAGGAGGGTGGGCGTGTGACGCGTGTGCAGATGGGGGAGTGAGGAGGGAGGAAGTCAGTCTCGAGACGTGAGTCGACAGTCGTGAGTCCTGCAGGGGCACCTCTGCAATCGTCATCCAGCCTGGAAGGACTGAAGACTAAGGACTGACGTCTGAAGACTCACGACTCACGACTCTCCTACTCCCCCCCGACGCCCAACAGCGTCTCGGCGTCGACGGTCACCGTCCCGTACCGGGCCACCCAATGGAGGTGCGGGCCGGTGACCCGGCCGCTCGCTCCGACCGCGCCGATCTGTTGACCGGTGGCCACCGTGTCGCCTGGCGCCACGTCGATCCGGCTCAAGTGGAAGTAGGCCGTGACCAGCCCCGCGCCGTGATCGATGTAGATCGCCTTCCCCGCCAGATAGAAGTGCGCCACGAGCGCCACCACCCCACGATTCGCCGCCACCACCGGGTCGCCGGTCTCGCCGTCGATATCGACCCCCATGTGCCGGCCGGTGACCTGGCCGTTGTAGAGCCTGCCTCTCCCAAACTGCCCGGTGACTTGGCCGGCCCGCGGGCGCACAAACGGGCCGGCCCAGAGCCGGGTCGACCGATGCGCGTTCCGGGATACCTGCCGCGATTGGGCGCGCTCCCGCGCGAGCCGCCGAGCCAGCGCGCTGTCGGGCTTGCGCCCGTATTGTGGCGCGACGGTGAGGCGCTGCATGGGAGCGTTTCGCTTGGCCACCGGCAGCCTGGCCACCACTGTGTCGCTCCGGGTGGCAAAGTGGAGGATGACGTCGACCTCGAGGTGCTCGGGCGCGTCGATGGGTATCCCGGCCAGCGCCCAGAAGGTGTCCCCCTCTCTCTCGCGGGCATCCACTTCGAAGTGAAGCGGCTCCCCGGCGACCGAACTCGCAATGCCGAGGACCAGGTCGGTGGCCGGAGGGCGAACGGATAAACGGACAATCGAGCCCTGGACCAGTTGTTCGGGCTGCCAGGTGATGACGGGAGGGGCGGGGGCGCTGCCTTGCGCGACCGCGGGCCCGGCGTACAGCGCGAGGCCAGCCCCCAGCGCGAGGGGCCCCATCATGCGGCGGTGGACTAAGTTCGTCATGCGAAGCGTCATGAACCACTCACTCGAGCCTGCCCGCCTTCTGGACAAACGCGGGACGAGAATGCAGCAAGTATAATCTCTGCCGAGCGAGAACTATGCCACTCCAACGGATTCCCGAGGCGCAGCTGCGCCAGGCCCGGGAGCTCATCGCGGCCGCCGAGCGGGTGTTGGTATTCACCGGGTCCGGGGTGAGCGCGGAGTCCGGGGTGCCCACATTTCGAGGCGAGCACGGGCTGTGGCGGAGTTTCCGTCCCGAAGAATTGGCCACCCCGGAGGCGTTTGCCCGCGATCCGAAGCTGGTGTGGGAGTGGTATGGTTGGCGCCGCTCGACACTCAGGTCGTGCCGGCCCAATCCCGGGCATCTTGCCCTGGCGCGCTGGATGGCTTCTCGCTCGGGGGTCACCCTGGTGACCCAGAATGTGGACGGCCTCCACGAGGCCGCTGCGCGCGCTGTCGCCCCCCCCTCGAGCGCGCGGGGGGGCGGTGCGGCGCCGATCAAGCTCCACGGGTCGATCCTGGTGGACCGGTGCAGCCGCTGTGCCTACCGGCGGGAGATCGGCGGGGCCGAATCCGCACCGCCTCCGTGCCCCGAGTGTGGAGCCCTCTTGCGACCCGACGTGGTCTGGTTCGGGGAGCCGTTACCGGAGCGCGAGTGGTCGCGGGCCATCGCGGCGGCGAGCCGGGCGGAGGTCGCCCTGGTGGTTGGCACCAGCGCCCTGGTCTATCCGGCGGCCGGTGTCGTGTATCACGCTGCCGCACGCGGTGCGAGCATCGTGGTGGTGGACCCCGACGCGACCGCTGTCGACCGACACGCCCACATTCTGCTCCGGGGCCCTGCCGGCGCGGTGTTGCCCGATTTGCTCAGGTAGCGGCGGTGGGTGAAGCCCGGTCGTCCCCTCCAAGGTGCACGGACACTGTCGTCCCGTCCCCGACAGTACTGGCAATGGTCACCGTCGCACCCCAGCTCTCGACGAGACGGCGCACAATAGCGAGACCAAGCCCGGCGCCGCTCGTCGTGGACGAGAAGCGGGGCTCGAACACCCGCGGCATCAGCTCGCGTGGGATGCCCCGTCCATCGTCCTCCACTTCGAAGGCGCGGTCCGTCACGCGGATGGTGATGACGTTGGCGGCCGCGTTGCGGGCGTTCTCGACCAGATTCATCAGCACTTCCTTGACTTCGTCCGTGCGGGCCGCCCCCGTGGCTGGCCCTGTTGCCTCGAGCCGCACCGCTGCACCTGTTCCGGCCAGTTGATACAGTTGAATCACTTCTTGCGCGACGGCGACCAGGTCCACGTGGTCCAGCGGGGATACCTCATCCGCCGGAGCGGCGAACCGGCCAAAGGCGCGGGCAATGCGGTCCAATCGATCGATCTCGGCCAGGATCCGGTCCGAGGTCTCGCTCAACGCCCGGTCGAAGTTGGCCCCGCGGTCTCGGTAGACGCGTTGCAGGTGCTGAATGCCAAGACGCATGGGGGTGAGCGGATTCTTGATTTCGTGGGCAACCTGGTGCGCCATCTCCCCCCACGCCAGGATACGCTCCGCCTGGGAGACGTCGGTGATGTCGTTGAGCGCCAACACCACACCGCCAGGCTCCTGGCCCAGTGTCGCGAGCTGCAGGCTGAACCGTCGCGATCCGATATCGACTTCGGATGCCTCGGGCGCCGAGCGTGGATCGGACAGGAAGGCGGCGACCGCACGGGTGACGGGATCCCACTCACTTCCCACCAGCGCATCGAAGCGGGCCCCGGCGGGAAGGGCCGTGCCGAGAAGTTCCTCCGCCCGGGGGTTGGCAATGATGACGTCCTCGCGGGTATCGAGCCCCACGACACCAGTGGCCACGGTCGCCAACACGGTGGCGGTTCTCCGCCGTGCAGCATCGAGGGCCTCCTGGCTGGATCGGATGTCGGAGGCCATCCGGTCAAAGGCGCCGAACACCGGCTCGAATTCCTGGGGCGGCATGGCGGCTGGCGTCGGGAGAGCCTGGCCTTGCCCGATGGCCAAGGCGGCGTCGCGTAGATCGGCCACCGGCCGCGACAGGGCGTTCGCCGCGAGTCGTGCCCCCAGGATCGCCGCCGTGAGTCCCACCAGGGTCGCGAGGAGCAGCACCAGGCCGAGGTCCACCTGGCGGGCCTCGAGTCCGAGTTCCCAAGACAGTTGCGGCGTCGCCAGGGTGCCGAACCCGCCCGGGGGACCGGTTTGGGTGACGCGATACGCCAACCGCTCGGCCAAGCCGGCCCCGCGACCGCTCCGCGTCGCCTCGAGTTCTCGATCGAAGGCGAGGCGTGCGAAGACGGTGGGGTCCATGAGCGGCGCCACCACGCCCAGATCCTCGAGCAGCGGAGCGCTCGCCGCCACCATCGAGCCGCCCGAGTAGAGAAAAAGCTCGGCGCCCAGGCGCTGGCTGAGGGAACTCAGGCCGTCGCGGAGTTGCGGCCGCTCTTGTCCGAGCAGGGTGGCGCTCGCCGAGGTCACGGCGGGGTCGCGAAGCGTTTGAATGGCGACCAAGTCCCTGCCCCGCCTGGCCTCATCTTCCAAACGACCGAAACTCCACGCCGCAAACCCCACCGCCGGCACCACAAAGAACCCGGCCAAGGTGAAGGCAAGACGGACCCTGAAGGAGCCGCGCCATCGAAGCAGATTGGGACGAGGCAACCGCTCCCCGTCCAGCAATTCCGCGACGGCCCACACAAGCCAGAGCACCAGCACATTGAGCAGTACGATCAGCGCTCCCCGGACCAGGACCGGGACCGTGCCACGCAGATCGAGGTCGGCGTGCACCCGGCGCTCGCCGCCGGGCAGCACCACGGCCTGCTCGCCGTGTACGGTCCACCCAGTCCGTCGCCAGCGAAGCCGGTCCACCGTTTCGCTCGGCACCGCCGGCGCCGGCGGGGACATGGTCAATTGGTAGAGCGGCTCACGCTCGATGCGACGCGAGAGCAGGCGGCTGACTCGGGTGGGCCCGATGAGTTGGGTCCTGGGTCCGAGCGTCAGCGTCACGACCGAGGTTGAATCCACGCGGGCGAGCAAGACGGAATGCAGCCCGGGCGCCTGGCGCACTTCGGTAATCAGCCGGGCGGAGTCGGGTGGCATAGTGCGGACCAGTTCCTGGCGAATCCGGTTTGAAATCGCAAGGGAATCGAGTGGCAGTTCTTCTTGGAGCATCCCGTCGGATGACCACAGAGCCAAGTGCGCTGGGTACCCCTGCCGGTGGGGTTCTGATCCGAACCACAGGCCGTAGAGGGCCGCTTGCGACGCGCCGCGTTGGGAGAGGGTGACGCGCTCTCCGAAGCGCTCGAGGATTGGTATCGCGAGCGGGTCGGGTTCGGCACCGAGGCTGGCGACGTCCCGCCGAGCCACCTCGAGTCGGCCCTCGAGCACAGCCCCCCAGGTGACGAGGGCACTGGCGCTCCCCGCGACCAACGCAATCGCGGTAATGGCGGCCAGGCGCGGGGCTGGCAGAGCCACTAAGACCAGGGCCGGTGTCCACAGAAACGTGTACCACGGCGGCCAGCCGCCCCGCGGACTCCAGATGTAGATCCCCACCAGGGTCGCCACCAGGGCGAGCCCGATGCCGAGGCCGATGCGAAGGCGCCATCCACGGGCCGGATCGCCTTTCCCGCGAAAGAGTGCGGCCGCCACGGCGATCAGCGCGGCCGCCGTGATGAGCAGCGCGAGTTCCCACACCACCCACAGCGTCATCGAGACGCCGTTGGCCGGCGGAGTTATGCCCCGCCCCAATTCCCGTACCAGGTAGGGCGCGATCGCGAGGCTTACGACCCCAAGAAGCATCGTCGGCGCGTACCGCGGCACCTGCCGCCGCCAGAGGGCCACGCCGACGAGGAGGACGAGCAGGCCGGTCAGCGCGAGCACTCCCACCGAGGATGACACCGGTCCGAGGACAGACCGGAAGAACGTCGCGGGTGAAAAGAGGGAGTCAAGACCAAGCGCCGGGCCGACCGGCGAGCGCATGGCGGTCAGGAGGGCGGCGCCCAAGATGATATAGCGTTCCCACCTGCGTCTGGGCCACACCAAGGCGCCGGCCGCGAGGAGGAGAAGGATGGTACTGACCACGCCGCTGCCGCGGGAGAGCACCCGCTCTTTCACTTCCCCTTGGTCCGGTGGAACAGGTCGCACACTGAAGAGCAGGCGAGGGCCCGCCGTCGTCGGTTCCTGGTAGTCGAACACGTCGGGGCCGTCCGGCGCCAGGCCGGGGGGGAACACCTCGAGGCCGACCCCAGTTTCTCGCCGGAAGAGTTCGGCAAGACTGCGCTCGCGGTCCGGCGCGGCCGGGTGGGCCCAGACCAGAACGGACGCGACGGCGACCCGCTCACCACCCGCAGCGCTTCCGGTTCGAGAGTGGCGTCGCGTCTCGAGAAGCAGGTAATATCCGTTCCACCGGGTGGCGATCGAGTCACCCTGAGCGGCATGGGGCAGCCGGTGCCGGCCAGCCCAGGCCCACGGAACGCCGGTGGCCTCGAGGATGCTGAGCCCAACCTCCGGACCCGACGGCGGGATGGCGCGCCCGAGCCGGCCGAAGGCCGTGACCTGGTTCCGGTCGACCTGATCCAGCGCCGACGCGGCGGCGCGCTCGGCCAAGAGAAACGCCGAGCGGAGATCGCCAGCCAGGCGCTCGCTCGCCGCGGTGACGCGTTGTTCGCGGAGGGCCGGCCAGCGGTGTTCGATCCGGCTCACCTGCAGGTGGGTCAGAGCGAGCGCCCCGACGAGCAGCCCCGCCAAGACGGCCAGGATCCGATCGGGCCAGCCCGGTGCGCGCAGCACGATGCCGGCGAGCACCACGCTCAGCGCCGCGGCGCTCCAGACCCAGAGCGGAGACGCCTGTTGAAGCCACTCCCCGGTCGCGAGGAGGACCAGGATGAGAACCCCGAGCCACCACCTGGGCCGATGACTCACGCGGGGCGCCCCTTGCGCATCAAGGATCTGCGCCCGGACGACGTGCTCCAGCATCTCGCGGCGCGGCCGGCGATGATCGTGCCCGTCGGCAGCACCGAACAGCATGGACCCCATTTGCCACTCGGCTGCGACACCCTGATTGTCGAACGCCTCGCGGATGACCTATCCGCCCAGTTCCAGATCGTGCGCACGCCGGCCATTGAGTTTGGGGTCAATGTCACGGCTGGCCCTCCCGTGGGGGGTGGCGCCTCACTCAGGCGGAAAACGCTCCATCGCTTCATGAACGAACTTATCGAATCCTGGGAAGAGGGGGCAGGCGTCCAGGAATTCTTCATTCTGACGGCCGAGGGGTATGAATCACATCAGGAAGCGCTCAGCACCGTGTTAGTGACCGACGCGACGGTCCAAGTCATCGACATCTTTGCGATGTCGTTTGGCGACCTCCTTGAGCGGCCGGGGGGACCGGTCCACGGCGGCGAACTCGATACCTCGCTCCTGTTGTACATTGCGCCGGACTTGGTGCACATGGACCTGGCCGAAGATATCGATCTGCCGAGCAAGACGAAGGCCAAGTATCGCCGCGGGGGTCCCGCCCGCCGCCACCGCGTGACACCTCCCCATGCGGGACTGGGGTTCCCGAGCCTCGCGTCGGCCCAGAAAGGGGAAGCGCTGTATAGATTCATTCGGACGCGGGTAGCCGAGCGGTGCTTCGAACCGGAGAGCGCATGAAGCGTTATGGGATCATCCTTGTTGGCATTCTCCAGACAACCGCGGCATCGGCACAGGTTCTGGATCAAGGGACGCTGTCCATTCGCCAGGACGGTCGGGAAATCGGACGCGAGCAGTTTGTGATTCGCCCCAGCCGCCGCGGCGAAGAGCCCGGCTCCACGATCAGCACAACCGCCCGCTTCGGCCCGGCGGATTCGGGAGGACGGGACTTCACGGCCATTCTCCGGCGGAATCCCGGCGGGGGGATCATGGCCTTTCAATACGACCTGCCGGCGACTGAGGCAACCCGACGCGTTCTCGCGGCAACGAGCGATGGACGCTTGACCATTCGCCTCCTGGGGACCCAGGCGGAATCCGCCCGGCAGTGGCGAATTCCTGCGGCAACCGTCCTCCTGGCCGACAGCGTCTACGCGCTGTTCGCCGCGGTGGCCGAATGGGCGACGCCCGGCGGGGCCGTCGTGACGGCGATCTACCCCCGGACCGGCCAGCGGATCGAACTCACGGCGACCAGACGCGAGTCCGCCACGAATGGCGGCCATCACGTCGACATGGATGGCGGGATTCGCGGGACCATGCGAATCGACGACCGCGGTCACCTCCAGGAACTCATGCTGCCCGACGCCGGGGTCAGGGTCGTCCGGCGGCCTCGCTGAAGGGTCGCTCCTACCACCCGATCGGTCGCGCTTCGTGCTAAGTTCCAGGAAATGCAACCGATAGCTCGCCACCTGTCGCAACGTGAAACCTTCGGAGGCCACCGTCCGTACGACCCGGTGGCCTCTCACGCCTCACTATCATAGAGGAATACGATCCATGCGCCGCTGGAACGTTCTCTTGATCGCGTTACTCGTTATGCCCGGTCCGGCGATGGCACAGGACACGCTGGTGATTCCCGAGCGCCCCTCGGCGTTGGCGACCCTGAGCCTCCGCGAGGCGCTCGATCAGGCCCGATCGACGAGTCCCACCTATCGCCAAGCCTTGAATGACGCCGGACCCGCTCAATGGGCCGTCCGAAATGCGTGGGCCAGCTTTTTGCCCGCCGCCAGCGTATCGAGCGGCGTGGCCTACACCGGAACCGGTGAGGCCCGATTCGGTGGCGGGCTCACCAACACCACGCCGTCGTTCCTCAGCTCGTCGTACTCCGTGGGGCTGCAGTGGCAATTGGACGGACGGGTGATTTCCGGCCCGGGGCTCCAGAAGGCCAATCGCCGTGCGGTCGAGGAAGACATCAACAGCGCCGCGGTGACGCTGGAGAACGAAGTCACGGATCAGTACCTGGCCACCCTTCAAGCGGTCGCCCAGGCGGATGTGGCGCGGCAACAGGTCCGCCGCAACCAGCTTTTTTACGAGCTTGCTCAAGCCCGGTTCGGCGTGGGCCAGGCCACCCTTCTGGACGTGCGCCAAGCCGAGGTCACGCGAGGGCAATCCGAAGTCGCCCTGCTCCAGAATATTCAAGCGGAAAACGCCGCCAAGATCGAATTGTTCCGCCGGATGGGCATTGCTCCACCGGTGGGCATCGACCGGATCGCGCTCTCGGACTCCTTCCCCGTCGTCGAGCCGGACTACGAACTCGCGCAGCTCCTGGAGACCGCCGCGGCACAGAACCCCACCGTTCGCGCCTTGGAGGCCCGTGAACGGGCGGCGACGTGGTTCGTCCGATCGGCGAAGTCGGAGTTTCTGCCGTCGATCTTCGCCCAAGCGGGGTGGAGCGGGTTCAGCCAGCAGTTCAAGGATGAGACCGCCCTGGTTCAACAGACCCTGGGCAGCGCGCAAGCCGCCGCGGTCGACTGTCAGTTCTCGAACGACATCTTGACCCGGCTGACCTCTCCTCATCCCGCGGGGACCATTCCGGATTGCAATGTGTTCGCGGGCCTCGATGCGACCGGAATGGCGCTCGATCCAACCGTCGAGCAACAGGTGATCGCCAACAACGATGTCTTTCCGTTTGATTTCACGGGGCAGCCCTTTCAGGCCAGCCTGACGATCTCGCTCCCGATATTCACCGGATTCGGTCGGTCCCTTCGATTGTCTGAGGCGAGGGCCTTCCAGCAGGACGCCGATGAGGCGTACCGCGCGGGGGTGCTCTTCGTCCGTGCCGAGGTAAACACGCGCTACCTCGCACTTCAGACGGCGTATCGGGCCATCGGGGTACAGGAGAAGAGCCGGGAGGCGGCCCGCGAGCAGCTGCGCCTGGCGCAGGACCGTTACCGATTGGGAAGTGGGACATCGCTCGAACTCTCGGACGCGCAGAATGCCGTCCAGCGCGCCGAGGGAGACTACGTAAACGCCGTCTACGCGTATCACCGAGCCCTGGCCGCGCTGGAGGCGGCCGTGGGTCAGCCGCTTCGATAAGAGGACTATCATGTCGCGTCGTACAAAGTTGGGTCTATTCGGCTTGGGGGCGCTCATCGTCATCGGTGGCATCTTTGCGCTGAGTGCAGCCAAGAAGGGCAGTCGTGGCGTCGAAGTTCGGTTCGAGGAAGTGGAGACGCGCGATCTGGTGGCGACGGTCACGGCGAGCGGGAACATCGAGGCGAAGACCAAGGTCGACATCAGCGCCGACATCACCGGCCGGATCACGCGGATCGCCGTGCGCGAGGGCGATGCGGTCAAGAAGGGCGACTTCCTGATCCAGATCGAGCCGTCGCAATACGAGGCCGCGGTGGCGCGCGCCCAGGCGCTCCTCGCGTCGGGGCAGGCTTCCTTGGTGCAAGCCAAGGTCAACCGCGATCAGGCGGAGCGAGCGGTGGCCCGCGCGCGGGGTCTGCAGGCTGCCGGGAACACCCTGATTTCCGAGGAAGACGTCGAGGTCGCGCAGACGTCTTTCGACATCGCTGTGGCGACCTACAACGCCAGCCTCGCTCAGGTGGAGCAGCACCGGGCGAGCCTCCGTGAGGCCCGAGAGCAACTCGCCAAGACCCGGCTCGTGGCTCCGATGGACGGCAGAGTGGTGCGGATGGCCGTCGAGGAGGGGGAAGTCGCCGTGCCGAGCACCTTCTCGCGGGAGACCGGTCTGCTCGCGACCGTGGCCGATCTCTCCGTCATTCTGGCCAAGATCAAGGTGGACGAAACCGATGTCGTGCGCCTGGCGATCGGCGACTCCGTGGAAGTGACGATCGACGCCTTCCCCGATACGACCTTCATTGGAAGAGTCACCAAGATCAGCAACAGCGCACTCCTGACCCCCACGCAGACGGCCGCCGGGTCCACCGACCGGGCCGTCGATTTCGAAGTCGAGATCACGCTGTCCAATCCGCCGCTCGATATCCGCCCGGATCTCAGTTGCACCGCACGGATCATCACCGATATCCGCGACAGCGTGTTGAGCATTCCGATCATCGCCCTCACGGTTCGGGAACACGAGGTGGTTCCGGTCGAGTCCGTCGATCGCGACACGACGGGGACGTCGAAGGGCGCCAAGGATACCGAGGGGGCGTTCATGGTGCGTGATGGAATGGCCTTCTTCGTTCCGGTCAAGGTGGGGATCGCGGGGGAAGAACACTTCGAGGTCATCGACGGTCTCCGGGTGGGCGACACGATCGTCGCCGGGCCCTACCAGGCCATCCGTGACATGAAGGACAGCACCAACGTCCGGGCGGCGCCATCGTCGGCATCAGACGACGATTAGGGGGGCGCCCCGATGGCCGATATCGTCATCCAGACCCAGCAGCTGTCCCGTCATTACGTCATGGGTGCGGAGCGGGTCGAGGCCCTGCGCGAGGTCACGCTTCGCATTCACCGCAACGAGTACGTGGCGATCATGGGGCCGAGCGGATCCGGTAAGTCGACCCTCCTCAACGTGATTGGCTGCCTCGACTCCCCGAGCGCGGGCGAGTACTGGCTCAACGGACAAGAAGTGTCCCGCATGCGGGATGTGGCGCTGGCTCGGATCCGAAACCGCGAGATCGGGTTCGTGTTCCAGACCTTTAACCTGCTGCCCCGGGCCACGGCGCTCCACAACGTGGAGTTGCCGTTGGTCTACGGCGGGCTCACCGCCCGGACACGGCGCGCGCGAGCCGCCGAGGCCCTCGCGCGCGTCGGTCTCGCCGACCGGATGCATCATCGTCCCAATGAACTCTCGGGTGGGCAGCGGCAGCGGGTCGCGATCGCCCGCGCGCTGGTCGGTCGGCCATCGATTCTCCTGGCCGATGAACCGACCGGCAACCTGGACAGCGTTACGAGTCAGGACATCATGCGTGCGCTCGGGCAGCTCCACGCCACCGGGCAGACGATCGTGCTGGTGACCCACGAGACCGACATCGCCAGCCACGCGCAGCGCGTCGTGACCCTCCGCGATGGGCAGATCGCCAGCGACCAGCGAACCCCGCAGGCGGCCTGATCCGGGTCCTCGAAGCGATCAGAATGGCCCTGACCATGATCTGGGCCCAGAAGCTCAAGAGCTTCTTCTCGTTGGTCGGCGTGCTCATCGGTGTGATGTTTCTGATCGCGGTCTGGTCCATTGTGCAAGGCATGAATTCGTACGTCGAAGATCGGATCGCCAACCGCCTCATTGGTGCCAACGCGTTTCAGCTCCGCCAGCGTCCCAGCGTGACCACGGGCAACGTGACCCGCGAGGAATGGTTGTCGTGGCGACGTCGGCCGCGGGTCACCGTGGCGGACGCGGAGTACGTCGCGGCGCGGATCGAGACCCCGGTGCGGACCGCCAAGTACTGCACGGACCGGGTGAGTGTCTCGTACGGCGGCAAGACCGCCCAGGACATCGATCTGATCGGCACGGAACCGGAATACTTCAACATCCGGGACTACGCCATCGCTGAGGGCAGATCCTTTACGGCCCAGGAGATGCGCGTGGCCCGGCCGGTGCTCGTCATCGGCGATCTGCTGGCGGAACGTCTCTTCGAGGGCGTCGATCCGATCGGCAAGCCGCTGACCGTCGGCGGGATGCGATACCGCGTCATCGGCATCGTCGAGAAACAAGGATCCATGTTCGGCTTGTCGATGGACAAGTTCGCCATCATGCCCTACACCTCGCAGGGCCGCCGGCTGATCTGTCCCATCAACGTGCTGGATGAATTGCTCGTCAAGGCGGCGAACCCCACCGCCATGCTGGCCGCCATGGATGAGGTCGAGGCCTTGATGCGGGGACGCCGGCGCCTGAAGCCGCAGCAAGAGAACAACTTTCATCTCCAGACGGCGGAAGGCGCGCTCGAGGGATGGAACAGGGTAGCCCAGTTCCTGATGATCGGGTTCCCGCTCCTCGTCGGCATCAGCCTGGTCGTCGGCGGCATCGTCATCATGAACATCATGCTGATGTCGGTCACGGAACGCACCAAGGAAATCGGCATCCGCAAGGCCCTCGGCGCCAAACGCCGGGATGTCCTGAGCCAGTTCCTGGTGGAGGCCGCCACCGTGTCCACCGTCGGTGCGGCGTTGGGCATCGGACTCGGCATCGCGCTGGCCTTCATCGTCCGCTCGCTCACACCGCTGCCCGCCGTGGTCGCCCCGCTCTCGGTCGGGCTCGGCGTGGCGCTCGGCATTTTGGTCGGCATCATCGCCGGTGTGTACCCGGCCTACCGGGCGGCGAAGCTCGACCCGATCACCGCCCTGCGAGCCGACTAGCGGAGACCCCCGATGACCATGTCCCTGTACCGGCTCTTCGAAGGCGTCGGCATCGCGCTGACCTCGATCTGGAGCAACAAAGTGCGGGCCTCGCTGACGATTCTCGGAATTGCCATCGGTGTCACGGTCGTCATCGGAATGGCCTCCGCCATCACCGGGATCAACCGCAGCGTCACCGGCATGCTCGAGTCGGCCGGGCCGAAGACCTTCTTCGTGACCCGGTATTTCTCCGGCGGGCTCACGATTTCTGACGGCTCAGACGAACTGAGTCCCTGGCGGCGCAACCCGTGGATGACCGTCGAGGAAGCGGAACTGCTCCGGAACCTCCCCCGCGTCCGAGACGTCACCGTGCAGGAAGGGACCTCCGGTCCGGTCAGTTACGGCTCCGTCAACTTGAGCAGCGTCAGCATGGCCGGCTTCAGCCCGAGCTGGGTCTACGTGACCGGGGGCGAAGTCCGAGCGGGGCGGAGCTTCAGTCATCTCGAATACGCCAGTAGCGCCCGCGTGGCAGTCATCAACGACAAGCTCGCCGAAACGCTCTTTCCCGGTCTCGACCCCATCGGCCGGAAGATCCGGATCTTCGGGCAACCCTTCGAGGTCATCGGCCTTCACATCGAGGCGGCGTCACTGTTCGGTGGCGGGGGCGACCCGCGTCTGGCGATGCCACACACGACCTTCACCAAGGTGGCCGACTATTGGAAGGGTTGGATGGACCTGGTCGTGATGCCCACCGAGAACGCCTCCGTCCTCGAGACCCAGGACCAGGTCATCTCCGCGCTGCGCGCCGCGCGAGGGCTCAAACCCAAAGATGAAAACAATTTCGCGGTCATCACCCAGGATCGCTTTCTCGAGGCGTTCAACAGTGTGACACAGGGATTCTTCTTCGTCATGTTTGCCCTGTCGGCGGTGGCCCTCATGGTGGGCGGCATCGGGGTGATCGCTATCATGATGATCTCCGTCACCGAGCGCACCCGCGAGATTGGAGTCCGGAAGGCCCTGGGCGCCACGCGCCGGGAGATCATGTTCCAGTTTCTGGTCGAAGCAGCCACGTTGACCCTGGTGGGCGGGGTCTTCGGCCTCGTCCTCGGCTCGCTGCTCGCAGGCGGCGTCCGGCGGTTCACGCCCATCCCGGCCGCGATTCCCCTCTGGTCGGTGGTGCTCGCCATCTTCGCCTCGATCATCACCGGCGTATTCTTCGGTCTGTACCCGGCCTACAAGGCCGCGAAGCTCGATCCGGTGGAGGCCTTGCGATACGAATAGGCGAAACCCAGTCTATTTTCCCTCATGCCCTATCTCGAAGCGTGGCGCATCGCCCTTCAGGTCATCCTCGGCAGCAAACTCCGATCGTTCTTTACGCTCCTCGGCATCATCGTGTCCGTCGGGTTCTTAGTGGCCGTGGTGGCCATCATTCAGGGCATGAACGCGTACGTCAAGGAGAACATCGCCGGGGCGGTGATCGGCACCAACGCCTTCCAGGTCCGGCGCACCCCCATCACGGTGGGCCTCCTCGACGATGAGCAGGTTCGGATCATCCAGCGGCGGCCCCGCATTACTCCAGAGGACGCGGGGGCCGTGGGACTCGCCCTTCCCGACGCCAAGGCCGTAGCCTTACAGTCAGGCTGGCCCACCCCCATGAGCGACGTGCGGTACCGCAATCAAACGGTTGGTGACGTGCTGGTGTTCGGCGTCACGGCCGCGTACCAGATTGTCCAAGACTATCGTTTCGAGGCCGGGGACCCGCTCACGGAGATCGATGTCCGGGAGCGTCGCTACGTCTGCGCCTTGGGCAATGACGTCGCCGACAAACTCTTCGGCGAGCCGGGCCTTGCGGTGGGCCGGAGGATCCGCGTGGCCGGCCGAGAAATGACGGTCAAAGGCGTGATCGCCAAGAAGGGGCGCGTGCTTGGCCAATCGTTCGATGGCTTCGTGCTCCTTCCGTTGTCGACGTTCGAGTCCATCTACGGCCGCCGGAAGACGACAGTCATTTCGGTCAAGATGAATGACGCGGAAGCGGTGGCCTCCGGTATGTCCCGGGCGGAGGAGGCCATGCGTCTGGCCCACCGGCTCAGGCCCACGGAGGTCAATGACTTCACCGTGGACAAGGCCGACGCGTTGGTCGAATTCTGGCGGAACCTCACCCGCGTACTCTTCACCGTCATCCCGGCCGTCGTGGCCATCGGAATTGTGGTGGGCGGAATCGTGATCATGAACATCATGCTCATGACCGTAAACGAGCGCACCCGCGAAATCGGCATCCGAAAATCCTTGGGCGCCACACGAGGCGATATCCGCCGCCAGTTCCTCGTCGAGGCGATCACGCTCTCGACCATCGGGGGGCTCCTCGGCGTGGTTGCGGGCTGGGGGCTCGCCATTGTGGTATCAACTGTCTCGCCGCTGCCCGCCCGGGTCACCCTCTGGTCGGTGGCCGTGGCCCTCACCCTCGGCGCCGGGACCGGCATCATCTTCGGCGTGTACCCCGCTACGCGCGCGGCCCGCCTCGATCCCATCACGGCGCTCCGGCGGGAATAGCCCATGTACTTCAGCCATTTCGACGAAGGCGTCCGCATCGCCCTCGATGCGCTCCGGGCCAACAAACTCCGGTCGGCGCTGACCATCCTGGGGGTGGTGATCGGCGTGACCACGGTCATGGCGATGGCGTCGATTGTCCAGGGCGTCCGTTCGCAGATCTTCAATACCATCGAAGTTGCAGGTCCGACGACGTTCTACGTGATGCGGTACTTCTCCCAGACCCCACTCAATCCCGATGCCTTGCCGTACGAGGTCCGCATCCGTCCCGTCCTCGATCGCGAGGACCTCGACGCGATCAAGCGGATTCCCGAAGTCGCCTACGCCGGTCTGTGGATTCAGCTCATGGAGCGGCTGGAATACCAGAGTGTTCGCACGCAGTTCATGATCGTGTATGCCGCCGACGATCACTACATGGACATCCAGGGGGGCACGCTGCTCCGCGGCCGCTTCTTCTCGCGCGCGGAGTTGGCCGGTCGGAACGTGGTGGTGCTCGAGACCCTCGCGGCGGAGCGGCTCTTTGGAAGCCTCGATCCGCTGGGGGCGACCATCCGGATCGGCGGCCGTCCCATGAGAGTGATCGGGATCTACCAGAAGCCCGACAACATCTTCGAACCGCCGAGCCAAGAGACGGCGGGGATCATCCCCTACGAGTCGGCCCGCCAGGGGTACCGCTACGATGAGACCAACGCGCTCTTCATCGCCGTCAAGCCCAAACCGGGGGTCCAAGCCGAGCGCGCGCAGGACCTGGCGACGGTGGCGCTCCGGCGGGTGCGCCAGCTCCGCCCGGGCGCGCCGAACACCTTCGATTTTATCTCGCAAGACCAAATCCTCGATATTGTGAACGATCTCACGTCGGTGTTCTTCCTCATCATGGTCGCGCTGTCGAGTGTCGCGCTCATGGTTGGAGGGATCGGCGTCATGGCCATCATGATGGTGTCGGTCACCGATCGGACGCGAGAGATCGGCCTGCGCAAGGCCGTCGGCGCCACCCGCCGCGAAATCCTCTGGCAGTTTCTGGTCGAGGCGGCTACCCTGACGTTGGCCGGCGGGCTCTTGGGTATCGCCTTTGGCCTGACGACCGGGCTCGTGCTCAAGCGCACGCTGGGGATCTCCGCGGACGTGCCGTTGTGGAGCGCGGTGCTGGCAACCGCCGTGAGTATCGGCATCGGGCTCGTCTTCGGGCTCTATCCTGCCAACCGTGCCGCGCGAATGGACCCTGTCGAAGCGTTACGCCACGAGTGACGGAGTGCCGCCATGCCGGTTGACCTTCTCGCCATAGCAGCCCACCGGGACGACGTCGAGCTCACTTGCGCCGGCACGTTGCTCAAGGCCGCCGACCAGGGCTACCGCACCGCCATCCTCGATCTCACCGCGGGCGAGGCCGGCACCCAGGGGAGCGCCGCGCTGCGCGCCGAGGAGGCCCGGCGCGCGGCCGAGGTGCTGGGCGTCACGGAACGGCAGAACGCCGGTTTGCCCGACGCCGGCCTCGAGAACACCCGGGAATCACGGGTCGTCGTCGTCGAGGCCATTCGGCACTTCGCGCCGCGGGTGGTGATCCTCCCCTACCCCGTGGGCCGGCATCCGGACCACCGCGTGGCATCGGAGCTTGGACGGGACGCCTGCTACCTCGCCGGGCTCGAGAAACACGAGGCCGCTGGAACCCCACACCGCCCCTTCAAGATCCTGTACGCGCTGGCCTACCGCGAAGACCCGGTGACACCTACGTTCGTGGTCGACATCACCGACCAGTTCGAGCGCAAGATGCAGGCGATCCGCTGTTACGCGAGCCAATTCGACGGCGCGGTGTCCGCCGGCGAGATCTTCCCGACAGGCCGAGACCTCTACTCCCTGATTGAGACCCAAAACGCCCACTACGGCTCGCTCATCCGGACCCGGTTCGGGGAGCCCTTCATGACGCACGAGACCGTCCTGGTGGACGATGTGCTGCGCCTCGACGTCCAGAGTATGTGAGTCCTGGCGCTCTCCCCCGCCCCCCCCCCCC